>NZ_JBFAJD010000034.1:0-108360 GCF_040655035.1 Streptomyces sp. NPDC050549
GCCGTGCCGCTCGCCGAGCGCGGAGTTCCCGTCACCGGCATCGAGTTGTCACAGCCGATGGTGGAGCGGTTGCGGACCAAGGCGGACGAGGCGACTTCGACGCGGGCGCCTCCGTGTGCGGTGGGTCAGTCCTTGCCCATCTGGTCCTCCGCCGACAGGTGTTCCACCGTCTTGCCCGTCTCGGTGAACGTCCGCGTCACATAGCCCGACGAGTACACCCACAGGATGCGCAGCGGGGTGTCGCCCACGTTCCGGAACAGATGCGGGATCGGTGAGGGGACGTACGTGGTGTCGTACTGCTCCAGCCGTGTCACCTCGCCGTCGACCCACACCTCCGCCTCGCCCTCCAGGATCGTCACGTGCTCGTCGCAGTTGTGCGAGTGCAACGGCGCCCCGGAGCCGACCGGATACACGCTCATCCCACTGGTGATCAGGTTCTCCCCGCCCGCCGACGGCGTCGTGACGAGTGGTGTCGAGGCGACGGCTCCGCCGCGATCGAGCACGGGCACGGACGCGACCTTGATGATCGTGGTCATCCGGAGTTCCTTTCCACTTACACACTTCTGCGTCGAACGACGTTAGGCCTCGCGCGGGGGAATGGGTGCCCTCCGGCGTGCAGCTTTACCTTGCACTTCCGGAGGGGTGAGCTTTCCTGACCCGGCTGTAGCGTCGGCACGCATCGCACGGCTTCACGAACCGTGCACGTAACGCGCCGGAAAGAAAAGGCAGGTACCGGCCCATGAGGCTCCCCGTTCTCACCGAAGAGGAAATGGACCCGCGCCAGCGGGAACTGGCCGCCCGCATCGCCGGCCGGCGCGGCGCGGTCCGCGGACCTTTCCGGGTCTGGCTGCACAGCCCCGAGATGTGCGAACGGGCCGAATCCCTCGGTGCGTTCGCCCGCTTCGACAGCAGCCTCCCCAAGCACCTCAGCGAACTCACCCTGCTGATGGCCGCCCGCAACTGGGACGCGCAGTACTCCTGGAACGCCCATGTGCACCAGGCGATCGAGGCCGGCATCCCGGAGGCCGCCGTCAAGGCGATCGCCGAGAAGCGCGAGGCCGTCCTCGACAACGAAGCGGACCAGGCCTTCTACCAGTTCTGCCGCGAGATCCTCGACGACCACTTCGTCACCGACGCCACCTTCGCCGCCGCACTGGAGCACTTCGGCTCCAAGGGCCTGGTCGACACCATCGGCGCGCTCGGCAACTTCACCATGCTCGGTATGTGCCTCAACACCTTTCAGGTGGACCTCCAGGCCGACAAGGAACCCCCGTTCCCGGACATCCGCGGCTACGGCCGCCTCGCCCCGGACGGCACCGAGCCACGCCCGTGACAACCCCGGGGGGAGACGCGGTACTTCGCGTCCGGGGCGTCACCAGGAGCTTCGGCGGAGCAGCCGCGCCGAAGGGCGTGGACCTCGTTCCCGCAGAACCATGTTCGCCGCGTTCGCCGGCTCCACTCTCGTACTGAACGGCTGCGGCAGCAGTGACGACAGCGGGGGTTCCGGTGATGTCACCCTCGGATTCGTCTACGGCGGCGACACCGAGTTCCACAGCTGTCCCCAGAAAGCGGTCGAGCAGACGGCGAAGACGGAGAACGTCAAGATCTTCACCGCCGACTCGCACCAGAATTCCACCACCGAGCTGTCCAACATCGAGGACATGACCTCGCGCAGTGTGAGCGCGCTGATCGTGCAGACGGTCAATGTCGACGCGCTCAAGGGCGACATCGCCAAGGCGAAGGCCGCGAACATACCGATCTACCTGACGTCCGTGGCCACCGGCGACGTGAACGACATCCTCGGCGCGGCCGTCGTCGACCTGGGGAAGCTGGGTGCCCTGGACGCCGGCTGGATCGCGAAGGACGCGGGCGGCAAGAACGTCCAGGTCGGCGTGATCGCGGGGGCGCCCGGCGCCGCCTCCGACCTGATGGTGGGCGGCTTCACGAAGGCACTGCCGAGCACCGCCGAGGTGGTCGCGAACCAGCCGGGGATGTTCAACCCGGTCAAGGCGCAGGACGTGGCCGAGAACATGATCCAGGCACATCCTGACCTGCAGTACCCGTTCGTCGCCCCGGAGGACATGGTGCCGGCCGCCCGCAAGGCGTTCGACGCGGCCGGCAAGAAGGACGTCAAGATCGTGACCGCCAACGGCACCGACGAGGGCGTGGCCGCCGTCGAGGACGGACGGCTCTCCGCCACCGCCGCGAACTCGGCCATGTCGATCGGGCGGACCGCGGTGAAGAACGCGGTCGGCCTCCTGACCAAGGAGAAGGTTGACAAGATTGCCAACATTCCTCTTTTGTTGGTCACCAAGGACAACCTGAACAAGGCACCCCAGTACTGCCCCAAGTAACACAGCCGCGTGGGCAGCGATGCCTGTCCCCGCACTGTCCCGAGCCGCCCGTCCGGCACGTCGCCGGAATGTCCCGATAGAGCCGCTGCCAGGACATTCCGGATCCTGCCGGACCCCTATATGACCGGCACCGCCGCCGGGGCCCACCCCTGGCACATGTGGGCCTCCGGAGGAATCATGGATCGACTGCTCCTCATGCACAGCTTCGTCACCGTCGCGCAGGCCGGGAGCTTCAGCGGCGCCGCCAAGAAGCTGGGCTCGTCGGGCTCGCTCGTGTCGCGCCACGTCGCCGAGCTGGAGCGGCAGGTCGGCGTCCGCCTCGTCAACCGCACCGCCCGCTCGGTGAGCCTCACCGAACCGGGGCTGCGGTACGCCGAGTTCGCGGCCCGGATCCTCGACGAGATCGAGGCCGAGGACGCCGTCATCTCGCACCTCCACGACCGCGCCGAGGGCACCCTGAGCATCATCTGCCCCAAGTGGATAGGCAGCCTGGACCTCGGGGACGCGATCGCCGCGTTCTCCGCCGCCCACCCCAAGATCCACGTCCGCTTCGAACTGGGCGGCATGTCGGACCGCACGTACGACTTCCTGGACAGCGGCTTCGACGTCGCCTTCCACACCCGCGACCTGCGCGACTCCAGCGTCCGCCTCAAGAAGATCGCCTCTCTGCCCTTCGTGCTCTGCGCCTCCGAGAAGTACCTGGAGCGCGGCGGCCCGCTCACCGAGCCCAACGGCCTCGCCCACCACGAGTGCCTCGTCCACGTCAACGACCCGGTCTGGCGCATCGGCCACGGGCACACGAGCACCCTCCACAAGATCCGCAACGTGGCGTTCTCGTCCAACTCCTATCTCGCGATCCAGAAGGCCGCCGTCCACGGCCGCGGCATCGCCCTGCTCCCACAGCGCCCCGCCTACGACGACCTCCTCTCCGGCGCCCTCAGGGTCCTGCTGCCCGAACTCGCCGTACCCGACCGCCCGCTCTTCGCGATCTACGGCCCGGGCCAGGCCACCCCGCGCAAGGTCAGCGTCTTCCTGGACTTCCTCTCCGAATGGTTCTCACAGAATCCCATTCCGGCCATCCGCGCGTAGTTGCAAGAAACGATTGCGAATTCAGGCGAGCTCGGACCATTGAGGCCTTCACGCCCCGAAACCTAGGCTCGCCGGGCGACCCGCGAAACGAGGCATCCATGGGAATCCAGAGAATCGAATCGGTCACCTACGGCATCGACGACGTAGACGAATGTGTCCGTTTCTTCGGCGACTTCGGGCTGTTCCTGCTGGAGCGCACCGAGGAGCACGCGGTCTTCGAGACGCTCGCCGGACAGACCCTGCATCTGGACACCGTGCCCGGCCCGCTGCTGCCGCCACCGGTGGAGGCAGGGCCGACGATCCGCGAGGTCGTCTGGGGCGTCGACACCCCGGAGGAACTGGCCCGGCTGGTCGCCGCCGCCGGCCGCGACCGCAAGGTCCACGAGAGCGCCGACGGGGTCTTCCACACCGCGGACGAGAGCGGCTTCGGCGTCGGACTCGCCCTGGCCCGCCCGAAGGACGCGGACGTCACCCCCCGGCCCGCCAACGCGCTGGGCAGCGTCGACCGCTGGAACACCGCGCTGGAACCGCTCACCCGGGCCTACCCGCTGCGCATGTGCCATGTCGCGCTGAACATCGTCAAGGAGGGGCGCGAGGAGGCCGTCGCGTTCTACACGGAGCGGCTCGGCTTCCGGCCCACCGACATCGTCGGACCGATGGGCGTCTTCATGCAGGCACCGGGCGACGACGACCAGCACACCATGCTGCTGTGCCACCGCCCCGACCGCGCCGGCGTCAACCACGTCGCCTACGAGGTCCCCGGCTTCGACGACGTCATCGAGGGCGGCAACCACATGATCGAGCGCGGCTGGCGGGAGGCCCGCAGACTCGGCCGCCACACCGTCGGCTCGAACGTGTTCCGGTTCATCCACGCCCCGTGCGGAGGCCGCGTCGAGTACGCGGCGGACATGGACCGCGTCGACGACACCTACGGGACCCGCGTCCACGAGACCACCCCGCCGCACCACATCTGGGCGCTGCGCTCCAACCGCGACCAGGACGCCCCCGCCAACTGATTCTCCTCCCGCCTTTCCAGCCTGAGAGGGCACCCACTCATGACCTCCGACCACGGCTACCCCGCCGTCCGCATGTACATCGCGGGCGAGTGGTGCCAGGGCGGCACCGGACGGACCGCCCCGATCGTGAACCCGGCCACCGAGAAGGTGATCGGCGACGTTCCCCTCGCCACCACCGCCGACCTGGACCGCGCCCTCGACGCGGCCACCGAGGGCTTCCGCACCTGGCGCAACACCCCCATGGCCAAGCGCTCCGCGATCCTGCACGCCGCCGCCGACCTGATCACCGAGCGCGCCCCCGAGATCGGCCGGATCATGACCCGGGAACAGGGCAAGCCGCTCCGCGAGGGCACCACCGAGGCCCTGCGCACCGCCGACACCCTGCGCTGGCACATCGAGGACGCCCGTCGCGCCTACGGCCGGATCATCCCGTCCGCACCCGGTACCGTCCTCACCGTCCGCCGCGAACCCGTGGGCCCCGTGGCCGCGTTCGTGCCGTGGAACTTCCCCGTGGGCGGCCCGAATCGCAAGCTGTCCTCGGCCCTGTCCGCGGGCTGCTCGATCGTCATCAAGGCCTCCGAGGAGACCCCGGGTACGGCCGCCGCCCTGGTCGCCTGCTACGCCGACGCCGGACTCCCGGCCGGTGTCCTCAACCTCGTCTTCGGCGAACCGGCCGAAGTCTCCGCCCACTTGATCCCCTCGCCGCAGATCCGCCTGGTCGCCTTCACCGGCTCGGTACCCGTCGGCAAGCTCCTCGCGGCTCAGGCCGGCGAGGCCATGAAGCCCACGCTGATGGAACTCGGCGGCCACGCCCCGGTCATCGTGTGCGCCGACGCCGACCCGGTGAAGTCCGCCCGCAAGGCGGCACAGGCGAAGTTCTTCAACGCCGGCCAGGTGTGCACCTCACCGAGCCGCTTCTTCGTCCACGAGAGCATCGTCGACGCGTTCACCGCGGAGTTCGTGAAGGCCGCCCAGGAGGTCACCGTAGGAGACGGCCTCGACAGCGACACCACCATGGGTCCGCTCGCCAACGAGCGCCGGCTGCAGGCCATGGAGAACCTGGTTTCCGACGCCGTGGAACGCGATGCCAAGGTACTCACGGGCGGTCGACGCCTGGAGCGCGACGGCTACTTCTACGCCCCGACCGTGCTGACGGACGTACCGGCGGACGCGAAGCTGATGCACGAGGAGCCCTTCGGCCCGCTCGCGCCGGTCGTCCCGTTCACCGATCTGGACGAGACCCTCGCCCTCGCCAACGCCCTGCCCTACGGCCTCGCCGCCTACGGGTTCACAGAGTCCGCCGCCACCGCCGAGAAGCTCTCCGGCGCGCTGGAGGCCGGCATCCTCTCCATCAACCACTGCGGCGGCTCCGTCGCCGAGGCCCCCTCCGGCGGTGTGAAGGAGAGCGGCTACGGCAGGGAGGGCGGCCCCGAAGCCCTCGACGCCTACCTGATCACCAAGCGCGTCTCCCACCTGCTGGCGGGCTGAACCGCCATGAGGTACACGCGCGTTGGGGTTGGCGGCCGGGCGGTCTGGGGCCGGGTGGGGGAGGAGGACATCGAACTGCTGTCCGAGTCCCCGATCGAGGGCGATCCGACCGTCATCGGCACGGTGCCGGCCGCCGAAGCCCAGTGGCTGCCCGTAGTCGTCCCGCCCGTGTTCTACGCGGTCGGCATGAACTACCCGCGCCACATCGCGCACGCCGGCGCCGAGACCCCCACCCGTCCCGAGGTCGGCTACCGCGCCAACAACGCGCTCACCGGCCACCGTTCGCCCATCGTCAAGCCGGACGGGGTCGAGGGCCGCTTCGAGGCCGAACCGGAGCTCGTCGCCGTCATCGGCCGCACGCTCCGGCACGCCACGTACGAAGAGGCCCGTAAGTCCGTGTTCGGCTGGACGATCGGCAACGACGTCAGCGCCCGCACCTGGCAGCACCAGGACCGCTCCTTCTGGCGCAGCAAGAACAGCGACACGTTCAAGCCGATGGGTCCCTGGATGGAGACCGATGTCGACGCCCTGGCACAGACCACGACGCTCCGTGTGAACGGGGAGGTCCGTGCCTCGTTCGCCACCGGCGACATGGTCTTCGACCCGTTCGACCACATCGTCGAGCTCACCAAGCACATCACCATGCACCCGGGGGACGTGCTGTGGATGGGCGCCGAGTCCACCTGCCAACTCGAACCCGGGGACACCGTGGACATCGAGATCAGCGGCATCGGCGTCCTGTCCAACCCCGTACACAGCGAAGGGAATCCGTCATGAGCAGCGCACCCCGCTACATCCACCACGTCAACTTCCCCACCACCGACCCCGACCGGACCGCCGAGTGGTACACGAAGGTCTTCGGGATGAAGCGCATCATGCCCAAGTCCAACACCCGTGTGGTGCTGATGACCCGGGGCAACTTCGACCTCCACTTCACCCCCGTCGAGGAGATGGAGCGCATGGCGCCCTATCACTTCGCCGTCGAGGTGGACGACTGGGACGACTTCCTCGCCCACCTCAAGGACCTGGGGATCCGGCACACCCGGCCGATCGAACGGCCCGAGAACCAGTCGAAGTTCTGCTACATCCACGACCCCGACCACACCATGATCGAGCTCGTCTTCCACGGCCGTCGCCCCAACTGACCCCGCGCGTACAGGAGTTCACCCCCATGCCCATCGCCGACTCCGACGGCACATCCATCTACTACGAGCGCCACGGCAGCGGTCCGGCGATCCTGTTCGTGCACGGCAGCGGCGGCCACCACACCGCCTGGTGGCAGCAAGTGGCCGCGCTGCGCGAGGAGTTCACGGTTGTCACCGTGGACCTGCGCGGCTTCGGCAAGTCCGACTCGTCCATGCCCGAGTTCGACGGCCAGGACTTTCCCGGCGACGTCGTAGCCGTCCTCGACCAGGAGGACCTGGCCGACGCCATGCTGGTCGGCCAGTCCATCGGCTCCGTCGCCGCACTGCGCGCCGCGCTGCTGCGGCCCGAGCGGGTCGGCTCGGTCGTGCTCGGCCACTCGCTGGGCGGCATCAGCCACCCCGAACTGAAGGAACTGGCCGCCGCCGACCGCGCCCAGGCCGTCAAACTGCCGGTCATCGACCGCCTGTTGACGAAGCGGTTCCAGGAGGAGCGGGCCGACCTCACCTTCCTCTTCCAGCAGATGGGCACGTTCAACGTGGCCAGGATGCAGGACCTGCGCAACCTCGACACCAACGGACCGTCCCTGGACGACATCCGGGACTCGGGCGTCAAGGTCGCCTTCCTCGCGGGCGAGAAGGACGCGGTGCTCAGCGTGAAGACCGTGACCCGCGCCCACGAACTGCTCGCCGGCTCGCGCCTGGAGATCGTCCCGGACGCCCCGCACTCCATGTACTGGGAGACGCCCGCCAAGTACAACGCCGCCGTCGCCCACCTGCGCCGCACCCTCACCGCACCGAAGGAAGCAGCATGAGCAGCCTCACCCTGGACGCCGCCGAGGAGATCATCGACGCCGCCCACAAGCGTGCCAGGTCGATCGGGAAGGCGGTGAGCGTGGCCGTCGTGGACGCGGGCGGCTTCCCCGTCGCCATCCGTCGCCCGGACGGCGCCCGCCCGCTCACCCCGGACATCGCCCGCGCCAAGGCGTACACGGCGGCCATCATGCAGCGGCCCGGCAAGATGCTGAAGAAGTGGCAGGAGAGCCAGCCGGTCTTCTTCTCCCAGCTCTCCCAACTCCCCGGCGCCGCCATGCCGATCATGGCCACCGAAGGCAGCCTCACCATCAAGAAGGACGGCGAGATCATCGGCGGCCTCGGTATCGCGGGCGGCACCGCGGACGAGGACCAGCAGATCGCCGAGGACGTCCTCGCCTCGCTCGGCTACGAACTGGAGTTCGCCGCCTGGGGTGTTGTCGGCAAGCCTGCCCCGACCTCGTCGTCCTCCTCCGGAAAGGACGCATGACTCATGGCGGACACGTTCAACTACCGCATCGACCACCACGGTAGCCTGGTCCGCCCCGCCGAACTGACCGCCGCACGCGCGGCCGGCGACCCCGAGGCATTGAAGGCGGCGGAACTCCGGGCGGTCAAGGAGGCCGTCGTCCTCCAGCGCAAGCTGCGCTCCACCGTCGTCACCGACGGCGACTTCCCGCGAGAGGACTTCCGCAGCGCGGTCCTTGACGGAGTATCAGGTCTCCGGCGCACGGACGAGAACGACGCCGACGGGCTGGTCCGCTGGGTCGCGGAATCCCTCCCCAAGGCCAACGGCCCGCTGCTAGCGGACTGGGCGGCACGCCTCACCGGACTGACGCTGATCGCCCCGAAGGCCTCGCTGCCCTCACCCGCGTATCTCGCCGCCACCACCTTCCAGCCCGGTCACGGCCCCTCGTCCGCAAGGGAGTTGGGGGAGGCGCTCGCGGAGATCATCCACGCGGAGATCGAGCTGCTGGTCTCCCGCGGGGTCCGGCTGATCCAGCTCAACAACCCGCTCCTCGCGGGCCACTTGGCCGTCGACCCGGCCGCCCCCGGCGCGCTGTCCTTCGAGGACACCCTCGCCGTTGAGGCCCTGGCGGTACGACTCGACGAGCGTCCCGAGGGCGTACGCATCGGTGTCTCGATCGGCCATGCGGCGCCTGCCGCGGTGGACCGGGCGGCGGCCGAGCACCTCTACGGCGAGGTTCCCGCGGACCGCTGGATCCTGCCGTACGACCAGGGCACCGACGCCGAACTCGACCTGGTCAGGTCGTTGCCGGAGCACCGGGACGCATGCCTGGGTGTCGTGGACGCGAACGTGGCCGAGCTGGAGGAGATCGACGCGGTGATGGCACGCATCGACGCCGCCGCCGAGATCAAGGACCTTGAGGACATGGCCATTTCGCCGTCCCGCGGCTTCGCCGACGTGGCGACACGGCCACTGCTGACCGCCGAGCAGCAGCGGCAGAAGCTGGTCCAGGTGGAGACGCTGGCCCGGTACTGCTGGGGCAACGAGTTCTGACGCCCGAGCCGGGAAGCGCGTCGCGGCGCTTCCCGGCCGGGTCCGTCACAGGACCTCGGCGAAGGTCACCCTGCGATCGGTGAGCAGCGGCCAGACCGTCCGCACGATCAGCTCGTCGAAGTGGTCGGCCGCCTTGTGCGCGTCGAAACCGGCCCGGTCGGCGTACTGCTCGTACAGCACGAAACTCCCGGGTACGTCCGCCTCGGCGTGCACCTCGTAGGCCAGGTTCCCCGGCTCGGCACGGGTCTGCTCGCGCACCTTCAGCAACGCGGCGCGCACTGTGGCCTCGTCGGCGGGCTCGCAGAAGTAGCGGGCGATGACTGCGTAGGCCATGTCGTGTCTCTCCTCATCGAATCCTCGGTCGATCCGCGGCGGATCCTCTGCTCCCGGCGGCGTGGCACATGCCGTCCGGCCTGCCGATTCCAGCACGGATCAACCCTCCGCCGACCTGCGCGCGGCGCAAGCAATGCCTGCCTCTGCGGGACTGGTGGCACCGCCCTCACATGGTGTGTTGTCGCATTCGGCCCACTGCGGCCGCTGACTGTGCAGACCGCGGACCCGCACCGCGGCGGACGAAGGAAGTGATCTTCATGCGAAGCCTGGAAACCCTCTCCGGTGGAGAGTGGGTGACGACCGGCGAGTGGATCGAGGTGCACGACCCCGCCGATGTCCGCACCCCCCTCGCGCGCATCCCCGCCCTCGCCGCCAAGGACGTCACCCGCGCCTACGACCACGCCGAGCGCGGCTTTACCGTATGGAAGCGCACCAGCCCCTTCGAACGCGCCCGCATCTTCACCGAGGCGGCCCGGCTGATCCGCGAGCGGCTCGACGAGATCGCCGCCGACGTCACCGCCGAGAACGGCAAGACCGGCGCCGAGGCCCGCGGCGAGACCCTCAAGGCCGCCGACTTCCTCGACTACTACGCCGGCCTGGCCCGCCAGGGCTACGGCACCCTCCTGCACGACGCCCGCCCCAACACCCGGGTGCACACCCAGCGCGAACCGATCGGCGTGATCCTCGTGATCAGCCCCTGGAACGACCCGCTGATCACCCCGGCCCGCAAGCTCGCCCCGCTGCTCGCCACCGGCAACGCGGCCGTGTTCAAGCCGGCCACCGAGACACCGTTGTCGGGCCTGCACTTCGCCCGCGCCCTGCACGACGCCGGCCTGCCCGCCGGAGTCCTGAACGTGGTCACAGGTCGTACGGCCGAGATCGAGGAGGCCCTGCTCGACGACCCGCGCATCGTCGGCATCACCTTCACCGGCTCGAACGAGGTCGGAGGCCGAATCCGCCGCCGTCTCGCCGACCGCAACGTGCGCTTCCAGGGCGAACTCGGAGGCAAGAACGCCTCCGTCGTCCTCAGGGACGCCGATCTGCCGTTCGCCGCGAAGACCGTCGCAGCGGCCTCGTTCGGCCAGGCCGGACAGCGCTGCACCGCCACCAGCCGCGTCGTCGTCGAGCGGCCGGTGTACGACGAGTTCACCCGGCTCCTGGTCGCCGAGGTCGAGGCGCTCAAGGTCGGCCCGGGCAGTGACCCGGCGACCACCCTGTGCCCGCTGTCCAGCCCGAAGCAGCGCGACAGCGTCCTCGCCCACATCGAGGGCGCCGTCGAGGAGGGTGCCACCGTCCTCACCGGCGGTGCGGCGGACACCGAGGGCGACCACGCGCACGGCTGCTTCGTGCAGCCGACCGTGCTCGCCGATGTCACGGCCGAGGCGGCGATCTGGCGCGAGGAGGTCTTCGGACCGGTCCTCGCCGTCCGCGCCGTGGACGACTTCGCGCAGGCCGTGGACGCGGTGAACGACTCCCAATTCGGCCTCGCCGCCGCTGTGTTCACCCGCGACCTCGCCTCCGCGTACCGCTTCGCCGACGACGCCGAGTGCGGGCAGATCGCGGTCAACGCGACCACCCCCGGCTGGGACGTGCACCTGCCCTTCGGCGGCTTCCACGACTCAGGCACCGGCTACAAGGAGCAGGGCGACGAGGTCCTGCGCTTCTCCACCCGGGTCAAGACCGTCGCCGTCCACATCGGCGCGTGAGCGGGCGGGCAGCACAGAGAAAGGAGGACGCCGATGGCTGACGAGACGATCGGCATCGTCGGCGCCGGCATCGTGGGCCTGGCCACCGCCCGTGAGATCGCCCTGCGCCGCCCCGGCACCCGGGTCGTGGTCATGGAGAAGGAACACGAGGTCGCCGTCCACCAGACCGGCCACAACTCCGGCGTCGTGCACGCCGGCATCTACTACGCGCCGGGCAGCCTCAAGGCCGACCTGTGCGTCCGGGGCGTATCGATCCTGCGCGAGTACTGCCAGGACCGCGGCCTGCCGTACGACGAGATCGGCAAGCTCGTCGTGGCCGTACGGCCGGACGAGCTGGGCCGGATGGAGAACCTCTACGAGCGGGCCCGCAACAACCACGTGCCCGAACTCCGCAAGATCTGCCGTGAGGAGATCAAGGAGCTGGAGCCGCACGTGGGCGGAATCGCGGCCCTGCACTCCCCGCGTACCGCGATCACCGACTACCCGGCGATCGCCCGCGAGTTCGCCAAGGACATCGAGGCCTCCGGCGGCGAGGTGAGGCTCGGTTTCCCGGTCACCTCCATCACCGATGTGCCGGGTGGCATCGAGGTCGCGTCGGGGGAGGAGCGGGTCCGGGTCGACCGGCTGATCCTCTGCGCGGGGCTGCACTCCGACGCCGTGGCCAGGCTCGCGCAGGACAAGAAGGCTCCGAGGATCATCCCGTTCCGGGGCGAGTACATGCTCCTCAAACCGGACCGCACCCACCTGGTGCGCGGGCTCGTCTACCCGGTACCGGACCCCCGCTACCCCTTCCTCGGCGTGCACTTCACCCCGCGGGTCGACGGCAGCGTGGAGGTCGGTCCCAACGCCGTGCTCGCCCTGGCCAGGGAGGGCTACAAGCTCAGCCGCTTCTCGCTGAAGGACCTCGCCGGACTCGCCGCCTACCCCGGCTCCTGGAGGATGGCCGCCCAGCACTGGCGGACCGGCATCAAGGAGTACCGCGGCTCGCTGTCCGCGTCGGCCTTCATGACGGACGCGAAGCTGTACGTCCCCGGGGTCGGCGTCTCCGACGTCGTACGCGGCGGGGCGGGCGTCCGGGCCCAGGCACTGGATCCCGACGGCACGCTCGTGGACGACTTCCGCATCCATCGGGTCGGCCGGATCACCGCCGTGCGCAACGCGCCCTCGCCGGCCGCCACGGCCTCCATGGCGATCGCCGAGCACATTGTCGGGGCCGTGTTCGACACCTCGTCCGCAAACTGAGAATGCCCTGCGTACAGCGGTGTTTGGCGCAACTACTGCTTGCACTCCCAGCGCTCGGCAAGGGCCCGTCGCCCGCCTAGCGTTCCTTCCGTAAAGACCTTCGAGAGAAAGAGTTCCGGACATGTTCGTTGTCGACACGCAGATCCACATCTGGAAGGAAGAGAGCCCGGACCGCCCCTGGGTCCCGGGAGCGCGGGAGCGCATCCGCCTCAACGGACACCGCGAGGACCCCTTCTCGTACGAGGAGGCCCTGGAGCTGATGGACGAGGCCGGCGTGAACCGGGCCCTGATCCTGCCGCCGTCCTGGGAGGGCGACCGCATCGACTACGCCCTGGAGGCCTGTGAGGCGCACCCCGACCGCTTCGGCATCATGGCGCGCATCCCGCAGAACAAGCCCGAAGAGGGCAAGGCGATGCTGAAGGACTTCGCGCAGAACCCGCACGTGAAGGGCACGCGCCTCACCTTCCACCGGCCGCAGGACCGCAACTGGATGATCGACGGCACCAACGACTGGTACTGGCCGATCGCCGAGGAGCTGCGCATCCCGACGATGGTCCACGCGCCCATCTGGAAGCGGGAGTTGGGCGAGATCGCCGCCAAGCACCCCGAGCTGAAGATCATCATCGACCACATGGGCATCATGGCCCGCTGCGTCGACGACGCGATCGGCTACTGGGTCTCGGAGACCGCCGACCTGGCCGCCCACCCCAACATCTATGTGAAGGTCTCGGCGCTCCCGGGCTACTCCACACAGCCCTTCCCGAACAACAACATCCAGAAGTACGTGCGCGAGATGGTCGACAAGATGGGGCCGCAGCGCTGCTTCTACGGCACCGACATCACCCGTCTCCTGGGCCACGGCATCACGTACACCGACACGATCGAGCAGTTCACCAAGCACTGGGACTTCACTCCCGAGGAGCTTGAATGGATCATGGGCCGCGGTATCTCCGAGGTCCTGAACTGGCCGATCGAGGGCTGAGGAAGCACGAGAGATGACCGACACCACCAACACTCCGGGCGCCGACGGCGGCGATGCTCTCGTTACCGCCTTCAACGCCGTCGGCGCCGATTACATCTTCTGCTCGTCGGGCTCCGAATGGGCCCCCGTCTGGGAGTCCCTGGCCCGCCGCCACCGCGACGGACTGCCCTGCCCGCAGTACCTGGACCTGACCCACGAGACCGTCGCCGTCGGCATGGCCACCGGCTACGGCCTCATCAGGCGCCGGCCGCAGGGCGTGCTCCTGCACGCGGCCCCCGGTCTGCTCCAGGGCTCGATGGCCGTGCACGGGGCGCTGCTCGCGGGCGTCCCGATGGTGGTCAGCTCCTCGGAGTCCACCACCTACGGCGACGGCCCCGGCCAGGATCCCGGCGGCCAGTGGTACCGCAACCTGTCCATCGTGGGCGGCCCGCACCAGATCGCACAGCCCTTCACCAAGTGGTCCAACGAGGCCGCCAGCGTCCACACCCTTCCTACGATGGTGACGCGGGCGGCGGAACTCGCCTGGCGTGCCCCGGCGGGACCGGCGTACCTCAACGTCCCGCTGGAGATCCTCCTGGAGGAGTGGGACGGCCGTGAGGCCAAGCCGATCGTGGCACCGGGCTCCACGCACAGCTCGCCCGAAGAGGTCGACCCGGTCGCCCAGTCGATCCGCGAGGCGCGCAACCCGGTGATCGTCACGGAGACCGCCGGACGCGAGGCGGGCGGCTTCGAGGCCCTCGTCGCCTTCGCCGAGGCGTGGAGCATCCCCGTCGTCGAACCCGACTCGGCGGTGTGCGGCAACTTCCCGCGCACCCACCCGCTGCACGCCGGCAACGACATCGGCCCGTGGATGGACGAGGCGGACCTGATCCTTCTCGTCAACTGTCGCGCGCCCTTCTACCCGCCGTCGCGCCGCCCCACGAAGGCGACGGTCGTCGTCATCGACGAGGTGCCGCAGCGCCCGCACGTCGTCTACCAAGTCCTTTTCGCCGACAAGTACTTGGAAGGCAACGTCGCCAACACCCTGCGCCAGTTGGCCAAGCGGGCGAAGGACCTGGACGAGACGGCGGTGGCGGAGCGCAGGGCCGCGCAGGAGGCTCGCTTCGCGGCCGAGCAGACGGCGATCACCCAGGCCGAGACGAAGGCCGAGGGCGCCGAGGGCATCGACCCGGTGCTCGTGGCCGCCACGCTGCGCAAGCTGCTCGACGGCAGGGACGGGATCGTCGTCGACGAGACCATCACCCACAGCCGTGTCGTCAAGCGCCATGTCCAGACCGCCCAACCCGACTCGTACTTCTACGTGCAGGGCGGCCTCGGCCAGGGAATCGCGGTCGCGCTCGGCGTCAAACTCGCCGCCCGGGAACGCCCGGTGGTGCTCACCATCGGCGACGGCGCGTTCACCTACAACCCGGTCATCCAGTCGTACGACGCCTCGGGCGCCTACGAACTCCCGCTGCTGATCGTGGTGTTCAACAACCGCGTCTACAAGTCGATGAACCTCAACCACCGCAGGTTCTACCCCGAGGGCGCCGCTGCCGACACCGGCGAGTGGCTCGGCACCGATCTGCACCGGCTGCCCAGGCTCGCCGGGTTCGCCGAGCCGTTCGGGATGCACACCGAGACCGTCGACGCGCCCGAGGCCCTCGCCCCCGCGCTGGAGCGTGCGCTCAAGGCCGTGGCGGAGGGCACCACCGCCGTCGTCGACGTACTCGTCACCCGCTGAACCAGGAAGGTATCCGCCACCATGTCCGACACCGCAACGCCCAAGCCGGGCAGGCTCCTTGTCGCCGCCGACGACCTGCGTACCTTCTCCGCCGCACTCCTGGAGAAGGGCGGTCTGAACGCCGAGCAGGCGCGGACCACAGCCGACGTGTTCGTGTGGGCCGCGTTGCGCGGCGTCGACTCGCACGGCATCGCCCGCGTCCCCGCCTACCTGGAGCTGCTGGCCAAGGGCGTGGCCAACGCAGACGCCGACATCAAGATCGAGTCCACCGCCCCGGCCGCCGCCGTACTGGACGCCGACCGCGCCCCCGGCCCGGTCGCGCTCAGCGCCGCCGCCGACGAGGCGGTGACCCGGGCCAGGATCAGTGGAGTCGCCGCCGTCGGGGTCCGGCGGACCGTGCACACCGGCGCCATCGGCTACTACGTGTCGAAGATCGCCGAGCAGGGTCTCGTCGGCATCGGCTACGTCGCCGGCATGCCCAACATGGGCTACACCGGAGTCAAGGGTGCCGCCGTGGCGACCAGTCCGCTCGCCATCGCCGTACCGGCCTCGGCCCATGCCCCGCTGCTGCTCGACATGGCGACCGCCACCATCGCCCTGGGCAGGATCCGCCAGGCGAAGGCGAGTGGCACACCGCTGCCCGAGGGCGCGGCGGCCACCGCCGACGGCACCCCGACCACCGATCCCGAACTGGCCGTCATGCCACTGCCGTTGGGCGGCGCCAAGGGCTCCGGGATGTCCCTCGCCTTCGAACTGCTCACCAGCGTGCTGGTCGGCGCGCCGATCTTCGCCGCCTTCCACTCGGACGACCCGCAGGGCCGCAAGCACCGCCAGAACGCGCTGCTCATCGCCCTGGACCCGGCGGCCTTCGGCGACCCAGCCGCCTTCACCGAGGCGGTCGACACCACGCTGGCCACCCTCAAGCGACTGCCGCCGGCGGACGGCGCCGAGGGCGTCTTCTACCCCGGTGAGCGCAGTGCGGCGGTCGCCGAGGGACGCGGCGCGAAGGGCATTCCCGTGGCACCGAAGGTGTGGCGTGAACTGACCGAGGCGGCCGGGAAGTTCGGCCTCATCCCGCCGGAGCCGGCGCCGTCGGCGTGACGAAGCAGGCACTTCGCCGACCGTCCTGGAGCGGACGGTCGGCGAAGTGCGTTGTCCGCGCGGGTGGTTCAGCCGGTGCCCACGGCCTCCCGTACCTGACGGGCGATCAGGGCATAGGACTGCAGAGCCCGTTCGTCGTCCGTGCCGTCGTAGCCGTGGTCGGCTCCGGCGACGTCGACGTGCTCCACCAGAGCGCCCGCCGTACGCAACCGGTCCGCGTAGCGCACGCCTTCGGCCTTGAGCAGGTCGTACTCCGCCGTGACGACCAGCGCCGGTGCGATGCCCTTGAGGTCCGCGGTGTCCGAGGGGTGGGCGGGCGACACCAGGCGGTCGGTGCGCACCTTGGGATCCGGGACGTACGACGTGTCGAAGACCTCGGCCATCCAGGGCCGCAGCACCGGCTTGGCGATGGCTGCCTGCTTGTCCTTCGCACTGGTCGCCAGGTCCAGCGGCGGATAGTGAAGCACCTGGAGCGCGATCGAGGGGCCGCCCTCCTCCAGCGCCTGCCGGGCCACCGCCGCCGCCAGTCCGCCTCCGGCGCTCTGCCCGCCCACGGTGAGCCGGTCGCCGTCCCAGCCCTGTTCGACGCTGTGCTCCGCGATCCACCGGACCACCTCGAAGGCCTGCGGGGCGGTGCGGGGAACGGGTGCTGGGGCGCGACGACGTAGTCGACGTTGACCACTACGACACCTGCCTCCGCCGCCAGGAAACGGCACAGCGGGTCGTCGAGTTCGGTCAGCGGTACGACGTAACCACCGCCGTGGAAGTTCACGTGCACCGGCGGCGGCGGACCTTCGCCGGCCGGCAGGTACACCGTGGCCCGTGCCGGGGCGACCGAGGCCGGGATCGTCAACTCCCTTGTGTTGCGCGGGAATTGCGGGAACCGCTGATGCGAGGAGGCGGCGGAGCCGCGCCCGCTCGGGCGGCGGTCCGCCAGCAGGGAGAGCCGCTGCAGGGACTTGGCGGCGAAGGCGGCCACCGTCGGCCGGGCCAGAACAGACATACCGCTCCATTCATGGAGTGCGCGCGACGGGGGAGTTCCATCCGATCGCCGGGATCGATCAACAGGATTCCTGATGATGGACGGGGCGACGATAACACGGGCGTAATTCGGACGGATGTGGTGATCGGCGCTGTTGAGAGGTAGTGCCGGTGGCCTGCCGGTCAGTGGCGCCGGACGGGCCCGTCCAAGTGTTCGTGTGCACAGCACGGCCCGTGCGGCGGGAGCGCCGGAGCAGCCGATGCGACCGCCGCCCGAGCCGTTACGCACGCCGCGTGCTGCGCGGTCTCGATCATCTGCTCGCTGTCGGTCGCGGCATCGGCCAGGCTCGCGCAGCACACCGCGAGCAGCGCCGCGCCCGCGACGAACGGCAGGGCCCGGCGCGGGGGAGGAGGCGCCAACAGCGCCCGCACCCGCTGCGGCACGGCCCCGCCGGTCGCGGCCAGCGCCGGGCGAGAACGGTTCGCCGAGGTGGCGAGCGCCGCCCGGCCCACGGCGCGGGCGACGACCGCACGATCGCCGACGCGCACCGCGGCCTCCTCGTCGGCCCAGCGTTCCAGTACGAAGCCGCCGGCTGCGGACAGCGGCCGTAGCAGCGGATTCACGGCGGCGGAGAGCCGCCAGAGGGTCTGGAAGAGATGGTGCCGGCCCCGCAGATGGGCCCGCTCGTGCGCGAGCAGCGCCTCGCGCTCGCGCTCGCCCAGGCACTGCAGCATGCCGCGCGACACCACGATCCGCCCCGGCTTCCCCGGCAGTGCGAAGGCCTCCGGCGACGCCAGGTCGAGAACGGCCAACTCCGTGTCGCCGGGCAGCTGTTGGCACTCGCGGCGGGCCCAGCGCAGATGCCGCAGCTGACGGGTGGTGGCCACGGCGAGGCCCGCGACCGACGCGAGGAAGGTGAGCGCGGCGACCCCGGCGACCGTGAGATAGACGGGATCGGAGGCGCGTACGGCGGCGACCGACCACTGCCCCTCCTGGGCGACCTCGGGGATCTGCGCAAGGCCCGCGAACGCGAGCAGTCCCAGGGAGCCGAGCCAGCCCAGCGATGCCACCAGTGCGGTGGAGGCCAGCGACCAGGCGGCCGGGCGCGGGGCCGGCAGCGAAGCGGCACGAGGCGCGAACACCGCGATCACGACAGTGATCAGAAGGGGGACGTACACACTGATCAGCACCGGCTCACGGTCCTTCGTCGGCGCGGCCGGAGGGCTCCGGTCCGTCGTGCCCGGAGAGCAGTCGCTGCAGCAACTGCTCGTCCTCCTCGGACAGTTCGGAGACGAAGCGGGTGAGCACCGCCTCGCGGTCGGCCCCGTGCTCCAACAGGGAACGCATCCGCTCCGCCGTGTGCGTCGCCTCGTCCCTGGCGGGCGCGTACGCGTACCCGCGGCCCGCGCGATGCCGGACGAGCATCCCCTTGTCGTACAGGCGCGAAAGGATCGTCAGCACCGTGGTGTAGGCCAGGTCCCCCGGCAGTCCGTCCCTGACCTGGCGTGCGGTCATCGGCTCGGCGGCCCCGTAGAGCGCGGCGAGAACACCGCTCTCCAGCTCACCGCGCGCCCGCCTGCCGGACGTCGTGCCGGGTTCGTCGTTCTTCCGATCCTGCACTGTTCACCCCACCGCCTTCCACCGCTCGGCGTTCCAGCCTACCCGCCGACCTACTACGGCCTGTAGGAAGTGCGTCAAGGGTTCGCGGCGATCGGGCGGGGGGTCGGGCGGCGATTTGCGATCGCGATCTACTACATGTTGTACGACCTTAGCTACTACATGTTGTAGAGTTTCGCCGCTCCACTCCACCTGCGGAGGAAAAAGCCCATGCCCCACCTCGGAAGTACGGTGCATCTGCGCGCCCTCGCGGTTGCCACCCTGCGCCCCCGGCGGACGACCCCGCCCAGCCGTTCGTCGGCGGCCGAGCGGATCGTGATCGTCTCCGCGAGCGTCGGAGCCGGTCACGACGGCGCCGCCGCCGAGCTGGAACGGCGCCTGGTCGCGGCCGGACTCGCGGTCGACCGGCTCGACCTGCTGGACGTGCTGCCCGCCCGGCTCGGCCGGCTGGTCCGGGACGGCTACCACCGCATGCTCGTCCGGACACCCTGGCTCTACCAGCGGATCTACAGCAGCACCGAACGCGCCGGAGGCGGCGGTTCCATCGCGCGTGCTTTGCTGCGCTCCGCCGAGGAACGGCTGCTGCGCGCCCTGCCCGCCGACACGGGCGCCGTCGTCTCGACGTACCCGGGCGCGAGCCGGGTGCTGGGCAACCTCCGTTTGGCCGACCGGCTCACCGTGCCCGTCCTCACCTACCTCACCGACTTCTCCGTCCACCCGCTGTGGGTGGCCGACGGCGTCGACGTCCATCTCGCGCTGCACGCCGTGCCCGCCGCGCAGGCCAGGGCCGCCGGCGCACGCGACGTCCGGGTGTGCGGCCCGGTCGCCGACCCGCGCTTCCACCCCGTGAACGCCTCGGAACGCGCCGCGGCCCGCACCCGTTTCGGCCTGCCCGCGAACGTCCCGCTGGCTCTGCTGGTCGCCGGTTCCTGGGGCGTGGGCCCGGTACGGCAGGCCGCCCGCGAACTGCGCGACTGCGGTGCGGCCGTACCGGTCGTGGTATGCGGCCGCAACGAGGCGCTGGCCGAACAACTCCGCGCGGACGGCATCGAGCACGTCCACGGCTGGGTCGACGACATGCCCGGCCTGATGCACGCCGCCGACGTCCTGGTCCAGAACGCCGGCGGACTGACCTCCCTGGAGGCCTTCGCCGCGGGCCTGCCCGTCGCCAGCTACGGCTGCATACCCGGCCACGGACTGACCAACGCGTCCGCCCTGGACCAGGCGGGCGTCGCCGCGTGGATCCGGGACCCGGCCCAACTCAAGCACGTACTGGCCGAGTTGATCGACGGCCCGCGCGGGCTGCTGCAACGGGAGGCGGGGCTCGCGCTGTTCGCGGGCGGGGGGCCGGGTGAGGTTCCGGGCGGGGGACCGGAGCCGGCCGCCGGGACGGACCGCAGCACCCTCGCCGACGAAGGCCGAGGCAAGCTCGCCGGGGAAGACTGCGGCACCGGAGCACACCAGGGTCCGGCCACGAACGCGGACCGGGGCCCCGCCGCCGAGACCGTACGCGTCTGCCGGACCGGCGTCGGTTCCGCCACCCCGATCACCGTCCGCCGGACCCGGGCGGTCCGTCCGGCCGCCCTGCGGCTCGCGACCACCACAGCCCTGGCCTGCGCGGTCTGGGCGGGCGCGGTCGGCACGGCGGTCGCCACGACCGACGGCGGCCCGCGCCTCCTACACGCCATAGGGCAGCGCTTCGACTTCGACGACCCGGGCCACGGACACCACGGATTCCATGCGGCCCACGAGAGCCGCGGACGCGACGAGAACCACGGAGGCCACGTGACGGGAGGCCGCTCGTGACAGTCGTACGCCTTCTCCTTACGACCGCCCGTTTCGCGCTCCCCGTCCTCGCGTCCGCACGAAGCGCCTGCGCGACAGGCCGAGCGAAGGGGCATCACCAATGACCGCGACCCGCTTCCTCCGCACCGCGCTCCCCGCACTTCCCGTGCTCGCAGCCGCCGCGTACGCCGCCCCCGTCCTGTCCACCTACGGCCCGCTCCGCAACCGCGTCATGCCCCGCCTCTCCGGCCGCGGTCGGCCCGACCACGTGGCGCTCACCTTCGACGACGGTCCCGACCCGCTCTCCACCCCCCTGTTCCTGCGCCTGCTCGACGAGCGCCGGGTCCACGCCACCTTCTTCCTCCTCGGCAACCAGGCGGTACGCGCCCCCGGCCTGGTCAGCGAGATCGCCGCCGCCGGACACGAGATCGCTGTCCACGGCTGGCTCCACCGCCCCCTCCTGCTGCGCGGCCCGCGCGCCACCCGGGACGACCTGGCCCGCGCCCGCGACACGGTCGGCGACCTCACCGGCCGCACACCACGGCTCTTCCGCCCGCCCTACGGCGTGATGTCGACCGCCGCCCACCTCGCGGCCCGCCGCCTGGACCTCACGCCGGTGCTGTGGACGGCCTGGGGAGAGGACTGGCGGGCGCGCGCCACACCGGAGTCGGTCCACCGGACGGTCACCGCGGACCTGCGCGGCGGCGGCACGATCCTGCTGCACGACTCCGACTGCACCTCGGCCCCCGGCTCCTGGCGCGCGACTCTCGACGCCGTCCCTCGCGTCCTCGACACGTGCGCGATGCGCGGACTGTCCGTGGGGCCGCTGCGGGAGCATGCTGTGGATCCGCTCTGAAGTTGACAATATTGTTGGCGTTCCCGGTCGACGGAATTTACGTTCGCAAGCACCTGGACCAGGGAGCCCCCCATGCTTTCGCACGCCATGAACCGCCGGGCCTTCCTCAACGGGACGCTGACCGTCGCCGCGACGGCCGCCATCGCCGGCACCACGACCGGCGCCGACGCGACGGACCGCGACACCTCCGCAACCCCGCCGACGGGCCCGCTCCGGATCGACACCGGCCGGGTGTCCGGCGTGGCGTCCCTGGTCTCCGGCGTCACCGTGTTCAAGGGCCTGCCCTACGCGGCGACCACAGTCGGCGCCAACGGCGCCCGCCGCAGCGGGCCGAGCCCTGGACGGGCGTGCGGGTCGCGGACACCTTCGGGGACATCTGCCCGCAGCAGACGATGGGTTCGGCCCCGGTCACGATGAGCGAGGACTGCCTCAACCTCGACGTCTGGACCGGAGCCACGAGTTCACGGGAGAAGCGCCCGGTCCTGGTCTGGATCTACGGCGGCAGGCTCACCGGCGGCTACGCCTCCGACCCCGGCTTCGACGGTGCCGGCCTCGCCGCCAAGGGCCTGGTCGTGGTGACCCTCAACTACCGCACCGGTGCGTTCGGTTTCCTCGCCACCCCCGAACTCAGCGCCGAGTCCGGCCACCGGGCCTCCGGCAACTACCGTCTCCTCGACCAGATTTCGGCCCTGCGCTGGGTACGGCGCAACATCGCCGCGTTCGGCGGCGACCCGAACCGGGTGACCGTCGCAGGCCAGTCGGCCGGCGGAGCCTCCGTGATGCACCTCGTCTACTCCCCGCTCGCCAGGGGCCTGTTCCAGGGCGCGATCTCGCAGAGCGCCGGCGCCCGCGCCACCGGCGACCCCGAAATCGCCGCGCTGGCAGCGTCGTACCGCACTCTGGAAACGGCCGAGAGCCAGGGCACCGCCTACGCCGCCGCACTCGGCGCCACCTCGCTCGACGCTCTCCGAGCCTTGGCGAGCAACAAGTTGATGGCTGGTCAGAACGCGAACGACACCACGGTCAGCGGGCCGGTGAACGGCAACCCGCCGGAGTTCCGCCCGGTCCTCGACGGCTGGGTCAAGCCGTGGACGTACGAACAGGCCCTGGTGGGCGGCCACTTGAACGACGTACCGGTACTGGCCGGCGGCAACAGGGACGAGAACGGCGCCTCCCCGAGCCCGACCGTGAAACTCGCGGACTACCTCGCCACCGCAGAGAGGGAATACGGCACTCTCGCCGAGGAGTTCCTGAGTCTCTACCCCGCCACCACCGACACGGAGGCGGGCCAGGCCCGCAACGACTCCGCCCGCGAGGGTTCCCGGGTCTCCGCGAACCTGTGGGCGGCCGAGTGGGCGAAGACGGCCAAGAGCCCGGTGTTCACCTACTACTGGGAGCACGTCCCGCCGACGGCGACCGGCCCCAACTCCCGTGGCGCCTATCACGGTTCGGAGATCAACTACGTCTTCGGCAACCTCTACGCCACGAACCTGCCCTGGACCGACGCGGACCGCGCGGTCGCCGACACCCTGTCCGACTACGTGGTGAACTTCGTGACCCACGGCGACCCGAACGGCCATGGCCTCACCCGCTGGCCCGCGGCGAACCACCGCTTCGCGACCACGATGGAACTCGGCGACCGCTTCGGCCCGCCGGCCTTGACGGACGTGGCCAAGGCGGACTTCTTCGGGCGATTCTTCGCGAGCCGGAAGCGCTGGTGACGTCGGTGTCGATGCTGTCCAGCGGGTGACGTACTCTCTCCGCCGTAGACGGGGTAAACGCACGCCGTAACTTACTTGAGTTACGCAACAATATGGTAAAGTGGGTCTCATGTCCACACCACCGGTCCCCACCG
This sequence comes from Streptomyces sp. NPDC050549, assembly GCF_040655035.1. Taxonomy (NCBI): domain Bacteria; kingdom Bacillati; phylum Actinomycetota; class Actinomycetes; order Kitasatosporales; family Streptomycetaceae; genus Streptomyces; species Streptomyces sp. NPDC050549. The sequence goes on from NZ_JBFAJD010000034.1 coordinate 23,607, forward strand.
CCCCCGCCTCTCCGGAGGTGACCGAGATCGAGCGAGCCCTCACTCGGATCACCTACCTGAGTACGCGCGCCCGCCAGCACGACCGGCTCATGGCCCTCGCCGGTGTGCCCCTGGACCGTGCGGCGGTGGCGTTGCTCCGGCAGGTAGCCGACTCCGAGCCGCTGCGCCCCGGGGAGCTGGCGAACCGCCTCGGCGTCGAGGCCTCGCATGTGACCCGTACGGTGCAGCAGCTGCAGAAGTCCGGCTACGTCACCCGCGTGCCCGACCCCGACGACCGCCGCGCCCAGCGGATCGAGCTGACCGAGGCCGGCGAGAAGGCCGTCGCCAGCGTCCGGGACGCCGGTGCGCGCGGAATGCAGATGGCCCTCTCCGGGTGGTCGACGGACGAACTGCAGCAACTGGCAACGCTGTTCCACCGCATGGTCGACGACTTCCTGAACTACGCGATCGACGAGGAGAGCGAGCCGGAGGCCGCCGCACCGGCGACCACCGCCTGAGCGTCCCGGGTACCAGGTGGGGAGATCGGGCCGGCCTCAGCGGAGGTCGGCGACGATCTGCGGCAGGTCGGCCGTGGTGCGGATTCCGGGGGCCGCCGCGCAGACGAAGGGGACGGCGTTGACCGCGCGGTTCGCGGTGTAGGAGGGGGACATCGCGGCCATCCGGTCGAGGGGGACCGGGAAGCGCAGGTCGATGTCGAGCGGCGCGTCCCCCTCGACCGCCACATGCCAGCCGGTGGCGCGCTGGTCCCAGGCGGGATCGAGGTCGGTGGTGCAGTACCAGTTGGCGCGGAACCGCAGCAGGGGCCGCCCTTTCCGCAGCCCGGAGACGGTGATCCGCTGCGCGGCCACCGTGCCGACCGGCAGGGTGCCCGCCACGATCGTGGTCGAGCGCCGGGCGAGCGCGACCTCACCGGTCGCCTCCACGGAATCCAGCGGTGTCCCGAGGGCCTCGGCGAGCAGGCGCAACGACGGGCCGAAGCTGTCGCGCAGTCCGGTCAGCCGATGTTCGCCGAATTCGGCAGGGGGCTGTCCGAAGCCCATCACCTCGAACAGCAGCCCGGGGGAGTCCCGTTGGGAGAGATCCGCGAACTCGTCGATCGTCAGCGAGTCGAGCCGCCGCTGGATCGAGGTGAGGACGATCGGCAGGGCCTCCGTGATGAATCCCGGGCTGCTGCCCGTGCTGTGGACGGAGGTCCCGCCCTCCGTGCACGCGTCCTCGATCCGCTTCCGCACGACCGGGTCGAGGCTGGGTGCGTGATGGAACTCGCCGCGCGTCGACACGACGTTCGCGCCCGACGAGAGCAGCGTGCACACCTCGTCGAAGTCGCACGAGCGCGGGGTGTAGAGGACGCAGTCGGCGTCGAGCGCCAGGATCTCGTCGAGGTCGTTCGTGGCGAGGATGCCGGTCGTGCCGAACTCCTCGCCGCTCAACTCGCGGGCGTCCAGGCCCGACTTGGCCGGTGTGTGGACGTACACGCCGGCCAGGGTCAGCTTCGGATGCTCCAGTACGGCACGCATCGTGCGGGCGCCGATGTTCCCTGTGGCCCACTGCACGACCCGGTAGCGCTGTACCCCGTGCCGTAGCGGCTCGGTCATCGCCCGCCTCCCGTTCCGGTGGGCGAGAACCGTACTCTCCGCTCCGAAGAGTGTCAATTACGTCGTCAATTACGCCGTCAGTTGCGCACCGGAACGCCCGAGAGGCCGCCGAGGCAGAACTGCCAGACCTCCTCGGCGCTGACCGCCGCAGCGTGGCTGCCGGCCGGAACGCCGTTGCCCTGCGCGACGAACATGACCGTCTGCATCAGGATCGAGGCCTGACGGCGGGGTTTCCCGGCGGGGATGACACCGGCGTTCTCCGCCTGTTCCACCAACTCCGTGAACACCGTGAGCAGGGGGAGATGAGCGGTCGCCACCTGTGAGGGGTGCTTCACGAGCAGCTGTAGCGCGAAGTCACTGAACAGGGGGCGCTCCACACCGGGGTTGGAGAGCGACTGCTCGAACAGCATCTCCACTGCGAGCCGCAGGGCCTGGAGCGGATCCGACTGGGAGCCGGCGGTCTCGCGGATCTCGGCGGCCGACTTGGACAACGCGTCCTCGAACAGGGCGAGCAGCAGCTCGTGTTTGCCGTCGAAGTGCTGGTAGAAGCTGCGCAGTGACTGTTTGGAGCGGTCCACGACCTCCTGGACGGTGAAGTCCGTCGTCCGCTTCTCCGCGATCAGTTCCTGTGCCGCGTCGAGGAAGCGCTGCACCCGTTGTTCGGCGCGGAGCTTGGCGGCACGGGTGGAACGCTCAACGGCGCGCTGGCGCCAGGCTGGTTGTTCTTCGGGGACAGCTGTCACATGAAGAACGATACTCCACTTCAGCGGTAACACCTCGGCTTCCCCTGCCGAAGACCGCACTGCAACTTTCGAGACTCTTACTTGCCCGAGATGAGAATGATATTCTCACCCGCATTCGTTCGGGTTGGCAGGAGGTTCGTCTGACATGGCATGGGACTTTTCCACCGAGCCGGAGTTCGAGGGGAAACTGGAGTGGATCAGGCGGTTCCGCGCCGAGCGCGTGGAACCCCTGGACCTGCTGTATCCGGACCGGGCCTACCACCCGCTCGACGACGAACTCGGCCCCGTCGTAAGGACGTTGAAGCAACAGGTCCGCGACGAGGGGCTGTGGGCCCCGCACCTCGGCCCCGAGCTCGGCGGCCGCGGCTTCGGCCAGGTCAAGCTCGCGCTCATCAATGAGATCCTGGGCCAGTCGAGTTGGGCCCCCGTCATCTTCGGCACCGCCGCCCCGGACACCGGCAACGCCGAGATCATCGCCCGCTACGGCACCGACAAGCAGAAGGAGCGCTACCTCCAGCCACTGCTGGAGGGCGAGTGCTTCTCGTGCTTCTCCATGACCGAACCCCAGGCCGGCGCCGACCCCACGATGTTCACCACCCGCGCCGAGCGCGACGGCGACGACTGGGTCATCACCGGCCGGAAGTTCTTCTCCTCCAACGCCCGCACGTCGAAGTTCGTCATCGTGATGGCCGTGACGAACCCCGACGTCAGCCCCTACAAGGGCATGTCGATGTTCCTGGTGCCCAGCGACACCCCCGGCGTCCGCATCGAACGCCACCTCGGCATCATGGGCGAGGCCACCGACGAGGGCATGCACGCGCTCATCGCCTACGACGGCGTCCGCGTCCCCGCCGACGCGCTGCTCGGCGGCGAGGGCCAGGCCTTCGCGATCGCCCAGACCCGGCTCGGAGGTGGCCGCGTCCACCATGCGATGCGGGTCGTCGGCCAGCGCCAGAAGGCGCTGGACATGATGGCCGAGCGCGCCCTGTCCCGAGAGACCCAGGGCGAGCGCCTCGCCGACAAGCAGCTCGTGCGGGCCGACCTCGCCGACTCCTACGCCCAACTCGCCCAGTTCCGGCTGTTCGTGCTCTACACCGCCTGGCAGATCGACCGCTACCAGGACTACAAGCGGGTCCGGAAGGACATCGCCGCCATCAAGTTCCTCACCCCGAAGGTGCTCCACGACATCGTGTACCGCTCGATGCATCTGCACGGAGCCCTCGGTGTGTCGAACGAGATGCCGTTCTCGGACATGTGGAACGGCGCTGCCGTCATGGCTGTCGTAGACGGTCCCACCGAGGTTCACAAGATCACCGTCGCCCGCGACGTCCTGCGTGGCTACGAAGCCGCCCCCGGCCTGTGGCCCACCCAGCACCTGCCCACTCGCCGCGAATGGGCCCGGAAGCAGTTGGAGGACCTGCTGTGACGCTCGCCAACACGGAATCCCTCGCCCGCTGGCTGGACGACCGGGGCATCGCCCCCGGCGAACCCGTCGAGACGTCGTACATCTCCGGCGGCACCTCCAACGACATCTACGGCATCCGGCGCGGCGAGCTGAGCATGGTGCTGCGCAAACCGCCGGAGAAGGTTCCGCCGGGGCGCAACGAGACCATGCTTCGCGAATACCGCGTTCTCAAGGCGCTCAACGGCACGGACGTCCCGCACCCCCAGGCGATCGCCGTGTGCGACGACCCGAGCGTGCTCGGCTCCTGCTTCTATCTCATGGCACACGTCGACGGCTGGTCGCCGATGAACTCCGGCGGCTGGCCCGAGCCGTTCCTCAGCGACCTGTCCCTGCGGCCCGGCCTCGCGTACCAACTCGTCGAGGGCATCGCCAAGTTGGGCAACGTGGACTGGCGGGCCCAGGGACTTGAGGGCTTCGGCCGCCCGGACGGATTCCACGACCGGCAGGTCGACCGCTGGCTGGCCCACCTCGCCAAGTTCCAGTTCCGCGAGATACCGGGCCTGGAGAAGGCCGCCGCCTGGCTGCGGGAACACCGTCCCGCGCACTGGACACCGGGCATCATCCACGGCGACTACCAGTTCGCCAACGTCATGTTCCGCCACGGCGCGCCCGCCGAACTCGCGGCCCTGGTCGACTTCGAAATGGCCACCGTGGGCGACCCGTTGCTCGACCTCGGCTGGGTGGTCATGGGCTGGCCGGACGCCGACGAGGACCGCACCCAGAAGGGAGACGAGGACCGCACCCAGAAGGGATACGTCGACTACACCGGCATGCCCGACCGCGCCGACCTGCTGGAGCACTACGCCAAGGTCAGCGGGCGGGACGTCAGCGAGATCGACTACTACGTGATCCTCGCCCGGTTCAAGATGGCCGTCGTCCTGGAGGGCGGCTACGCCCGGCATGTGAAGGGCGAGGGCGGCAACCCCAAGATGGCCCACTATGGCGACGTCGTCCTGCAGATGGCCGCCCAGGCGGCCGAGCCGGCTATGAGAGCCGCCCGCTGCAACGCCGTCGGCGGCCCGGTCGTCGTCGAGGACATTCCCGAACCACCCCTCCCCGCCCCGGAGTTCACCGAAGAAGACGGAGGCATACCGGTCGACGTGCACTACGCCGCCGTCAACTTCGCGGACGTCCTCGTGATCGACGGCGCCTACCAGGTGAAGGCCGAGCCGCCCTTCACCCCGGGCAGCGAGTTCGCCGGCGTGGTCGCCGCCTCCGCGCACGGATTCGAGAAGGGCGAGCGGGTCTTCGGCTCGATGTTCGTCGGCGCCTTCGCCGAACGCGTCACCGCCCGCCCCGCCGGCCTCAGCCGCGTCCCCGAGGGAACCAGCCAGGCAAGTTCTGGGCAGATGTGTGCCGGCACATCGACCGCCCCGAACTCGCCGACGACCCCCGCTTCGACACGGCCGAGCACCTCGTGGCCAACACGGCGGAGGCCGTCAAGATCCTGCGCGAGGTCCTCGCCACCCGCACCCTCGCGGACTGGAGCCGGCGCTTCGCCACCCTGGCCGGGCCGTGGGCTCCGGTGCAGGACTCCCTTCAAGTGGGCGACGACCCGCAGATCAGAGCCAACGAGTACCTGCTGCGGGCAGGTGAACTCGAACTGGTCAGCAGCCCCGTGCAGTTCGACGTGCAAGCCCCACACCTCGGGCCCGCACCCGAGTTCGCCGCCCAGACCGAGGAGATCCTCCTCGAACTGGGCCTGGACTGGGACTGCATCATCGCGCTCAAGGCGGCGGGCGCGGTCACCTGATCACCCGACAGCGGGACTCACATTCTCGACGAGGAGAACCGATGAGACGCTTGCTCATCCCCGCGCTGGTCCTGGCCCTCGCGGCAGCGGCCGGATGTTCCGGCCGCACCAAGTCCGCGGACACCAGCAGCCCTTCGACCACCGGAGCCGCCGACACGGCGACCGCGGACTTCGGCACGCTGAAGTCCGTCTGCGGCAAGGGCACGGCCAAGTCCGTCACCAGCCAGGGCGTCACCAGCTCCGACATCAAGGTCGGCGTCTTCTCCGACGTCGGGTTCACCAAGAACCCGGAGTTCGAGAACGCGGCGAAGGTCTTCACCTCCTGGTGCAACGCCGCCGGCGGCATCAACGGACGCAAGATCACACCCGTGACGCACGACTCCGCGCTCATGCAGGTCAACCAGAAGATGATCGAGGCCTGCCGCACCGACTTCTTCGAGGTGGGCGGCGGCGCCGCCCTCGACGGCCTGGGCGTCAAGACCCGCCTGAAGTGCCTGCTCCCCGAGTTCCCGGCCCAGGTCACCTCCGAGATCGGTGCGGACCTCCAGGTGATGGCCCAGGGCGCCTCAAGTGGCTATTCGCCCTACGCCGGCTACTTCTCCTGGCTGCTCAAGGAGGCGTACCCGTCGTCCGCGAGAGGCGTCGGCATCATCACCGGAGACGTGCCCGTCACCAAGGTCCTCGCGGCCCAGGACAAGGAAGTCCTCACCGCGATGGGCGGCAAGGTCACCTACTCCGACCTCTACCCCGCGCAGGGTGTCTCCGACTGGACGCCGTACGCCCAGTCCATCAAGACGAAGAAGGTCAAGGGACTCGTCTTCCTGGGCGACTTCACCCAACTGGCGAAGCTGGAGCAGGCGCTCACCAACATCGACTACAAGCTCGACTGGATCGACGCCAACAGTAACGCCTACGGTCCCGCGTTCCTCAAGCTGGCCGGTCCCGCGCTCGGTACCCAGACCAACTTCGCCTCCATCAACGGCGCTTACCCGTTGGAGAAGGTCGACGACAACCCGGCGACGAAGGAAATGGTCGCCCTGTTCAAGAAGTACGCGCCCGACGCGCAGATCACCCTGCCCGCCATGCAGGCCTTCTCCACCTGGCTGCTGTTCGCCACCTCCGCCTGCGACTGCGCCGAGCTGACCCGCAGTTGTGTCCTGGCGAACGCCAAGAAGCAGACCGACTGGACCGGTGGAGGGCTCCAGGCCTCGATCAACCTGTCCTCGCCCCGGGCGGGGCATGGGACTGGCCTGTGCACGACGTCTCACCGACCTGGTGGACACACTTCTGCTGGTGGACCGCGACGAACCGGCCGTCACCGCGGCGGCGAAGGAACTGTCGGCCGTGGACGGGGAGGTGAGGATCGAACCCTTCGTCCTCGACGTCACCGACCCGGCCGGAGTCGCCAGACTCGCCGCCCTTGCCGCCGAATCGGGCACTCTCAGGGCCGTCTCCCACGCAGCCGGGATCTCGCCCACCATGGCCGATTGGCGACGCATCTTCGAGGTCGACCTGGTCGGCACCGCGCGCCTCGCGGAGGCCCTCCGCCCGCTCGCCACCGAGGGGACGGCACTGGTGTGCTTCGCCTCGATGGCTCCGCTGCTCGGCAACCTGGAGGCCGGCTCCGCCGTAGCGGCGATCCTCGACGACCCGCTCCGGGACGACTTCCTCGACCGGCTCCGGGACGCCCTCGGGCCCGCCGTCGAGAACTCCGGGCTCGCCTACGCGTGGGCCAAGCACGGAGTGCACCGGTTCGTACGGCGGGAGGCGGTACGGCTGGGGCCGTACGGCGCCCGCGCGTGCTCCGTCTCGCCGGGGGTCATCGACACCCCTCAGGGACGACAGGAGGCCTCGGCCCAGCCCGCCATGGCCGCGCTGGTGGAACGCACGCCGCTCGGCCGGACGGGGCGGGCCGAGGACGTCGCGGCGGCGGTGGCGTTCCTGCTGTCCGACGAGGCCGCTTTCGTTTCCGGGATCGACGTTCTCGTCGACGGTGGGGTGTGTGCGGCGGTCCGGCAACGCCTTGCCGGGTCAGCGCCGACGCCCGCTGCGGCGCGCGGACCAGCCGGTCCCCAGGCCGGCCGAGTGCGCGGCGAGGAAGGCGAGCCCGAGGAGCATGAGGCTCGTCGGGCTGAAGACCAGCTGTGTCGACGTCTCGGTGACACGGATGAGGAAGGCTATGACGAAGAGCGCGGCAGCCACGAAGGCAAGCATCTGAAAACCCCTAAGAATGGACGACGAGCCACCGGTGACCCCGGCGGCTCGTCCTTCCGTGTGCCCCCGATGGCGCCGATCAGTCGTGCCCACCGCGCTTCGCACACTCAGGCCAACTGCCCTTCAGGCAAGGGATTCCGAGCGCTGGACGGTACCCGTGAGGCCGGTGGCGTCCTGGCCCGCGAGGACGACTGCGGCCCTCGCCATCGCCTCCGGCGGCTCCACCATCTCCGGCGGGATCTCCCGGCCCCCGCCGCCGGCCTGCCAGCCCTCCGTGAGCACCACCCGTGCAGGCGCAAGGCAGTTGACCGCGATGTTGTCCTTCCGCAGGTCGGCGGCGAGCCCCAGATAGAGTCGCTCGACCGCCGCCTTGGACACCCAGTACGCGTTGGCGCCCCGGTCCGTCATACCCACCCCGCCCGTCGTGACGGCCACCAACGACCCACCGCCACGCGCGCGTACGTGGGGAATCACTGCTCGGGTCACCAGGAACCCCCCGGTCAGATTGACGTCCAGACACAGCCGCCAGCGCTTGAGCGGTGTCGACTCGACCGGGCCGAGCCACAGCACCCCGGCATTGGCGATGAGAATGTCGATCCCGCCGAACTCCGCGACCGTGGCGGCGACGGCCGCGTCCACCGACGCCTCGTCGCTCACGTCGCAGGGCACCGGCAGCGCGCGCCCGCCCGCAGCCCGGATCCGGTCCGCGACCGAGTGGATCGTCCCGGGCAGTCGACCTTCCTGCTCGGAACGCGCGGCTACGGCGACCGAGGCGCCCGCCTCCGCGAGCGCCAGCGCGACCGTACGGCCGATGCCACGGCTGGCGCCCGCGACGAACGCGACCTTGCCCTTCAACGAGCCGCTCATGCCCGTGAGTTCACCCACGGCGGTCACTTCGGCGGGAACCGGAGGGCACCGTCGAGACGGACGACCTCGCCGTTGAGATAGTCGTTCTCGACGATGTGCTGCACCAGCCCCGCGTACTCGGCCGGCAGCCCCATGCGCTTCGGGTACGGGATCTGCGGCCCCCAGTAGGCCTCCAACTGGTCGCCCGCCTTGCCGTAGGCCGGCGTGTTGAAGGTGCCCGGCGCGATGGTGACCACCCGGATGCCGAGCGGGGAGAGATCGCGCGCGGCCACCAGGGTCATGCTGACGACCCCGCCCTTGGCCGCGGCGTAGGGGAGTTGGCTGATCTGGCCCTCGTACGCGGCGATCGAGGCCGTGCTGACGATGACACCCCGGCCGCCGTCCAGCGGCTCCCGACGGGCCATCGCCGCGGCGGCCAGGCGCATCACGTTGAACACGCCGGTGAGATACACGTCGATCGTCGTGCGGAAACCCGCGAGGTCAAGGGGAGAGCCGTCCTTGCCGACCAGCCGGCCACCGCTCGCCGGGCCGCCGTGCGCGTCCACCGAGATCCTGAGCGGTCCCGTCGACTCCGCCTCGGCCAGCGCCGCCTGGACATCGTCCTCGACGGTGGCGTCGGTGCGCACATGGCGCACGCCCAACTCCTGCTCCAGGGCCTTGCCCTTCTCGTCGGCCAGATCGGCTACGACGACCTTCGCTCCCGCCGCGTGCAGCCGACGGACGGTGGCCTCGCCCAGGCCGCTCGCCCCGCCGACGACGACCGCGGAGCTCCCACTGATCTGCATCAAGGATTTCCTCTCTTGCGAACAGCGCTCTAGTAATACGAGAATAGCATTCTCATAAATATAACCATGATTCTCGAGATGGTGGCCTCGGGCGGCGACCGACCGGTGGTCACGGCGAACGGCCGCTCCCTGACTGCCTCGGAACTCCTCGCCCGCGCCCGCGCCGCGCACCGCTTCCAAGGCCACCCGGCCGTGCTCTACCTGAGCACCAGTCACCTCGCCTACCCGGTGGCCCTGTTCGGCGCCGCACTGGCGGGCATCCCGTTCATCCCCCTCAACTACCGCCTCGGCGAACACCAGTTGAACCGCCTCCTGGCCCGCCACCCCGGCGCCCTCGTACTGCGCCCCGCCGACCTCGACGCCCTGCTGAGCGCCGAAGAGGACACGGCTGTACCGGAGTTGGCCCAGGACCAGGACTCGGTCGCGGTGGTTCTCTACACCAGCGGCACGACCGCCGAACCCAAGGCGGCCCTGCTGCGCCACCGGCACCTGCTCGCCTACGTCCTGAACACCCAGGAGTTCGCCTCCGCCGAGGAGGGCGACGCGGCGCTGGTGGCCGTTCCGCCGTACCACGTCGCCGGGTTGATGAACCTGCTGACGAACCTCTACTCGGGCCGCCGTCTGGTGTACCTCTCCGCCTTCGACCCGGGGGAGTGGCTGGAGACCGCGCGTAGCGAGCAGGTCACGCACGCCCTCGTCGTGCCCACCATGCTGGCCCGCATCGTCGCCGAGGTCCCGGCGGACGACGCCGGTACGCCTGCACTCCGCAGCCTGGCCTATGGCGGCGCCAGGACCCCGAGGCCCGTGGTGGAACGGGCACTGCGGATCTTCCCCGGGGCGGGATTCGTCAACGCGTACGGCCTGACCGAGACGGCCTCCTCGGTCGCGGTGCTGGGGCCCGAAGACCACCGTGAGGCGCTGGCATCCGCCGACCCGGCCGTGCGGGACCGGCTCGGCTCCGTGGGACGGCCGTTGCCCGGAGTCGAGATCGAGATCCGTGACGACGACGGAAGGCGGGTCGCGGCCGGGGAGACCGGGCTCGTCTTCGTGCGCGGCGATCAGATCTCCGGCGAATACGGCGGACGCAGCGCCCTCGACGCGGACGGCTGGTTCCCCACCCGGGACCGGGGCCGCCTGGACGGCGACGGCTACCTGTTCATCGAGGGCCGCGCGGACGACACCATCATTCGCGGCGGCGAGAACATCGCTCCCGCCGAGATAGAGGACGTTCTCGTCGCCCACCCCGGGATCGTGGAGGCCGCGGTGGTCGGCGTGGCCGACTCCGAGTGGGGGCAGCGGATCGTCGCCGTCGTGGTCGGCGAGGGCGATCCGGCGGAGGTCCGCCAGTGGGTCAGGGACCGGCTGCGCTCCTCCAAGACCCCCGACACGGTCGTCTTCCGCGCCGAACTGCCCAAGACCGAGACCGGAAAGCTGCTGCGCCGCACCCTGCTGGCCGAGTTGGAGACCACCCATGCCTGAAGCAGTCCTCGTGTCCGCCTGCGTACCCCCGTCGGCACCGCCGTCAAGGGCACCCTCCGCGACACCACCGCGTTCGACCTGGCCCACCACGTCGTCGCCGCCGCTGCCGCCACGGACGGGCTCGATCCGGACTCCGTCGACGACGTCATCCTCGGCGAGGGCCTGTACGGCGGCGGGGTCGTGGCCCGGCACGCGGCAATCACCGTGGGCCTCACCGCCGTACCCGGCCTCGCGCACAACCGTCACTGCGCCGCCGGTCTCGCGGCCGTGCAGAGCGCGGCGGGCAGCATCCGCGCGGGGATGGACGAACTCGTGATCGCCGGTGGCGTCAACTCGGCTTCCACATCTCCGAAACAGCGTTTCCGCGTGGACGGGGAGTGGGTCGAGCCGTGGAGTCCGCCCACGCACCCCGACCGCCCCGACGCCCCCAACCTGGACATGTCGATCACGGTCGGCTGGAACACCGCCGTACGGGCCGGTCTGAGCCGCGCAGACATGGACGCCTGGGCACTGCGCTCGCACCGGAACGCGATTCGCGCCATCGACGAAGGCCGTTTCGACGCCGAGCTGGTGCCCATCGACACACCGCACGGCCTGTTCTCCGTCGACGAACACCCCCGCCGCACCACGAGCCTGGAGAAGCTGGCCTCGCTCAAACCGCTCCACCCGGAGATAGACGGCTTCTCCATCACGGCGGGCAACGCGGGCGGCGCCAACGACGGTGCCGCCGCCCTGGTGGTGGCCAGCGACCGGCTGGGCCTGCCGGCACTCGCCGTCGTCCGTTCCTGGGCCTCGGTCGGCGCCGACCCCGCCGAGACCGGCCTCACTCCCGTGAAGGTGATCCCCAAAGCCCTTGCCCGCGCGGGACTTTCGACGTCCGACGTCGACCTCTTCGAGATCAACGAGGCCTTCGCCGCCGTGCCCGTCGCCGCGGTGAAGCTGCTCGGTCTCGACCCCGACCGCGTGAACGTCAACGGCAGCGGCTGCTCCCTCGGCCACCCGGTCGCCGCGACCGGCGCCCGGATGCTGGTCACGCTGGTGCACGAACTGCGCCGCCGGGGCGGTGGCATCGGCGTCGCCGCGATGTGCGCGGGCGGCGGCATGGGCTCCGCCACGGTCATCGAGGTGCCGGCGCCGTAACGCCCGAGCGCTCAAGTGGAGCGGGGGGAGAGAGTCGATGCGATGAAGGGAACGCCGTGGAGGGTTTGAAGGAGAAGGTCGTTCTCGTCGCCGGCGCGGCCACCGGGCTGGGAGCCGCATCGGCCCGACGGCTGGCGGACGAGGGCGCCAGGGTCGTCGTCGCCGATCTCGATGTCGAGGGCGCCCGGCGGACCGCCTCGGTCATCGGTGACGCCGGTGGCGAGGCGGTGGCGGTGGGCTTCGACATCGGCGACGAGGTCTCGGTCGGCGAACTGGTGACGTCCACCGTGCGGACTTACGGCGGCCTGGACGCCGTGCACATCAACGCGGGCGACATGGGCGCGGTCTCCAAGGACACCGACGTCGTCGACATGGACCTCGCGGTCTGGGACCGGACCTTCGCCGTCAATCTGCGGGGCCACATGCTCGTCACGCGATACGCCGTTCCCGAACTCCTTGCCCGGGGCGGCGGCGCGCTCGTCTACACCTCGTCCATCGCGGCCTTCACAGGCGAGGCCGCGCGCCCCGCCTACTCGGCGACCAAGGCGGGCATCAACGCCCTCGCCCGCCGTGTCGCCTCCCGTTGGGGCAGGGAGGGCATCCGGGCCAACGCGGTCGCCCCCGGTCTGATCCTGACCCCCGCCATCCGGGAAGGCGCCGCCCCCGACCTCCTGGAGGCGCTGCTCGCCCGCACCCGCAGCACCCGGCACGGCCGGGCCGACGACATCGCCGCGATGGTGGCCCACCTCATGTCCGACGCGGGAGCCTGGATCAACGGCCAGGTCATCAACGTCGACGGCGGCACTGTGATGCGCTGAGTGCCGCGCGGGCGCGGGTAGCCGCTACGCGACCGTACGGAAGCGCAACAAAGCCTCCTGCGCGAAGGAGGCGACCAGAGACCCCTGCGCGGTGAGTACGTCTCCCCGGCCGTAGCAGCGGCCGTGGGCGAGCAGCGGGCTCTGCTGGCGCGAGAAGCCAGTCCTCCGTCGTGAAAGGGCGGTGGAACCACACCGTGTGCGTGGTGACGGCAGAGGAGAACGCGGTTCCCGAATCGTGCTGGGTGACCCCCTCCAGCGGGCGAAGCGCCGTACCGATCAGACTCAGATCGCTCGCGTACGCGGTCAACGCCGGGGCGAGTTCCGGCGCGACCGCCGGTGTGCGCATCCACAGGTCGTACTCGGGCGGCTCCGACTTCGGCGAGTCCACGTCCACGATGGCCCGGGTGTCCCAGGGAAGCAGCGAGAGGTCCACGTCGTGCTCGGCTCCCGGCACCGCAGGCATCGGGAACGCGATCTGCTGGTCGGGCCCCTCCTCGTGGGAGTGCAGGGACACGGCCGCCACCGCCACGACACCCTGCGTCTGCCGTGCCACGACCGTCAACGTGGCGAAGGATCCGCCCTCGTGATGACGCGTCACCTCGTACCGCACCGGCTCCTGCGGCCGCCCCGCCCGCGCGAACTGAACATGAAGGCTCTTGACCGCCTTGCCGGGGCAGGCCAGTTGGGCGGCCCGGACACTCTGCGCGAGCAACTGCCCGCCGAAGATGCGGTGATAGCCGAGTTGTTGGTTGCGGCCCTCGAACACGGTACCGGGCCGGGCATCGAGGTCAAGGCAGGAGAGCAGGTCGCCCCACAGATCGGTCACTGATGTCACTCCTCGGTCGATCACAGGTGGACGAGCCGCGGCGCGGACCCGCCGGCCCGCAGCAGCGCCCCGGCCTCGCGCGTCAACTCCCGTGCGCTGCCCAGCAGTCCGTCCAGGACCATTGCCCGCCGCACATGCCGGTGGAGATCGTGCTCGGCGGTGAAACCGATCCCGCCCAGGACCTGCCGGCAGTGCCGGGCCGCCGTCAGCGCCGCCTGCCCGGCCGCGGCCTTGGCCAGCAGCGCGCCCAGTTCGTCGTCGGCGGCCACCAGGGTGGCCTCGGCGCCGTCCAGCGCCACGAGGGTCTCGGCGAGCCGGTGCCGTACGGCCTGGAAGGAGGCGAGCGGGCGGCCGAACTGGACGCGGTCCACGGCGTGCTGGCGCGCCAGCGCGAGCATGGCGCGGCCGGTGCCGACCAGCCACCAGCCGAGCGCGACACGGCCGACGCCGAGCGGTACGGGAGCCCCGGGGGGAACAGCGCGCAGGGGGAGCTCGGCGTCCAGGGCCGCCCCGGCCGCACTGTCGTCGCGCTCCCAGACGATCCACGTACCGCCGGTGTACGGCAGCGGCAGGGTGCCGCCGGGCGGACGGCCCGTCGTGTTCAGGAGGACGTCGTTGAGGAGTGGCGCCTGGGCACCCGTCTCGCCGAGCAGGCGGAAGGCGAGCGGTACGGCGATGTCCGGCTGTTCGGCCAGGAGTTCGGCCCATCCGAGGTCGGCCAGTGCGGTGTCAAGCGCCTGCCCCGACGCCGCCGTCATCGTCTTGCGGAGTGTCTCGGCGAGCAGGTCCTGTTCGGCTGCGTCCACGGCTACTCCTTCCCCAGGTCGAGCAGTCGGCGCGCGATGATGTTCCGCTGGATCTCGGCCGTACCGCCGTAGATGGTCGCCGCTTTCGCGTACAGGTACTCCGAGCACCACGGCGTGTCCGCCAACTCCAGTACGCCGGGCAGCAGGTCGCGCACGGTCTCGAAGAGCCGTTGCTCGGCGGTGGCCAGCAGCACCTTGTCGACCGACGTCTCCGCGCCCAGCCGCTCACCGTCGCCCAGGCGTCGCTGCGTGGCGTGGGAGCGGCAGCGGACGGTGTGCAACGCCAGGTAGGCGGCGCCCAGTTCGGCGTCGTCCGGGACGCTCGTCTCGGCCAGCAGCCGGTCGAGTCGCGTGTAGAGATGGGCGATCCGGTGCCAGAAGCAGGTGGAGCGCTCGTGCGGGAGCAGGTCCATCGCCAGGCGCCAGCCGTCGCCGGGGCGGCCGAGCATGCGCTCGGCGGGCACGATCACGTCGTCGAAGAACACCTCGGCGAACTCGTCCACGCCGTGCATCGTGCGCAGCGGCCGGACGGTGATGCCGGGGGTGTCCATGTCGACGAAGAACGCGGTGATCCCGTTGTGACCCGGCGCGGTGCGGGTCAACAGGATGCAGCGGGCGGCGAACTGAGCGAGGCTCGTCCACACTTTCTGTCCGCTGATCACCCAGTGGCCGCCGTGCGGAACGGCCTTCGTGGTGAGGGAGGCGAGGTCGCTGCCGGAGCCCGGCTCGGAGAAGCCCTGGCACCACTGCTCACGGCCGCCGAGCAGTCGCGGGACCATTTCGGAGGCCAGCGCGGGAGGGGCGTACGTGATCATCGTCGGGGCGAGGACCTCGATCATCGAGTAGATCCCCGGCTCGGCCAGTTCCCGGGCGGTGACCTCCTCGCCGAGCACCGCCCTCAGCACCGCGGGCCCGCCGAGCCCCCTCACCTCGGCGGGCCAGCCGTACCGCATCCAGTCCGCGTCGTACAACGCCCGGCGGACCCGGGCCAGTTGAGCGACCTGGGCGTCCAGGGAGTGGTCGGGGCCGGGGGACAGGTCGTGCTCGTCCAGCCAGCCGCGCAGGTCCGAGCGGAAGTCGGCGACGTTCAAGTACCCGGGCGCGGAAGCTGCGTTCATGTTCCCGGACGCTGATAGGCGTGCGGGCGGCCCGAGTCGTGGGCTCCGCTGCGACGGATGAACGTCATCGCGCGGGTGCGCAGCCGCCACCCCTCGTCCGTGCGGACGTAGGTGTCGTTGTAGTAGCCGATCCGCAGGTCGTGCGTGGCGTGGTCGACGAAGCACAGCGGCTGGGTGCCGGTGGCCGTGTCGCCCGACAGGTCGACGGCCGGCGTATCCGTGAGGAACAGCCCCTTGGGGGCGGCGGCCACGAGCGCCGGGAACTCGTCGAGGCCGTAGGAGTCCCCGAAGGCGCTGTACGTGCCGTCGGGCGTGAAGACCCCCAGCACCCCGTCCAGGTCGCCGCGGGTGATGCACACCGCGTAGCGGGCGAGGAGCTGCTGGATCTCCATCAGGTCGTCGGTCGGACCAGGAGGAGCCGGAACAGGCAAGGAGGACAATCTCGTACGTCCCTCTCGCCGGGTACGCCGGACAGGTCTCCCTGTGCCAGCTGAGCATGGCAGGCATCGGCGCGGTCGTCTGGGGACACCTCGGCGCCCACGGCCAACTGTGGGCGCTCGGCGCCGCGATCCTCGTCTCGGCGGCGGCCGGAGCACTGGTCGCACTCCCCGCACTGCGACTCTCCGGCGTGTATCTCGCCCTGGGGACAGCCGCGTTCGCCGTGATCCTCGACCGGTGGATCTTCACCATCCCGGCCTTCCACGCTCTCGGCCTGCGGATCGCCCTCTTCGACCAGGGCTCGGTCGACATCTCCGGACCCCACCTCTTCGGTCTACGGCTGGACAGCGGGCGGGAGTTGATGGTGTTCGCCGCCGTGTGCCTCGCCCTCGCCTCGATCGGCGTCGCGGCCCTGCGCCGCAGCCGCTTCGGGCGGCGGCTGATCGCCCTGCGCGACAGCGAGGCCGCCTACGCCACCCTCGGCGGCAACCTGCTGGTCGCCAAGGTCGCCGTGTTCGCCCTCGCCTCCGGCATCGCCGGACTCGGCGGAGCGCTGTACGGAATGCAGCAACGCACCGTCACCGCCGGCCAGTTCAGCCTCATCGCGGGACTGCCGGTCTTCCTCGTCGCCGTGGTCGGGGGACTCGGCGCGGTCGGCAACGGACTCTTCGCAGGCACCGCGTACGTCGCCCCGACGAACGCACTGATCGCCATCGCCCCCGGCACCGCGAACCTGGTCGCCCTGCTCCCCGGCCTGGCCGGCGTCGGACTCGGCCACAACCCCGACGGCATCGTCTCCCGCTTCCGTCGCCAGTGGGAGCCCCTCGGCCGCGACCGCATCGCGCTGCCCGCCCTGCTCTGCGTCCTTGCCCTGGCCTGGGCGCTGCGCTTCGGCGACGTGATCAACGACTGGACGTACTACGGCGGTTCACTCCTTCTCGCCGTAGCGCTCCGCGCCTGGGCGGACGCCCGGCAGGCCGCTCCCGCCGAGGCGGAGATCCCCGTCGAGTGGTGGGGCCTACGGCGTGAGTGGCGCCCCGAGGACGAGGAGGTGCTGGCCCGTGGCATCGCTGCAGGTTAGTGGAGTGACCGTCTTCTTCGGCGGAAACCGCGCTCTCGACGGAGTCGCGCTGACCGCCGGGGCGGGCCGGGTCACCGGACTCATCGGCCCCAACGGGGCAGGAAAAAGCTCCCTGTTCGACGTGGCCTCCGGACTGCGCAGACCCTCCTCGGGGCAGGTCCGGCTGGACGGCCGGGACGTCACCCGCGCCCGGCCCGCCGCCCGCGCCCGGCACGGACTGGCCCGCACCTTCCAACGCCTGGAACTCTTCGGCCGGCTCAGCGTGCGCGACAACCTCCTCGTCGCCGCCGAACTCGGCCCCGAACGCCGCCGGGCCGACAAGATCGTCACCGAGATCCTGCACCGCCTCGATCTCACCGACCTCGCCGACACCTCACCCGGCGCCCTCCCCACCGGAGTCGGCCGCCTCGTCGAGGTCGGCAGGGCCCTCGCGATCCGCCCGAAGGTGCTTCTCCTCGACGAACCCGCCGCCGGACAGGACGCGGAGGAGACCGAACGCTTCGCGGAACTCCTGCGCGCCCTCACGGAGGACGGCACCGCCGTCGTCCTCGTCGAGCACGACATGAGCCTCGTGATGGGGGTCTGCGACGAGGTGTACGTCCTCGACCTCGGCAAGATCATCGCCGTCGGCCCGCCCGAGGTGATCCGCAGCGACGAAACGGTACTCGCCGCCTACCTGGGGGACGCGTGAGCGCACTTCTCGAACTGCGCGGCATCCGCGCCGCCCATGAACGCATGACCGTCCTGCACGGCGTCGACCTCGACGTCGCCGCCGGACAGGTGGTCGCGCTCCTCGGACCGAACGGCGCCGGAAAGACCACCACACTGCGCGTCGCCGCCGGGGTCCACCCCGTCGAGTCCGGCCAACTCGTGCTCGGCGGACGGGACATGACCGGCGCCGACCCGCGCGACCTGGCCCGCGCCGGGGTCTGCCTCATCCCCGAAGGACGAGGCGTCTTCCCGAACCTGTCAGTCCGCGACAACCTCCTCATGATGACCTTCACCGGCCGCAGCCGGGAGGAGATCGAGGAGATCGCGTTCGCCCGCTTCCCCGTCCTCGCGCAGCGCGCGGGACAGGCCGCAGGCACCCTCTCCGGCGGCGAACAGCAGATGCTCGCCCTCGCCCGCGGCCTCACCAACGACCCCGCCGTACTGCTGCTCGACGAACTCTCCATGGGGCTCGCCCCGTTGGTCGTCGGCCGGCTCTACGAGCAGGTCGGCGAGATCGCCCGGCAGGGCGTCGCCGTGCTGGTCGTCGAGCAGTTCGCCGCCGCGGTCCTCGACATCTGCGACCACGCCGCCGTCCTCGTACGCGGCCGGGTCGAACGGCAGGGCCACCCCGACGGCGGCCTGCGCGCCGAACTGTCCGCTCTCTACCTGGGGAGTTCCACATGACGTCCACCGAGACGCGAGCGGACCGCTTCGTCCGCGAACTGCCCGTCCTGAAAATCCCGGACCCGGCCGCCGGAAGGGCCGTTCTCTGGCTGCGCGCGGGCGCCGCCCTGATGACGATCGGCGTCGTCCTCGGTGTGTGCGCCTACTTCATCTCGCACGACACCAGCGATCCGCTGGTGCAGAACGACGCTCTCACCCTCGGCCTCGCCGCGGTCGCCGGGAGCGTCGTCGGTTCCGCGCTCTTCCTGCGGTACTCGCTCACCGGCTTCCTGCGGTACTGGATGGCCCGTCAGTCCTACGACGTGGAACTCCTCGCCGACCGCCTGCTCGAAAGGGAACTCCGCCATGACCCCACCGGCACCGACGCCGCGCCCCGGTGACCAACTCGCCAGCACCGTCTGCGGCACCCGCGTGGTCGTCATCCGCGAACCCGCCGACGTACCGCCCCAACTGGCGTGCGGCGGCGCCACGTACGCCACCGACGTGGACGCCGACGACCGCCCCCACCTCTACCGCTGCCGGACCCTGACCGAGGCCGGCATCCCCGTGGCCGCGGGCACCGACGCGCCCTACGGCACCCCGGACCCCTGGGCGGTCATGCGGGCGGCGACCGAACGGGACGACGGCGAGCGGCTCCCACCCGAGGCGGCGCTGAGGCTGTTCACCGGAGAGCCCCGACACCCCACCCGGACAAGGCGGTTGGCAGTGGGCGCGGTCGCCGACCTGTGCCTGCTCCACGAACCGCTGCGCGCGGCCCTGGACGTGCTGTCCGGTGAACTGGTCCGCGCCGCATACGTGTCGGGCCGTCGTATGGCGCCCGCATGACCGCTACACGCTGTACCCGCCGTCAACACCCAACGCCTGCCCGGTGATGAACCCGGCCCGGTCCGAGGCGAGGAACGCGACCGCCTCCGCGATGTCCGTGGCGTCGCCGAAACGGCGCATCGGGATGTTGCGCCGGGTGACTGCGAGGGCGTCCTCGTCGAGTTCGCCGGAGCTGATCAGACGGCCGGCGATACCGTCGTTGAGCATGCCGGGCGCCACACAGTTCACGCGGACGCCGTAGCGGCCCTCCTCGGCGGCCAGCGCCCGGGCCACGGCCTCGACCGCGCCCTTCGTGCCCGACGACAGCCCGTCCCGTACCGGGAAGCGGCGGGTGGCGACGGTCGTCACGGCGACGATGTTGCCCCGGCTCTCGCGCAGCAACGGCAGCGCGGGATGGACGAGGTTGAAGAACGCAATGGCGTCGCCCTCCAGTTGGGTGCGGTACTCGCTCGGCGTCACCCTGCTCAGGTGCCTCATCGGCACATGCGGGCCCGCCGCGTACACGAGCGTGTGGATGCCGGCGCTCACCTCCGCCACGGCCTCGGCAGTGGCTGACTCGTCGGTCAAGTCCAGGCGTAGCGCCCGCACTTGGCGACCCAGCTTCCTCGCCTCCGCGGCGAGGGCGTCCGCCGCCTCCTGGTTGGACCGGTAGGTGAGGACGATGTCGCTGCCCCGCTCGGCGAGGAGCCGTACGACCGCCGCTCCGATGCCGCCCGAGCCGCCCGCCACGAACGCGACACCTGGTCTGCTGGAGAAGTCCGGCACCGTAACCGCCTCACAATCCGAGGGACTTGGCGATGATGACCTTCATGACCTCGCTGGTTCCGGCGTAGATGCGGGTGATACGCGCGTCCGCGTAGAGCCGGGCGATGGGGTATTCCAGCATGTAGCCGTACCCGCCGAACAGTTGCAGGCAGCGGTCGACCGTGCGGGCCTGCATCTCGGTGCAGAACAGCTTGACCTTGGCGGCGTCGGGTCCGCTCAGCCCGCCCGCGACGAGTTCGAGCACCGCCCGGTCCAGCATGGCCTGCGCGGCCTCGATCTCGGCTGCCACCGCGGCGAGTTCGAACTTGGTGTTCTGGAAGGAGGCGACCGGTTTCCCGAACGCCTTGCGCTCCTTGACGTAGGCGATCGTCGTGTCCAGCGCCGCCCGCGCCTGCGCGACCGAGCCCACCGCCACCGTCATCCGCTCCTGCGGCAGGTTGTGGCCGAGATAGCCGAACGCGGCACCCTCCTCGCCGAGCCGGTTGCCGACCGGCACCCTCACGTCGTCGAATGCCAGCTCCACCGTGTCCTGCACCTTGATGCCCAGCTTGTGCAGCACCCGGCCACGTGTGAACCCGGGCATGCCGTCCTCGACGACCAGCAGGGTGAGCCCGGCGCGGCGGTTGTCCGGGTCGGTCGACGTCCGGGCCACGACGATCACCAGGTCGGCGAGGAGACCGCCGGTGATGAAGGTCTTCGCGCCGTTGAGAATGTACGAGTCCCCGTCGCGCACGGCGGTCGTACGGATTCCGGCGAGATCGGAGCCCGTGCCCGGTTCGGTCATCGCAATGGCCGTCAGCAGCTTCCCGGAGGCGAGGCCCGGGAACCAGCGTTCGCGTTGGTCCCGGTCGGCGTAGGTGAGGAAGTACGGCAGGACGACGTCGAGTTGGGTGCGCACGGTGCCCAACGTCACCAGGGCGCGGGCCGCTTCCTCCTGGAGGACGACGTTGTAGCGGTAGTCGTCGAGGCCCGCTCCGCCGTACTCCTCGGGAACCGCCATGCCCAACAGGCCCAGCGAGCCCAGCTGTTCGAAGAGCGAGCGGGGCAGCCGGCCGGTCTCCTCCCACTCGGCGTAGTGCGGAACGACCGCCTTGGCGATGAAGTCCCGCGCGAGCCGGCGGAATGCCTCGTGGTCGTCGGTGAAGACGTCTCGGCGCACAACATCCCCTGTCAGGAAGCGAGTTCGACGACGGTGGCGTTGGCGGTGCCGCCGCCCTCGCACATGGCCTGCAGGCCGTAGCGGATCCCGTTCTCCCGCATGTGGTGCAGCATGCGCGTCATCAGGACGGCGCCCGACGCGCCGAGCGGATGCCCGAGCGCGATCGCGCCCCCGAGCGGGTTGAGGAGGGCCGGGTCCGTTCCGGTCTCGGCCAGCCAGGCGAGCGGGATCGGCGCGAAGGCCTCGTTGACCTCGAAGACGCCCACCTCGGAGAGTGCCACTCCGGCCTTGCGGAGCACCTTCTCGGTCGCCGGGATCGGCCCGGTCAGCATCAGGACCGGATCGGACCCGGTGACCACGCCCGCCCGGTAGCGCGCGATCGGCGTCAGCCCCAGCTCACGGGCCTTCTCCGGGGTCGTCACCAGCAGGGCCGCCGCACCGTCGGAGATCTGTGAGGAGTTCCCCGCGTGGATCGCCCCGTCCTCCTGGAAGGACGGTTTCAGCTTCGCGAGAGTGGCGCTGCTGGTCCCTCGCCGTATGCCTTCGTCCACGGCCACCGTGCCGCCCGTGCCGCCGGTCACCGGCACGATCTGCGCGTCGAACGCCCCGCCGTCCTGCGCGGCCGCCGCCCGCTCGTGGGACAGCGCGGCGAACTCGTCCAGGACACCCCGGCCCAGTCCCCACTTCCGCGCGATCAGCTCGGCCGAGACACCCTGGTTGAAGGAGAAGTCCTCGTAACGGGCGAGGACTTGGGGACCGTACGGCATCCCGCCGACCCGCGAGGCCCCGAGCGGCACCCGGCTCATCACCTCGACGCCGCCCGCCACCACGACGTCCTGCTGGCCGGACATGACCGCCTGGGCGGCGAAGTCCAGGGCCTGCTGGCTCGATCCGCAGGCCCGGTTCACCGTGGTCCCCGGGATGGTCTCGGGCCAGCCTGCGGCCAGCACCGCGTAGCGACCGATGTTGCTCGACTGGTCGCCCAGCTGACCCACGCAGCCCCACACCACGTCGTCGACGACGTCGGGATCCAGGCCCGTCCGGTCGACGAGAGCTTGCAGGACGACCGCGGAGAGGTCGGCCGCGTGCACGCCCGCGAGACCGCCGTTCCGTTTGCCGACGGCGGTGCGCACCGCCTCCACCACCACTGCCTCACGCATCACGGGTCCTGTCCTCCGTGCTCCCCTTCGGCGCCGCGGTTCGCGGAACCGCCCAGCGGCCGGTGTAGTGCGGCGCACGCCGCTCCGTGAAGGCGGCATACGCCTCCGGGACGTCGGCCGTGGCGAAGTTCATGGCCTGCGCCCGCGCCTCCCCGGCAAGGGCCTCGCGCAGCGTGCGATCGGCGTTCTCGTTGAGGAGCGCCTTGTTCTGCGCGAGAGCCACCGGGGCTCCGGCGACCAGCCGGGCGGTCAGATCGTCCACGAAGGGGTCGATCTTGTCCGCGTCCACGACCCAGGTCACCAGGTTCAGTGCGTGGGATGGCCCGTCGTACCGGACGTGAACATCACGTCGGACACGTCGTCCGGCGTCAACCGGTCGATCGCCTCATGGGCGGCGGACGCGGAAACGCCTTCTCCCGCACCGAGAAAGTCGTTCCACGACCGGTCGGCCGTCCCCTGCTGACCGAGAACGGACACCGTCTTCCGCAGTTCGCCGGCGTAGTCGTTCCCGAGGAAGGGCGAGGCGAACACGGCAGCCGCCTGCGACTTCCGGAGGATGTACGAGATCTCCTGCGCCTTGAACCGCGTGTTGAGCGGCACCATTACGCCTCCCGCGCCGTGGATGCCCAGCGCGGCGAAGATCCACTCCGCCGAGTTGGGGGCACACAGCCCGACCCGGTGCCCGGGCTCGATGCCGAGCGCGATGGTGGCCCGGACCGCGTCGACCATCCGCTCCTCCAGTTCCCGGAACGTCCACCGGCGGTCTCCGTCGATGAGCGCCGTGGCGTCCCCGAAGCGTTCGGCCGCCAGCCTGATGACGTGGGGGATGCTCAGGAATTCGTCGTCGTAGCGCATCAGTTGGCTCCAGGGCTAGCCGTTCGAGGGGAGATGCAGGATCCGCTTGGCGATGATGTTCCGCTGGATCTGGGAGGTGCCGCCGTAGACGGAGGCCGCACGGGAGTAGAGGTAGTCGCCGAACAACTCGCCGCCTTCACGGGCCAGTTCGGCCGGGAACACCTCGAGTGCCGTGTCGTAGAGCCGCTGCTCGGTCCTCGTCATCAGCAGCTTGTCCACGGAGGACTCCGGGCCGGCGACCTGCCCTGCGAGACGCTCGGCGGTACGGCGGCGGGCGTGCGCCACCAGGACCTCGTAGTCCACGACACACCGGCCGATCCGCGACAGCAGCCCGTCGGGAAGGCCGGCACCCCGCTCGGCGGCGTACCGCCGCAGCCGCTCGACGAGCAGCCCGTACTTCGAGATGTGCCCGGTGTCGAGAGCATTGCGCTCGTACGACACCGTCGTCATCGCCAGCGCCCAGCCGACTCCCTCGGCACCGACGCGCTCGGACTCCTCGACGCGGACGTCGTCGAGGAACAGCTCGCAGAACTCGTCGTCGCCGTTGGCCGCGCGCAGCGGACGGACCGTCACGCCGGGGCGGTCCAGGGGCAGGACGAACGCCGAGATCGACTTGTGGGGCGGTGTCGAGCGATCGGTGCGCGCGAGCAGGAGGCACAGGCCGGAGTACTGGGCGTAGCTGGTCCACAGCTTCTGGCCGCGCACGATGTAGTGGCCGTCGTGCCGTTCGGCGAAGGTGGTCATGCCCGCCAGGTCGGAGCCGGCTCCCGGTTCGCTGAATCCCTGGCACCACACCTCGTCACCGGCCAGCATCCGGGGCAGGAACCGCAGTCGCTGCTCCTCAGAGCCGAACTCCAGGAGGGCGTGGGCGAGATAGCCGACCCGGGGGACGCCCGGGGCCCGGCAGGCGCCCAGTTCGTCACTGATCGCGACCTGGTGCAGCGCGGTCAGGCCCCGGCCGCCGTAGCGCTCAGGGACGTCGAGGCCGACCCAGCCGCCCGAGTGCAGCAGGCGGTGCCAGCGGTGCAGGAAGATCGGTACCGGTTCGCCCGACTCCCTTTCTGGGAAAGGGTGTTGGCCGAGCCAGGCACGGAACGCGTGGCGCAGCCGGTCCAGGTCGGCCGGGTCGCCGAAGTCCAGCGGGGTGTCGGTCATCGCGTCACCTCCGGTACGGCCAGCGCGGGGAGCAGGTCGTCCGTCGTGGCGAGCAGCGTCGCACCCAGCCGCACCTTGCGCAGATACAGGTGCGCGATGTGCTCCCACGTCTGCGCGATACCACCGAAGACCTGCATCCCGGCGTACACCGCCTCCAGCGCCGAGGAGTTGACCTCCGCCTTGGCGACGCGCGCCGCTGTCAGGGCCCGCTCCGGCGGTTCGTTGTCGAGACACCAGGCGGCGTAGCGCGTGACGCTGGTGCCCGCCTCCACCAGGACCGTCGCGTCGGCGAGGAGATGCCGTACGGCCTGGAAGGAGCCGATCGTCTGGCCGTACTGGCGGCGGACGCGGGCGTATTGGACCGCCTGCTCCACGAACGAGCCCGCCGCGCCGACGAGTTCGGCGCTCACGACGACGAGTGCGTAGGCCTCCCAACGGAGTCGGTCCGGTGCCGTGAGACGGCCGACGGTCTCCACAGGAGTGTCGGCGGGGACCTCGCGGATCGCGCGCAGCAGGTCCGTGCTCGCTGCCTCCGGACCCAACTCGACCCGGGCGACAGTCCCGTCGGTGGTGACGTGGAGCGCGCTGTCGGCTCCCTCGCAGTCCCAGGCGACGAGATCCGCCGACTCCGGCCTGGGGAGGCGGAGTTCGCGGGTGAGTGCGACGGTGGGGGTTCCCCGGGAGGAGTCGTCGCCGAGCAACCGGAGCAGCTCCGGAGCGAGCAGGACCGTACCGAGCAGCGACGTGGTGAGCGGGTGACGGCCGTGTTCCTCCGCGAGCAGTGCGCACTCCTGCGCGGTCGCCGCCGGGGGCGAGGAGCGCCGTAGAGCTCTCAAACCCATGTCGTCCAGGGCCTGTTGGGCTGCCGCCCGGGTCGCCGGCTTCACCTCGTCCGGCGAGGTCACGCCGTACCGGGGTGCCAGCGCACGCACCGTCTCGCGGACGAGGACGAACTCCTCGCGCTCCACGTTCAGCGCTCCTCGGGGGGGTTCGCGCGCCGCTCGGCGCGGGCCGCGAGGTCGGTGACGATGCGGATGTGGTCGGGGTTGGTCATAGTGGCCCGCTCGGCCATCAGGGCCGCCTCCATGCCGCCGCGCGAGACCTGCTCGACGACGGCTGCGAGGGCCAGCTTGGTGGCGCGGAGGGCTTCTGCGGGCTGGGCCGCGAGCCGGTGGGCCAGGGCGAGGGCCTCGCGCATCAGGTCGTCGGGCGGGACCGTGCGGTTGGCGAGACCGAACTCGACTGCCTTGGCGGCGGGGATACGGTCCCCGGTGAAGAGGTACTCCTTCACCCGCAGCAGGCTGGTGAGCAGCGGCCAGAGGGTGACTCCGCCGTCGCCCGCCACCAGGCCGACCGACACATGCGGGTCCGCGAAGTAGGCGTCCTCGGCGATCAGTACGAGATCGCAGGCCAGGGCGAGGCTGCAACCCAGGCCCACCGCGGGGCCGTTGACGGCGGCGATCACCGGCAGCGGGAAGCGGATCATCTCGGTCTGGATGGTGCGGTCGATACGGATGGACCGCTCCCGCAGCTCCGGGTCGGTGTGGTGCCGCAGGAGATGGTCGAAGTCGCCGCCGGCGCTGAACGCCCGTCCCGCGCCCGTGAGGACGACGGCCCGGGCCTTGGTGTCGTCCGCGAGCTCGCGCCACACCTCCGACAGCCGTCGGTGCAGCTCCTCGGACACGCCGTTCAACCGGTCGGGGCGGTTCAGGGTGACGATGCGGACGTCTCCGTCGGCGGCCACGGTCAGCGCGGAACTCACCTTGCTCATACCGCGATGGTATTAAAGGTCAGACCGAAACTGTCAATGGTGTTGCACGAAGAGGAGAATTACATTCTCATCCCTGACGGGATCAGTTCTCCAGATCGGTCAGCTCCACGCCGTCCCGGCGGTCGACCTCGGCGGCAGCCCGGGCGAAGCCGCACACATGGCGTGTCATACGGCGCATCGCCGCCTCGCTGTCGCCGTCCCGGATCGCCTCGGTGATCCGGGCGTGCGCGCGGGCGGTGAGCTTGCGGACGTCCGCGTCCATGAACTGCTCGATGTCGGTGGCCGCGTGGATGGACTGCGAGAGAGCGCTCATGAACCCGATGAGAAGCTCGTTCTCACCGGCCCTCGCCACGGCGTTGTGCCAGTGGATGTTCGCGCGCAGGAACCGCTGGATGTCGTCGCCCGCCGCGACGAGCTCCGCGTGCGTGTCGTCCAGTTCCGCGAGGTCGGCGTCCGTGCGGCGCCTGGCCGCCAGCGCCGCGCACGCGGGCTCGATCGCCTCCCGGGTCTCGTGCAGGTCCTCCAGCCGGATCCGCTGGCCCCGGATCACCAACCGCACGGTGTTCGCGAGCGATTCACGCCCCGGCCGGTGCACGAAGGCGCCGCCCCCGCGCCCCGGCCTGATCTCCAGGAGCCGTTCGACCTCCAGGACGCGCAGCGCCTCGCGCACCGTCGCCCGGCTCAGCCCCGTCTGCTCGACCAGTTGACGCTCCGGCGGCAGCGCCATGCCCTCCGTGAACTCCCCGGAGAGGATCCGCTCGCGCACCTCCGCCGCCAGCACGTCCGACGCCTTGGGGACCGTGAGCGTGTCGAAGCGCGGCCGGGGCTCACCGGCCGCGGCGCGCCCCCGGCCGGTGCGGGAAGGTTGCTGGGCGCTCTGCACAGGTTCGGGCCTCTCGTCGCAGGCCGCGCTCTTCGGCCTCTTTGGCTGAACCATTCAACACAGCAGGCGCGTCACCTGTCACATCACGGGAGTGCCCGTCACATCACCATGCCGCCGTCCACCGGCAGCACCTGACCGGTGATGAAGGACGCCGCGTCCGAGGCGAGGAAGACGAAACTGCCCGCGATCTCCGCCGGCTCCGCCCACCTGCCCAGCGGAATCCGGGCGAGCATCCGGGCCGCGAACTTCTCGTCGGTGCGAATGGTCTCCGTCATGGGAGTGGCCGCCAGCGGGGCGAGCGCGTTGACCAGCACCCGCCGTCGTGCCAGTTCACGGGCCAGGGACTTCGTCAGCCCGATGATCCCGGCCTTCGCGGCCGAGTAGTCGACCTGCCCGAGTGTGCCGACCAGGCCCGCCGACGAGGTGACGTTGATGATCCGCCCCTTCCCGTCGTCCGGCAGGAACGGCAGCGCGGCCTGCGCGCAGTGGAAGGTCCCCATCACATGGATGTCGAGGTCCCGTCGGAACGCGTCCTCCTCCAGCTTGTCGAACATGGCCGGGGCGACGACCCCGGCGTTGTTGACCAGGATGTGCAGGGTTCCGTCGGCGAGCGCCGCAGCTCGCGCCACCGCCGTGTCGGCGGCGGACCGGTCCCGTACGTCGAGGGCGGCGCTGTCCGCCGTCAGCCCCGCCGCGTCGATCTTCCCGGCGACGGTCGCTGCGGCCGCCCCGTCGACGTCGGTCACCAGCACCGCGGCGCCCGCGCGCGCCAGCGCCTCCGCGACCGCGGAACCGATACCTCCCCCGGCGCCGGTGACCAGCGCCGACCGGCCCGTGAGGTCGAACAGCCCTGTGCTGTCGGTCATTCAGTAGCTCCTCGGGAGTCCCAGCGTGTGCGATCCCAGGTAGTTCAGGATCATTTCCTGACTGATCGGTGCGATCCGCATGAGGCGGGCCTCGCGGAAGTAGCGGGCCACGCCGTACTCCTCGGAGTAGCCCATGCCGCCGTGGGTCTGCAGGGCCCGGTCGGCAGCCGTGAACCCGGCGTCCGCGCACAGGTACTTGGCGGTGTTCGCTTCGCGCCCGCAGGGCTTCTTGTTGTCGTAGAGCCAGGTCGCCTTGCGCAGCACGAGTTCGGCCGCGTCGAGGTGGGCCAGGGAGTCCGCGAGGGGGAACTGAATGCCCTGGTTCACACCGATCGGGCGGCCGAAGACGACACGCTCCTTGGCGTAGCGCACCGCCTTGTCGAGCGAGGCACGGCCGATGCCGAGGGCCTCCGCCGCGATCAGCATGCGTTCCGGGTTGAGGCCGTCGAGGAGGTAGCGGAAGCCCTGCCCCTGCTCGCCGACGCGGTCCTCGACCGGGATGCGCAGGTCGTCGATGAAGAGTTCGTTCGAGGTGACGGCGTTGCGGCCCATCTTCGGGATGGGGCGGATGCCGATCCGGTCCCGGTCGATGTCCGTCAGGAACAGGGTCATCCCGTCGGTCTTCCTGGTGACCTCGTCGGCCTTGGCGGTCCGGGTCAGCAGCAGGATCTTCTCGGACTCCATCGCCTTGGAGATCCACACCTTGCGGCCGTTGACCACGTAGTGGTCGCCGTCCCGCCGTGCGTACGTCGTGATGCCCGCGGTGTCGAGGCCGGCGCCCGGTTCGGTGACGCCGAAACAGACGTGCAGGTCGCCGTTGGCGATGCGGGGGAGTGTCCGCCGCTTCAGCTCCTCGGAGCCGTGCACCACGACGGGATGCATGCCGAAGATGGACAGATGGATGGCGCTGGCCGCGTTCATGCCGCCGCCCGACCGTGCCACCTCTTCGAGCAGCAGGCTGGCCTCGGTGATGCCGAGGCCGTGTCCGCCGTACTCCTCCGGGATCGTGATCCCGAGCCAGCCGCCGCCCGCGACGGTCTCGTAGAACTCCGTCGGGAACTCGTGCGCCTGGTCCTTCGCCATCCAGTACTG
This sequence comes from Streptomyces sp. NPDC050549, assembly GCF_040655035.1. Lineage (NCBI taxonomy): Bacteria > Bacillati > Actinomycetota > Actinomycetes > Kitasatosporales > Streptomycetaceae > Streptomyces > Streptomyces sp. NPDC050549. The sequence continues at coordinate 52,661 of NZ_JBFAJD010000034.1, forward strand.
GTCGTCGAAGTCGCGCAGCAGTCCGGCGACGGACTTGCGGATCGTTTCCTGGTCCTCGGTGAGTTCGAAGTCCATGCACGGACCCTTCTCCGGTTCCGGCTTCGAAACATATCAAAGGTCAGACCGAAACGGTAGAAGTCTGCCGGCGGGTGATCGATGGCGGCCTACCGTCGAGTAATATCGCGCGGCAGGCCATCAGAGGAGGAACCGTGCCACGGTCCGAACGCTCGTCACTGCTGCTCGCCGGTCTGCTGGCGACCGCGGGGGTCGCCCATTTCGCCTCACCCGAACAGTTCGACGCGACGATCCCGCGCGCCCTGCCGGGGACGCCCCGGGCCTGGACGTACGCGAGCGGTGCCGTCGAACTGGCGCTGGCCGCCGGGATCGCCGTGCCGCGCACCCGGCGCACGGCCGCACTGGCCGCGGCGGCGTTCTTCGTGGGCGTGTTCCCCGCCAATGTGCAGATGGCGCTGGACTGGCGGGACCGTCCGGCCCCGCAGAAGGCGGCGGCCCTCGGACGGCTGCCCCTGCAGATACCCCTTGTGCTGTGGGCCCGTAGTGTCGCGAAGAACAATGGGGAGGGACAGTCATGAGCGATCGCCCGAATGTCGGCGACAAGGTCGAGGACTTCACACTGCCGGACGAGACCGGCGCGGAACGCAGCCTCACGGAACTGCTCGGCGAGGGGCCGGTGGTGCTGTTCTTCTACCCGGCCGCCCTGACCGCCGGCTGCACCGCCGAGGCCTGCCACTTCCGTGATCTGGCGGCCGAGTTCGCGGCCGTCGGCGCCCGGCCGGTCGGCATCAGCGGCGACGCGGTCGACAAGCAGAAGGAGTTCGCCGGGAAGAACACCCTCGGCATGCCCCTCCTCTCGGACGTCGACGGGACGGTCCGGGAGCGGTTCGGAGTGAAACGCGGATTCTCGCTGGCACCCACCAAGCGGGTCACCTTCGTCATCGGGGAGGACCGCACGATCCTGGAGGTCGTCTCCAGCGAACTCCGGATGAACACCCACGCCGACCGCGCCCTCGCCGCACTTCGCGCCCACCGGAAATGACACAGGAGCCGCAAATGCCGTATCGCGGTTGATGCGGCGCGGTACAGGGACCATCCTGGACGATATGGAGCAGGCCTCCGCCGCGGCGGTCATCGACGCCCGGGGCATCGTGACGGGGTGGAGCGAGGGTGCCCGGACACTGACGGGATACCCGGCCGAGGAGGCCGTGGGCCGGTCGGTGGCGGCACTGCTCGCCGAACCCCCCGCCGCCACGTCCGTGGCCGCACTGGCCGGCCCGGTGGTCCTGCGACACCGGGACGGCTCCCCGCTCCCGCTCACCGTGCGGGCCTGCGCCGTGCTCGGCGCGGACGGTGCCCCGGACGGATACGTCCTCACCGCCGAACCGCCCGCCGACCCCGGACCCAGCCTCGCCGAGCAGGCCTTCCAGCAGGCGTCGATGTCCCTGTCCGTCTTCGACACCGGGCAGCGCTATCTCCGCGTCAACGACGTCGCCTGCCGGGCGATGGGAGTGCCGGAGGACGCCCTGATCGGCCGGTTCTTCCAGGAGAGCGTCGAGGACGCCGAACACAGCAGGGGTTTCCTCCGCTACCTGCGCCAGGTGGTCGAGACGGGCGGACCGCTCCGCTACGACAGTTGGACGGGCGCCCCCGCCCTGGACCGGGAGCACGCCTGGAGCATCGAGATGTGGCCGCTCAGGGATCCCTCCGGAGAGCTGACGGCGGTCGCCCTCGCAGCGTTCGACAGCACCGAGCAGTACCTCGCGCGCCAGCGGCTGGCCCTGCTGAACGAGGCGGCGACCTGTATCGGCACCACTCTCGACGTGGTGCGCACCGCCGAGGAACTGGTGGAGCTGCTGGTGCCGCGCTTCGCCGACTTCGCCAGCGTGGACCTGCTGCCCTGGGTGCTCGGCGCGGACGAACCGCCGCAGGCCCCGGACGACGAGATCGTGCTGCGCCGGGTGGCTCACGGGTCCGTCACCGAGGGCGTGCCGGACGCCGCCGTGCACCTCGGGCAGGCGGACGTCTTTCCGCTCTCCTCGCCGCCCGTGCGGGCCCTGCGCGAGGGACGGGCGGTGCGCGGCCAGGCCGGCGAACCCGACTTCGTCCGCTGGGTCGAGGACCGCAACGCCCGCTCTCCCGAAGGCCGTTCACACCGCAAGGGGGTCCACTCGATGATCGCGGTGCCGCTGCGGGCACGCGGCACGACCCTCGGTGTCGCGGTGGCCGTCCGCATGGCGCACCCGGACGACTACGCGGAGGACGACGCCGTACTCGCCGAGGAGCTGGCCAGCCGGGCCGCCGTCTGCATCGACAACGCCCGCCGCTTCGCCCGCGAACGCAGCACCGCACTGGCGTTGCAGCACACCCTGCTGCCCAGAGGCCTGCCCGGACAGGCAGCGGTCGAGGTGGCGCACCGCTACCGGCCCTCCGGTTCGCTGGCGGGCATCGGCGGCGACTGGTTCGACGTGATCCCGCTGTCCGGCAGCCGGGTCGCCCTCGTCGTCGGCGACGTGGTCGGACACGGCATCGCGTCCTCGGCGACCATGGGCCGCCTCTGCATGGCCGTCCGCACCCTCGCCGACGTGGACCTGCCGCCCGACGAACTTCTCACCCACCTCGACGACCTGGTCACCCATCTCGCGTCCGGCGACACCGGCGACGAGGTCGCCGAACTCGGCGCGACCTGCCTCTACGCCGTCTACGATCCCGTCTCGCGACGCCTCGCCATGGCCGCCGCCGGACATCCACCCCCGGCCCTGGTCCTGCCCGACGGGAGCGCGAGCCTCGTACCCATGACCGCCGGACCACCACTGGGGGTCGGCGGACTCCCTTTCGAGGCCGTCGAGTTGGAACTGCCCGAGGGCGCCGTCGTCGCCCTGTACACGGACGGCCTGATCGAGGACCGGGACCGCGACGTCGACCACTCCACCGCCGAACTGTGCCGCGCGCTCACCGCGTCCGCCGAGTCCCTGGACGCGCTGTGCGACTCGGTGCTGAAGGCCGTGATGCCGGAGGAACCGAGCGACGACGTGGCCCTGTTGCTCGCGCGCACCCGCGCGCTGGGCGGCGACCGGGTCGCCACCTGGGACATCGAACCGGACCCCGCCTGTGTGGCCGGGGCACGGCAGGCCGCCACGGACCAACTCGCCGCCTGGGGACTGGAGGAGGAGGCCTTCGTCACCGAACTCGTGGTCAGCGAACTGGTCACCAACGCCATCCGGTACGGCCAGCCGCCCATCCAACTGCGCCTGATCCGCGACCGTGCCCTCATCTGCGAGGTCTCCGACGGCAGTTCGACCTCACCGCATCTGCGCCGCGCCCACGTCTACGACGAGGGCGGGCGCGGACTTCTCCTCGTCGCACAGCTCACCCAGAGCTGGGGCAGCCGGCAGACCGGCGGCGGCAAGACGATCTGGGCCGAGCAGCCGCTGCCGCCCGACTGACCGGAGCGCTCACTCGAAGGGGCAGCCGGGGTTCGGCGCGTCCTCCGAGAACGGTGATCCGTGCGGCAGGACGTACAGCACGTCCAGGACGAGCGGGGTCTTCCCCAGGTTGCGGCCGATGTGCACGTTGCCCGCCCCGGCCGGCTCCTGGATGGTGCTGCCCTTGCGGTAGACGCCGTCGGAGGCGCAGGTGGAGTCGAAGTGGCTGAGCGTGCCCTCCTTGACGATTCCGTACAGGGGGCCGTCGTGGTAGTGCCAGCCGGTGGCCTGGCCGGGCGGAATGGTGATCTCGCGCACCGTGTAGTCGGTGTCGCCGATCGTGGTCTGGCTGATCACCGTGGCGGTGACGCCGGGCCCGGCGGGGGTCGCCTGGGCGGTGCCACCGGCCAGCAGAGCGGCGGTTGCCACCGCCCCGGTCACGGCGGTACGGAACGCGTTGCGCATACGAGGGCCTTCCGGTGAGATCTTGAGCCTCCGCCGTGAACATAGAGGCAGGGAAGGCGAGTTGGGGGCGGAAACGCGCAACTTCCGCCCCGGGACTCTCAGAATTCCTCGTGCGTTTCCGGGTCCCCGCCCAGGCGCTGCGGGGCGTGGTCGGAGAGGGCGGCCAGCTGGGCCGGGCCGAGTTCGAAGCCGAAGATGTCGAGGTTGGCACGCTGCCGCTGCGGGTCGGCCGACTTGGGGATCGGGACCACCCCGAGCTGGGTGTGCCAGCGCAGCACCACCTGACCGGGCGTGACGCCGAAGGCCTCCGCGACCGTCACGACGGTCGGGTCGTCGAGCAGTTGGGAACCGCGCCCGAGAGGGCTCCAGCTCTCGGTGAGAACGCCCTTCTCGGCGCCGAAGGCGCGCAGTTCGTCCTGCGGGAACAGCGGATGCAGCTCGATCTGGTTGACGGAGGGCAGCACGCCGGTCTCCTTCTCCAGCCGCTCGATGTGCCCGGGCGTGAAGTTGGAGACACCGATCGACCGGACGAGACCTTCCTCGCGGAGCTTGATCATCGCCTTCCAGGAATCGACGTACTTGCCGACGCGGGGCAGCGGCCAGTGGATCAGATACAGGTCCACGTACTCCACGCCGAGCCGCGCCCGGGACTCCTCGAAGGACGCGAGGGTCTCGTCGTAGCCGTGGTGGCGGCCCGGCAGCTTCGTCGTCACGACGATTTCCTCGCGCGGCACACCGCTGCGGGCGATGCCCCGGCCGACGCCGGTCTCGTTGCGGTAGTTCGTCGCCGTGTCCAGCAGGCGATATCCCATGCGCAACGCGCCGTCGACGGCCTCCTCGGCCGTCGCGTCGTCCATCGGCCAGGTGCCCAGGCCGATGGCGGGGAGCTGCGTTCCGTCGTTGAGCGTGTGCGTCGGGATGCTGATCACGGTCGACCTTCCCTTGACTGTGCGGTACAGCCAGTATGGGCGCACGGGAGCCCTGTCGCCTCGTGCGGTGATCGCTGTCACGATCTTCTTGAACCCGGTACGACCTGGGTACGACCCGGTGGGCACGGCCGACCGAACAGGTACGACGACGGAGCGCGCATGACGACGGACAGCGGTACGACGGACGGGGCGGTGCGGGTGGAAGGCATGGAGGTGAAGCCGGCCGCCGGGCACATCGGGGCCGAGATCACCGGTGTCGATCTGGCCGGTGAACTCGACGACGCCGTGGTCGCCGCCGTCCGCGCGGCGGTGTTGCGCTGGAAGGTCGTGTTCTTCAGGGACCAACAGGTCGATCACGCCGGGCATGTGGCGTTCGCGCGACGGTTCGGCCAACCGGTCGTGCTCGGCCGGCGCGGCAGCGCCTCACCGGCCGGCTTCCCCGAGGTCGAAACGACCGCCGACCGGCTGGAGTTGGGCGGCCGGTTCGGCATGGAGCACGAGGAGTGGCTGGAGCGCCGACGGCACACCCTGCTGCGCGGCTGGCACTGCGACCACGGCGCCCGTATCGACCCGCCGGCCGCGACGATCCTGCGCGCGGAGACCGTCCCGCCGTACGGCGGCGACACGACCTGGTCGAACCTGGCCGCCGCCTACGCCGGACTGTCGCAGCCGGTACGGGAGTTCGTGGACGGACTGCGGGCCGAGCACCGGCTCGGCGTCGGCTACCAGCCGCGGCCCGGCGAAGACGCGTACGTCCGCCATCTCCTGGACCACCAGGTCGCCTCGGTGCACCCGCTGGTACGGGTGCACCCCGAGACGGGGGAGCGGGTGCTGTTCGTCAACGGCTACTACCTGGAGCAGATCACCGGAGTCTCGCGCGCGGAGAGCGCGGCGATCCTGGACATGCTCCTCGCGCAGGCGACCAGGCCCGAATACACCGTCCGCTTCCGCTGGGAGCCGGGCAGCGTGGCCTTCTGGGACAATCGGGCCACCATCCATCTCGCCCCCGGCGACAACGCCCACCTCGGCCTCCCCCGGACCATGCACCGGGTCATGCTCACCGGCGACATCCCGGTCGGCGTGGACGGCAGGCCTTCGCAGCCGATCGTCGGCACCGAGCCGGGGCGCTGGTGACACCGGGGTCAGGCGGCGGGCTTCCAGCCGAGCGCCGGTCCGAGCCTGGTCGCCATGTCCGTGAGGATCTGTACGTAGTCCTCGTGTTCGAAGGTGAACGGCAGCGCGAACGCCACCTCGTCGATCTCCCTGAACGCGGCGTGCGTGCCCAGGAGTTCGGCGATCTCCTCCGAGGTGCCGACGATGTCCGGCGCGAACATCAGCCGGGCCGGCCCCTGCGGTGACGTCGTCCGGGGCGTGCGTCTGCGGGCGAACTCCTCGTACTTCGCCCGTTGTTCGGGCGATGCGGAGTCGGTGGGGATCACGACCAGCCCCTGGGAGACGCGGGCGGACTCCCCGTCCGGGTGGTGGGCGCGGAACGTGCGGACGTGGGAGAGCTGGATCTCCGCGAAGTCCCTCGACTCGTCCGGCCCTTCGGCCTTGACGACGCTGCTCGTCAGGAAGTTCATGCCGTGTTCGCCGGCCCACTTCGCCGAACTCGCGCTGCCGCCGCCGTACCAGAGGCGACGGCCCAGGCCGAGGGAGTGCGGCTGGACCCGGTCGGAGAACACCTCGAAGCCCTCGGTGCCGCTGAAGTCGGTGGCCGGTTCGCCGCGCACGAGGTCCACGAGTCGTCGTACCCGCTCGTAACTGAAGTCCTCCACGTCGGACGTGTCGGGGTACAGCGCTTCCTTGACCCGGTCGTAGTGCATCGGCGGGCCGACGCTGACGCCCGGGTTGATGCGGCCCCCGGACAGGATGTCGACGGTCGCCAGGTCCTCCGCCAGCCGCAGCGGGTTCTCCCAGCCGAGCGGGATCACCGCGGTGCCGAGTTCGATACGGCTGGTGCGCTGCGAGGCCGCCGCCATGACCGCGACGGGCGAGGAGATGCCGTACTGGAGGTGGCGGTGGCGCAGCCACGCGCTGTCGAAGCCGAGCCGTTCGCCGAGTTCGATGATCTCCAGCGTCGACTCGTGGCCCCGGCGCGGATCGGCCTCGTCGAACAGGCCGATCGTCAGGAAGCCCAGCTTCCGCAACGGGCGTGAGGTGGGCGGCACGGGCTCCTCCGGCGGTCGTACGTCAGTTCCGTTCTGTCCTGATTGTGGCAGGTGAACATTGCGGGCGTGTGATCAGCGCAGCGGGATGGTGATCTCGTCCTCGACCGGCGGGTCGATCTCCTGGGCACGGTTGCCGGTGGCCGCGAAGCAGCGCAGCCGAATCGCCTCCGGGGTGACGTCCAGCCGCAGGAAGCACTTGAAGAACGGCGGGCTGTACGTCACCGAGCTGGGTGAGAACAACTGGGTGTAGATCTTGCGCACCGGGAGCCGGAAGCGCGAGGCGCGGTCGGGACGGCCGCCCGCGCCCAGCAGGCTCGCGACCAGCCGGATCCGCCGGGTGATACGGACCGGCGGGCCCGGAGTGCGGGTCGGCGGGATGCCCAGGCGCTCGCAGATCACGGCCGACGCCTCGGCCTCGGTGAGGGTGAAGAAGCGCCGCAGGTGCAGTCGGCGCCCGTAGAGCCTGCTGTAGAAGGCCAGGGAGTCGCCGCGCAGCGGATAGCAGCGGAAGTCCTGCTCGGTGACGTTGCCGATGTCGACGCGCGGGACGGTGTGGGTCGCGTGCATGAACGCGCCGCCGCCGCCCGAGACCACGTACTGGACCGTGCGCCCGTCGTCCAACCGCACCGGATAGCGCTGGTAGTTGTGGATGTCGCCGCCGATCGCCGCCACGAAGTGGTGGTCCGGATCGCGGACGATGTCGTCGACCGTGCCGCCGCCCTCGATGGCACAGGGGTCGTACTTGCCGTCCACATACAGGGGCGAGCCGGTGACGAGGATCTTCGGTGTCGGCCCCTTCGCCACCTCCCGCAGCCAGGCGCCCTGTTCGGCGTCGATCGTGCCCAACAGGCCGGTGTCGATACCGATGATCCGCACCGGTCCCGCGTCGATCGCCCAGTACGGGCCCGGCTGGACCGCCTGTTGGAACGGCGAGGAACGCAACTCCCGTTCCTTGTCCAGGCGTTCGCCGTCGGTCGGACGGGGGTGGTGCCACAGCAGCGAGCGCCACCAGGCCCGGGTCAGCGGGCGCGGCTTCGCCCGAGGCGCGGGCAGCGCGGGCGCGTCGTCGCAGAAGACGCGCATGAAGCCGCCGAGGCCCTCGTACCAGTCGTGGTTGCCGGGTATCGCGTAGATGGGCGCCGGATAGTCCTGGTACGGACGGAAGAACTTCGTGCCGTAGTCGTCCGCGGTGCCGACCGGATAGATGACGTCGCTGGCTATGACCGCGAAGTCCGTCCCCTGACTGACCTTCAGGAACCCCGGCACGACGGCGTATTGGGGATCGTCGCCCTCACCCGTGTCGCCGATGACCATGAAGGAGAAGGTGTCCGCGTCGTCGCGCCGGATCACCTTGTCGGCGGGGGCGCCGACGGCAGTGCGCTGTGCGACCCAGCGGCTGCGGGTGTCGCCGGTCGGGTCCCCGAACCAGGAGGCCAGCACACCGTTGCGGGCGGCCCACAGGGTCTTCGGATCGAGCCACGAGACCTTCTCGACGTGGGACGGCATCAGCTGCTGGTACGCGCCGCGCTCCGCGGTGCCCCAACCGGCGCCTTCGGCGGTATCGCGTGAGGATTCAGACACCGGTGCACCGTAACAACCAGCCATCGCGGACCGAGAGGCAGGGGCCTGGCAACATCAACTCGACGACGTACGACCGAAAGGCCCCCCGCATGCCCGGCGAAGCCGACTTCATCGATCTGCTCCCCGACCCCGAACTCCGGTCCGACCGGCTGCTGTTGGGCATCCGTCACTTCGACGAACCCTTCCTCCTCACCGTCTCCCTCTCCCAGGGCCTGGGCTCCAGCGACCTGTGGCTGGACCGGGGCAGGGCGGGCAAGGCACGGCTCGCCGAGTTCCGCCGGATCGGCGACCGGGTGCTGTTCGCCGTACGCAACAAGCACTTCCTCACCTCCGGCGACGAGGCCGCCGTACGGGCCGGGGACGAGTCGTTCGCGCTGTCCGTGGTGTGGAGCGGACCCGTGCTGCGGGAGGAGAACGGGGCGGCGGTCGTCGACGCGACCGGCCTGGTCGTCGCCGACCACGACCGGGTCGCCGAGCATCTGCACGCACACGAGCAGGGCGACTACACGATCGACGAGTCCGCGAGCCTCCCGCTCGTCGCCGACAGCCGCACCGGGCCGCGTGCCGTCCGGCTGCCCGCGCTCCTCACCTTCCGGGGAGCCGGCCGGGGCAGGGCGGTCCAGGCCGTGGCAGCCGACCCGCGCGCCCTCACCGTCGTCCAGCAACTCAACCTGATGCGGCTGCCGGCGACCCCGCTGCCCGTCCGCCGCTACCACCCCGCCTCGGGCGGCTACGGCATCGGCTACGCCGACCACGGTCTCGTCGGCCGGGCGGGCACCGAGGTGAAGTTCCAGCCCCGCTTCCGCGCGGAACCGGGCGGCGACCCGATCGTCTTCCAGGTGGACCCGGCCGTCCCGGAACCCTTCCGCTCGGCGGTCGTCGAGGGCGGCAACTGGTGGCAGCGGGCCTTCGCCCGGATCGGACTCCCGGACGCCTACCGGGTCGAGCCCGGTGGCGCCAGCTTCGACCCCTACGAACCCGGAGTCAACGGCGTCGTCTGGGTGCACCGGGCCGGCCGCGGCTGGTCCCTCGGGCAGGGCCTGACCGACCCGCGCACCGGCGAGATCCTGCACGCCCGGGTACGGCTCGGCTCCCAGCGCGTCGAGCAGGTCCGCGCACTCGGCGAGGCCCTCCTCGCCCCCTACGGACGTCCGGACGAGGCCGAACGGCTCGCCGCCGTCGAGGAGTTGGTGCTCGCCCGGCTGCGCCAACTGGCCGCGCACGAGATCGGTCACGCACTCGGTTTCATGCACAACTTCGCCGGCACGGGCCACCCCGAACCGTCCGTCATGGACTACCCGCACGCCCGCATCCGCGTCACCGAGAAGGGCGATCTCGACCTCTCCGCCGCATACGGCACCGAACTCGGGCCGTGGGACCACTACTTGGTCGCGCACGCCTACGGGCGGTTCGGCGAGGTCGATGGCGAGGAGGACACGGCGCTCGCCGCACTGCGCCGCGAAGCCGCCGAGGCCGGTCTCACCTACGTCTCCGACGAGGACGCGCAGGGCCCGCACGCCGCGCACGCCGACGCCGTGCCGTGGGTGAGCGGGCCGGACGCTCTCCAGGCGCTGGAGACGATGCTGCGGGTCCGCCGGATCGCCCTGGACGGATTCTCCCGAGGGGTGCTGCCGCCCGACCGGCAGACCGGTGAACTGGAGGAGCGCGCCGCGCTGTTGCACCTGCTGCACAGGCACGAGGTGGCGGCCGTGGCCCGGCTGGTGGGCGGGGTGCGCTACACGTACCGCCTCGCGGGCCAGGACGGGCGAGGCGCGGAGGCCGTCGACGCGGCCGGTCAGCACACTGCGCTGACCCGACTCGCCGAACTGTTGCGCGCCGAGCAACTCGCCCTGCCGCACGCAGTGTTGGACACCCTCACCCCGCCCGCGACCCGCTACGGCCGGACGGACCAGTACCTCGACACGGGCGCCGGACGGATCTTCGACCCCTTCGAAGCCGTACGGGCCGCGACCGCCTTGGTCACACAGCAGTTGCTGGACCCGGCCCGGCTCAACCGGGTGGCCTGGCAGCACGCGGCCGACCCCGCCGTGCCCGGTGTCGCCGACGTCGTCGACGCGCTCCTCACCACGACCTGGCGCCGCGTCGACCCCGTACCCGCGGAACTCCCCGGCGGCGCCACCGTGCAGCACGCGGCGGACTGGACCCTCCTGAACCACCTGCTGACCCTGCTCGACGACACCGCGCTGCACACCCCGGTGCGGATGTCGTTGCGCGGTGCCGTGCGGCGGCTCGCGACCGAGCTGCGCTGCCAGGGCGACGAACAGGTCCGTGAGGCAGGGGAGTTGATCCGCGCCTTCCTCGCCGACCCCGGCTCGGTGCGGCTCGACCCGCTGCCCCGGGTGCCGCCGGGCGCGCCCAACTGAGGCGCCGCTATCTGGGTCTGCGGCGACCGGAGGCCGGACTCGGGCCGTCGCGACCGCTGTTGGTCACCACGGCCCGGGGTGCTGAGTCCCGTGCGGTGAGGGCCGGATCCGCTCGCTTGTCAGCGGTTTCCGGGACGACGGGATGCCGGGCGAAGGAACGGTCCCAGTTGCCCTCGCCCATCACCAGCAGCGGGTCGAACATCACGACGACCCCGGCCAGCAGCAGGAAGATGACCGGCCCCAGCAGCATGGGAAGCAGCAGCGAGGTGGCGGAGTCGCCCGTCCACGCCCCGCCGGTGCCGTGCAGATGGACGCTCACGGCGGCCATGGCCGTGTAGTGCATCCCGGACACGGCCACGCCCATCACCAGGCTGGCGCCCAGACTCGCCAGGAAGCCCCGGATGGACACGGCCGCCCACAGGGCCGCCGTCGCGGCGACGATGGCGATCGCGACGGAGAGCACGACCGTGCTGGTCCGGTACTCGATGCTGCCGTTCAACTGCAGGGCGGACATGCCCAGATAGTGCATCGCGGCGACCCCGAGGCCGGTGATCACGCCCGCCGCGGCGAGCGTGCCGGTGGTGGCGCCGCGATACCCCACGGCGAACACCCCGACGGCGACCATGACGATCGCCACGGCGAGACTCAGCACCGTGAGGCCGACGTCGTAGCCGATACGGGTCTCCTCGACCTGGAAGCCGAGCATCGCGATGAAGTGCATCGTCCAGATGCCGCTGCCGATCGAGGTCGCGCCCAGCGCGAGCCAACCCGCCTTCCAGGAACGTTCGTTGTGCAGGGACCGCACTACGCAGCGCAGTCCCAGAGCACCTCCCAGGCAGGCCATCAGATAGGCGGCCACCGGGGTCACCGCACCGTAGCGGAACCCGTCGATCGTGCCTTGCATGAGCCAACTCCCCCCAGAGTCCTGGCTTCCCGTGGGGGGAGTATGTACGAATCAAGGCCCGGCCGCGCACCGCTTTCACATCTGTACCTGACCAAGTCTCCACTTTCATGGACCACTTGAGGCGCATCGAGGGCGATACGCGGACAGATGCGGTCAGGAGATCAGGGCTGTTGCGGCCTATCGCGGTCGATGAACTCGTTGGCCTTGTCCTGCGCCATGTCGACCCGCTTGGCGTGCTTGCCGCCCGTGCGTTCGTCGATCATGTCTCCCGCGCGGTCCACGCCCTGCTTGGCCTTGTCGGGGTGCTGGCCCAGCATTCCCTTGACCTTTTCCATGAACGACATGGGTGTCCTCCTTCGGACGTGCTTTGGCCCTCCCAGCATCTCCCGCCTTCGCGCGTGCCGCATTTCGGTGCCGGGCGGGGTCGGCCGCCACCCGGCACCAGGCGGGCACGAGCGGTTCGTGGTCGTCGGTGGCGCGGGCCTCGCGGGTGCGGGACAGGGCGAGCGCGAGTGCCTGGAGGACCGCTCCGGTCAGCCCCACGGACAGGGCGAAGCGGTAGCCGACGTGGTCGGCGATGAGCCCGCCGAGTGGCGCCCCGATGGCCACCGTTCCCGCGGAGACAGAGGGAAAACCCTTGAGTGCCCCTGTCCTGCGTGACATGGACGGGTCAACGCTGTCATCCTCCACGCAGTTACCCCACGGATCCTCCACGGATCGGTCAAAGTTCGGTCGGCCCCGCACAGCTCAGCTCTCCCGGACAGCAGACCCGGCTGTCCGGTCTGTCACCGGCCGCGTCCGCGGCCGTCGCAGGAGGAGTACGAGTGAGACGCATCCCCCGCAAGCGGACCGCGGTTGGAGCCCTGATCTCCACCGCCGCGCTCCTCGCCGTCGGCATCCAGTCGGTTCCGGCGAGCGCGAAGCCCGCGTCCCCCCACCCCAGCCCGCTGCGCACCGGCAGCCTGGAGGCGAAGCTCGCCCCGGCGCAGCGCACCGCCCTGGTGAAGAGCGCCACCGCGAACAGCACGAAGACCGCCCGCACCCTCGGCCTCGGCGCCAAGGAGAAGCTGGTCGTCAAGGACGTCGTCAAGGACAACGACGGCACCGTCCACACCCGCTACGAGCGCACCTACGCCGGTCTCCCCGTCCTCGGCGGCGACCTCGTCGTGCACACCCCGCCCGCCGCGCAGGCGACCGGCACGGTGAGCGCGACCTTCAACAACAAGCACACCCTCACGGTGCCCTCCACCACCGCGTCCGTCGCCAAGTCGGCCGCCGAGACCAAGGCCCTCACCACGGCGAAGGCCCTCGACGCCAAGGCGCCGAGCACCGACAGCGCCCGGAAGGTCATCTGGGCCGGCGACGGCACGCCGAAGCTCGCCTGGGAGACGGTGATCGGCGGCTTCCAGGACGACGGCACCCCGAGCCAGTTGCACGTCATCACCGACGCCACCACCGGCAAGGAACTCTCCCGCTTCCAGGGCATCGAGACCGGCACCGGCAACACCCAGTACAGCGGCACGGTCTCGCTGAGCACCACGCTGTCGGGTTCGACGTACCAGCTGTACGACACCACGCGCGGCGGTCACAAGACGTACAGCCTGAACAACGCCACGTCCGGCACCGGCACCCTGATGACGGACGCCGACGACGTCTGGGGCACCGGCTCGGGCTCCAACACCCAGACCGCGGGCGCCGACGCGGCCTACGGCGCCCAGGAGACCTGGGACTTCTACAAGAACACCTTCGGCCGCAGCGGCATCAAGAACGACGGCGTCGCCGCCTACTCGCGTGTCCACTACAGCACGGCGTACGTCAACGCCTTCTGGGACGACAGCTGCTTCTGCATGACGTACGGCGACGGCTCGGGCTCCACGCACGCGCTGACCTCGCTGGACGTGGCGGGCCACGAGATGAGCCACGGCGTCACGTCGAACACGGCCGGGCTCAACTACTCCGGTGAGTCGGGCGGGTTGAACGAGGCGACCTCCGACATCTTCGGCACCGGCGTCGAGTTCTACGCCAACAACTCCACCGACGTCGGCGACTACCTCATCGGCGAGAAGATCGACATCAACGGCGACGGCACGCCGCTGCGTTACATGGACAAGCCGAGCAAGGACGGCGGCAGCGCGGACAGTTGGTACTCCGGCGTCGGCAACCTCGACGTCCACTACTCCTCGGGTCCGGCGAACCACATGTTCTACCTGCTCTCCGAGGGCAGCGGCACCAAGGTCATCAACGGCACCACCTACACCAGCACCACCTCCGACGGTGTCGCCGTCGCCGGTATCGGCCGGGCCGCGGCCCTGCAGATCTGGTACAAGGCGCTGACGACCTACATGACGTCCAGCACCGACTACGCCGGGGCCCGCACCGCCGCGCTCAGCGCCGCCGCGGCGCTGTACGGCACAAGTTCCGTGCAGTACGCGGGAGTCGGCAACGCCTTCGCCGGCATCAACGTCGGCAGCCACATCACCGTGCCGACCAGCGGTGTCACGGTCACCAACCCGGGCAGCCAGTCCTCCACCGTCGGTACGGCCGTCAGCCTGCAGATCGCGGCCAGCTCCACCAACAGCGGTTCGCTGACGTACGCGGCGACCGGGCTGCCGACCGGCCTGTCGATCAGCAGCTCCACGGGCGCCATCACCGGCACCCCGACGACGGCGGGCACCTACAGCACCACGGTGACCGTCACCGACAGCACCGGGGCGACCGGTACCGCGTCCTTCACCTGGACCGTGAGTTCCAGTGGCGGGGGCGGCAGTTGCACCTCGTCCCAGCTCCTGGGCAACGCGGGCTTCGAGTCGGGCAGCACGACCTGGACCGCGAGCAGCGGGGTCATCACCAACTCCAGCAGTGAGGCCGCGCACGCGGGCTCGTACTACGCGTGGCTCGACGGCTACGGCTCGACCCACACCGACACCCTGTCCCAGTCGGTGACGATCCCGTCCGGCTGCACCGCCACGACCTTCACCTTCTACCTGCACGTCGACACGGCGGAGACCAGCACCAGCACGGCCTACGACAAGCTGACGGTCACCGCCGGATCGACCACCCTGGCCACCTACTCCAACCTCAACGCGGCGAGCGGATACGTCGCGAAGTCCTTCAGCCTGTCGGCCTTCGCCGGCACCACCGTGACCCTGAAGTTCAGCGGAGTCGAGGACTCCTCCCTCCAGACCAGCTTCGTGATCGACGACACCGCCGTCACGACCAGCTGATCCGCTTCACCCGTTCCGTCCGGCACCCCGCACGCGCCCCCAGGCGTGCGGGGTGTTCCGGTCTGCTCAGCTCAGCTCAGCTCAGCGGGTCGAGTGTGAGATAGGCCTGCTGCGGGTTCCCGTCGTTCACCAGGGACTCCTGGGCGCCGACGTCGTCGAACGCGAACGCGTACGCCTTGCCGTCCGCCATCTGTGCGTGGATCTTGCGCGCGTAGTGGTTGGTCACCGTGTCCTGGTAGAAATTCGCCGTGGTGGTGTCCGGCTGGTTGGGGTTGACCAGGAGCGTGGAGCGGTTGAAGCCCGCGCACAGCGTGCGCGAAATCGGCCCGCGCACCAGGTCGTTGGGCGCGTCGAGATACTTGTAGCAGCCGAAGATGCTGGCCGCGTCCGGCTTCTGGAACGTGGTGACGACCGCGCCGGAGCTGTTGCTGAAGTTCATGACGTTGCCCGACACCCGGCCGTAGTACTTGGTGTTCGGCTGGTCGGCGAACGGCGTCACGGTCAGGGTCGACGACGAGTACTTCGACCAGACGCGGTTGATGTAGTCGTCCATCACGGTGCTCGGCAGGGCGCCCGTCTCGATGCCGTACCCCGGTGAGAGCGCTCGCAGGACCGTGCCGTCGGACCGGGTCTGGATCAGGTTGGCCCAGCCGCCAGGCTGTCCGCGCAGCGCGTTGAAGAACCCGGTGTAGCCACCCGACTTGAGGTGTCCGGCGCTGGCCGTGGTCCCGTCGGAACGCTGCACGCCGACCGCGTACGGCGCGGAGAACATGTCGACCTGGGTGCTGTTGATCCACAGCCCGGAGTCGTTGAGCGTGTACTCGGACCAGTTGAAGAGGATGTCGCGGTTGGGGTCGGTCGGGTTCTGCACGGCCGGCTGCACCAGGCCGCCCGTGGTCAGCTTGAACACGAGCTTCTGGCCGTAGGAGAAGTAGATGCGGCCCGAGAACTTGGGGATCCGGATGGTGGTGGACTGTCCGGCAGCCGGGCCTGCGATCGATGCGTCCGGCGCCGGGGTGGGCGGGTTGCCGCCGGCCGGCCAGGCGTGGAACGTGCCGCTCGCGTCGGCCCAGCCCTGCTGGCCGGTGGCCAGGTTGGTGCCCAGGTCGTAGATGTAGACTGCGTCGCCGCGGCCCGAGTTGTTGGTGATCTTGAGCGGGATCGTGGCGGGTACCGCGGCATCCGCCGTCAGGGGTGTGGCCAGCGCGAGCATCGTGGCCACCGCGGTCGCGGCGCCCAGATGGCGCAGGATTCTGACGAGCACTGCTCACCTCCGTGTGGGGGGTGTACGAACAATTGGTCCGTACCTGTGTGAGAGCGCTCTCAGAGTCGCGCCGGGGCGCGAGCATGTCAATGAGTTGAACGAAAGGTGCCCACGGCAACTCGCGCCGTGGGCACCTGGATTGAATCAGTGAAAGCGGTCTGGCGATCAGAACGTACGGTTCAGCAGATCGAGCAGCGCGACCCAGTGACGCTCGTCGGCCTCCGCGTTGTACGACGAGGTGTCGGCCTGCGTGTAGCCGTGCCGCGCGCCCGGGTAGACCTCGCAGCGGTGTCGGACCCCCGCCGTGGTGAGCGCGTCCTCGAACCGCTTGATCTGGTCCTCGGGCAGCGACGGGTCCTGGTCGGCGTGGCCGAAGTACAGCTCGGCGGTGATGTGTTCGGCGGCCAGGTGCGGGCTGTTCGGGTCGTCGGTGGCCAGCCGACCGCCGTGGAAGCCGCCCACCGCGGCCACCCGGTCCGGGTGGGCGCCGGCGGTGTACAGCGCGAGGCGGGCGCCCATGCAGTACCCGGTGATCGCGACCGGCCCGTCGGCGACCACGGGGGACTCGGCCAGCCAGCGCAGATAGGCGCCGGCGTCCCGCTCGACCAGATCGGGCGTCAGCCCCATGATCAGCGGGCCGACCTTCTGGAAGATCTCCGGCCGCGCCTCGGGATCGATGAACTCGGGCAGCTCGACCACCGGCGCGCGCCCCTGCCGGTAGAACACGTTCGGTACGAGGACCGCGTAACCGGCCTCGGCCAGCCGGTCGGCCATCGACCTGAGGTGGGGACGCAGCCCGAAGGCGTCCTGGTAGAGCAGCACGGCCGGACGGGGGCGCTCGTCACCGGGATGCACCAGATAGGCGTCGGCGATGCCGTCCTCGGTGGGGATGTCCACGGCTGTGCCCTGTACGGCGGTCATGGCGGGGGTGCCTCCCAGCGGATCGGCGCGGGGCCGGCTGCCGGCCCCGCGCGGCGTGTTCGATCATCCTGGCACGCCCGGTCACGGCCCCGCCGCCGGGGTCACTCGAAGCGGGAGACGTCCCCCGCGCCCTTGCGGACGATCTCGGCCTCGCCGCTGGAGAAGTCGATGACCGTCGTCGGTTCCGTGCCGCAGTCCCCGGAGTCGACCACCGCGTCCACCACGTGGTCGAGCCGGTCCTTGATCTCCCAGCCCTGGGTCATCGGCTCCTCCTCGTCGGGCAGCAGCAGGGTGCTGGACAGCAGCGGCTCGCCCAGCTCGGCCAGCAGCGCCTGGGTGACGACATGGTCGGGGATGCGCACGCCCACGGTCTTCTTCTTCGCGTTCAGCAACTGTCGCGGCACCTCCCTCGTCGCCGGGAGGATGAACGTATAACTGCCGGGCGTGGAGGCCTTGATGGCGCGGAACACGTCGTTGTCGATGTGCACGAACTGGCCCAGCTGGGCGAAGTTCTGGCACACCAGCGTGAAGTGGTGCCGGTCGTTCAGATGCCGGATCGTACGGATCCGCTCCATGCCCTCACGGTTGCCGAGCTGGCAGCCCAGCGCGTAGCAGGAGTCGGTCGGGTACGCGATCAGCGCACCCGAGCGCACACTGTCCGCGACCTGCGAGATGGTGCGCGGCTGCGGGTTGTCCGGGTGCACGTCGAAGTACTTGGCCACCCGCCGAGCTTATGCCGTACGGCCACGGGTCGCCGCGCGGCCCCTCATGCCGCCCGATTCGTACGGGCGTACCCCGGCGAAACCGGGGAAGCCGACCAGTGCGCTCGGGGCTCCCCCGAACCCGGGCAGGACGGCTCCGCCGGCGGCTCCCCTCCGAGGCCGCGGCGGAGCCGCTCCGGTGCCGGGTGCGCGAGCGGCCGTGCAGATTCAACGTCGGCGCTCACCCGCGCAGCCGTACCGGGATCTCCTGCCAGCCGAAGGCGATGAAGGACGGCACCTGGCGCAGGGTGTCCGCGTCGACGGCGAGGCGGACGTCCGGGAAGCGGTCGAAGAACGCGGGCAGCGCGGTCAGGGCCTCCACCCGGGCCAGCGGCGCGCCGATGCAGCGGTGCACGCCGATACCGAAGGACAGGTGGTCGTCGGCGCCGCGGGCCGCGTCGAAGACGTCCGCGTCGGGGCCGTAGTGCGCGGGGTCGAGCCCGGCCGCCGCGTATGTCGTGATGATGGCGTCCCCGGCCGGGACGATGATGCCGCCGACGGTGAGGTCGCTGACCGCGAACCGCAGGGGCAGTGAGGCGATGGAGGGGTGGACACGCAGGGTCTCGTCGACGACCGCGTCCCAGCCGGTCTTCCCGGAGCGTACGTCCGCGAGCTGCTCGGGGCGCTTGAGCAGAGCGACGATCGCGTTGCCGATGAGGTTGACCGTCGTCTCGAATCCCGCGCCGATCACCAGCAGCAGTGTGTACAGCAGTTCCTCGTCGCTGAGCCGGTCGCCGTCCTCGTCCCGTACCCGGATCAGCTCCGTGGTCAGGTCGTCGCCGGGGTGCTCGCTGCGGTGGGCGATCAGCGCGGGCAGCACCGTGCCGATCTGCTGCTGCACGAACGCCGCGTGCTCCGGAGAGGGGTCGGAGGTGTCCATGATGGCCGCGATCAGCCGTCCGGTGTCGGCCACCAACTCGTCGGGCACACCGAAGAGTTCGCAGATGATCCGCATCGGCAGGGGGTGGGCGAGGGCGGCCCTGATGTCGACCACCTCGGCGTCGCCGGCCGCCACCGCGTCGAGCAGCTCCGCCGTGATCGCCTCCACCCGGGCCCGCATCGCCTCGGTGCGCCGGTGCGTGAAGCTCGGCGCGACCAGTTTGCGCAGGCGGGCGTGGTCGGTGCCGTACGTGGAGAGCATGTTGACGACGCCGATCCAGCCCAACACCCAGCCCCAGGAGGGGTGTTCGCCCATCTCGGGCCACAGGCGCCAGTGCAGCCGGGGGTCCCTGCTGACCCGCGGGTCGAGGATCAGTTCCTTCAGGGTGTCGTAGCCGGTGGGCGCCCAGGCGGGGATGCCGCCGGGCAGCTCGACGGGCACGATCGGGCCGAGGGCACGCAGCTTGGCGCTCTCGGCGGCCATGTCGGCGCCGAACGGGTCGAGGGCGATACGGTCGGACACGGTCACGACAGGTCTCCTGGCTGGTCGGGGGAGCGGGGGCTGAACCGCACGGGCAGCGACGTGAGCGAGCGATGGAAGGGGCCGGGACGCCAGGTCAACTCCGCGCGCGGTACGACGGGTTCGAGGTCGGGCAGCCACAGGGTGAGCCGCTCGATCGCCTCCGTCGCGATGAGCAGCGTGTGCCGTTTGACCGGGCAGGCGTGCGGGCCCGCCGACCACGACAGGTGCGAGGCGTCCTTGGGATGCCGGCCGCTGACGACCTCCTGCTCCGCGAAGTGCGCGAGCGCGCCGTACGAGACGACGACCGGTGTCGCCGGCCTGATCCACGCGCCGTGGAAGGTGACGGGCGAACGGGCATAGTGGATCCCGTAGTTGGCGAGCGGGGTCTCGTGGTGCAGGACCTCCACCAGGGCGTCCATGACCGGGCGGGCGCCACTGGTCAGCGTGGAGTAGTAGACCGAGGTGCCGAGGATGCGGGACAGGGCGTTGGACACCAGGTTCGCGGTCGGTTCGTGACCCGCGCCCAGGGTGAGGAACACCTGCCAGGCGACCTCCTCCGGACTCAGCCCGGCCGGATGGTCCAGGAGCCAGCTCGGTAGATCGTCACCGCGTGACTCTGCCTTGGTGGCGACGAGTTCGAGGACGTAACCGCCGAACTCGGCCTCGCCCTCGGCCGCTTGGGCGCCACCCTCCATCATCATGCCCAGCGCCCGGTCCAGCCGCTCGCTCCGGCTGTCTGGCAGGCCGAACAGGCTGTTGAAGACCATCGCCATCAGCGGCCGGGCGAACTCGCCCACCAGATCGGCCTGTCCGCGCGGCCCGATCCGGCTCACCAGGACATGGACCGCCCGGTGCACCCGGGCCCGCAGGTCGTGCGGTTCGATCCGGTCGAAGGCGTCGATCAGCGAGGCGCGGTAGCGGACGTGCGCGGCGCCGTCCGCGAACAGGGAGTTGGGCCGCCAGCGCATCATCCCGAGGACCGGCGAGTCCTCGGAGACCGTCGACTCCCACGGCCGCGGATCGTGCGAGAACGTGACGGTGTCGCGCAGCAGCTCCAGCGCGGCCCGCCGCTCGGTGACGACGTACGCCGGTACGCCCGGGGCGAGTTCGGCCCAGCCGACCGGGCCCTGGGCGCGCAGGGCGGCGTAGTAGTCGTAGGGATCCAGCGCGAAGCCGTCCTCCCACAGCCGGACGGGTCGGGTGGGGGACGAAGTGGTCACCGGTGCTCCGGAGGGTCGCGGTCGATCAGGTGCTGGACCAGGGCGAGCAGCGCGTCGATCGACGAGTCCGCGTCCCGGGCGTCGCAGGTCACCAGCGGGGTGCCGGGCGCCAGGTCCAGGGCGGCGCGCAGCTGCTCGTCGGTGTGGTGCCGGGGCACGTCCGGGAAGGTGTTGAGGGCGACGGCGTACGGCAGCCCGCTCTCCTCCACGAGCCCGAGCACGCCGAAGGAGGCGTCGATGCGGCGGCTGTCGACCAGGACCAGCGCCCCGAGCGCACCGTGGGCGATGTCCTCCCACAGCGCGCGGAACCGCTCCTGCCCGGGCGTGCCGAAGAGGTACAGCACGATCCCGCCCGGCAGGCTGAGCCGGCCGAAGTCGATGGCGACGGTCGTCGTCGACTTCTCCCGCACCCCGTCGAGATCGTCCACATGGACGGACGCCTCGGTCAGCCGCTCCTCGGTGTGCAGCGGCCGGATCTCCGACACCGAGTCGATCAGGGTCGTCTTGCCCACCCCGAACGGGCCCGCGATCAGGATCTTGACCAACTCCTGTGCGGTGTCCGGCAGATGGATGCCGCTAGTCGTGCTTGAGGGCGCGTAGGCCATCGGCCACTCTCTTCAGCAGGTCGGGGTCGAAGCATTCGGCGGGTGGGATCGGGGCACGGGCGAGCAACAGGCCCCGGTCGAGGAGACCGGCGGCCAGCACGCGCACAGCGGAGACCGGCAGCTTCAGCAGGGCCGCCGCCTCCAGTACCGTCAGCGAACCGCCCAGCAGGGCGTCCAGCAGGGCGAGTTGGGCCGCGGGCAGCCCGGCCGGGACGGGCCCGCCGCTGCCGGAGAGCACGGTCAGCCGCTCCAACTGCGGGCGGCTGGGCCGGGCCACCCCGCCGGTCGACAGATACGCGGGAACCAGAGGACGGCCGCCGCGGCGGCCCGTCATGCCGACGCGCCGCCGTCAACTCCCCGCGGAGCGGCGGCCATCGCCTTCTGGCCGAGCCGCGCCACCTGCGAGTGCACCCGGTGCGCGAGCAGGTCGAGACGCACCTCGGTGTCGCCGTAGGCCGCCACGCAAGTCCCGTGATCCGTGGGGACGATGAGCACGTACCCGTGGTTCGACTCGATCACCACCTGCCGGATCTCGGCGCCCTCCCGGTCGGCGAAGGCCGCCGCCGCGGTACGGCACGCCCCCTGCACCGTGCTGGTGATCGCGGCGACCCGCTCGCCCGAGGCCTGGGACAGCGCGTCGGTGTATCCCCGCACCAGCCCGTCCCGGGTCAGCAGCACCGCGGCCACCACATGCGGCACCTCCAGGATCGGATCGAGCACCCATGCCGTGTCGCCCCCATCGCGGCTGATCATCTAGCCGCTCCCCCCTCGTAGTCGTTCCCGTGGTTCTTCTGATCGATGGCGCGCACCGCCGGGCGCGGTCCAGGGGACTCGTCGTCCACGACGGTCCGGGCCCCCTCACCCGCGGCGCGCGCGGCGGCGGTGCCGGACTGGAGCGCGCCGAGCGCGGCGGCGGCCTGCTCCGGACGCCACTCCGGCTGTGCCGGACCGGCCTGCGTGTCCTGGGCGGGACGGGCGTTCTGCGCGTTCGCGGCGGCGACCGCCGTGCGTCGGCGCCGTCGCGGGAGGCCGCCGACGTCGGGCACGGCCTGGTGCCCTGGCACCTCGGCCGCGGCCCGTTCGTCGTGCTCGGAGCCGTAGGAGTGGGCCGGGGAGGGTGCGGGCGCGCGGGTGGGAGCGGGGGCCGGGCGGGTGGAGCGCGGGGCGGCCGCCGCGGGCGGCCGCCGCTCGGGGTCTATCCGGCTGAGGAGGTGGCTGTCGATCCGCAGGACGGCGCGGACGCCGCCGTACGGGGAGGGCGAGGACAGGTCGACACCGAGGTCGAACTGCCGGGTGAGGCGGCCGATCGCGGCGAACCCCATGCGCGGCGGGTCGCCCAGGTCGGTGAGCAGGACCGGGTCGGTACCGGCCACCGTCCGCCGGGCGTGCTCGCGCTCGTCCGGGGTCATGCCCACGCCCGCGTCGTCGACGGTGACGCAGACGCCGTGATGGACGTGCTCCAGGTTGACCACGACCTCGGTGTCCGGAGCCGAGTGCCGCAGCGCGTTGTCGAGGAGTTCGGCGACGATGATCGCGACCGGCTCGACGGCATGCGAGACCAGCGCGGTACCGGTTTCGAGGTGGTTGTGCACCCGCACCCGGTGATATCCGGCGAGCCGGGCCTGCCCGCCGGTCACCGCCTCCACGAGGTGCGAGTCCTCACGGGCGAGCCCGGCCCAGGCCCCGCACACGACCGCCGTGACCTGCGCTCGGCGCAGCGACTGCTCGTTCTCGTGGTCCAGCATGAACAGGGTCTGCGTCAACTCCGGGTCGTCGTACCGCTGTTGGAGCGCGCGCAGGGCGTCCTGCAGGCGGTACAGCGCGGCCTGGATCTCCCGGGTGGCCCCGCGCATCCCGGCCTGTGCGGCGGCGTCGATACGGGTGCGCTGCGCGGTGAGCTCCGAACGCGCCGCGCTGAGCACGCTTTCGAGGGCGATCCCGAGGGGCGAACCGATGAACTGCGGCTGCGCCGGTCCCGGCACGGCCACCCGCGGATGCGTCAA
The DNA here is from genome assembly GCF_040655035.1 of Streptomyces sp. NPDC050549. Lineage (NCBI taxonomy): Bacteria > Bacillati > Actinomycetota > Actinomycetes > Kitasatosporales > Streptomycetaceae > Streptomyces > Streptomyces sp. NPDC050549. The sequence goes on from NZ_JBFAJD010000034.1 coordinate 75,935, forward strand.
CTGCCGGGCGACGGCCGGAATCCGCTGAACGGCGAGATGCTCGACCTCGGTCACCAACGCCGTCCGGAGACCGGCCAGTTGGTCCCGCAGATCCGTGATCTCCGCGCGCTGCAGGGCACGTTGACGCCGCGATCGCAGCAGACCGGCGCCGAGCGCCAGTGCGGACAGCGTGCCGGCGGCGAGCGCACCGGTCACCAGGTCCGGTAGTTCGGTCATCGAATCGAGTCCAAGAGAAGTCGGGCAGGGCCGAGTTCGAGCCCCTGAGGCGGGGTGCCCGGAGCACAGTACACACCGTCATCGACCGCTCTCGCACGGTGTAACAGGAGTTCCCTTCGAAACTGACAGGTCTCTGTTCACTTCTGCGTCAAGTGTCTGAAATGGCGTGTGAGGAAAGGGAGTTGAGTCGCCGGGGTCGGTGCGTCAGGCACGGCGACCGGGCGGGACCCGCTTCTCCCCTCGGCCGGGATGAGCGGTTCGGCGGCAGCACCGCACACCCGCCGAACCGACCGGGTCGTGCGGCTAGGGACGGGCGCACGAATCAATCGTTGTGACAGCAGATTCCGCAGCCGTATCTTGCAAGTGCGGCGCTTTCGGTCGTATCGTCCGGACAATCAGTCGTCGACACCACCGGGGTATCCAATGGACCGCACTCGCCTCCAAGATCTGCTTGCCCGGGAGAGCGCCGAGGCCGAGCGGCGCAACCCGCGCTCGAAGGCCGCCTACGCCCGTGCCGAGCACCTCTTCGGACGGGTGCCGATGACCTGGATGAACAAGACCGCCGGAGCCTTCCCCCGCTACCTCGACACCGCACGCGGCGCCCGTGTCACCGACATCGACGGGCACGAGTACATCGACTTCAGCCTGGGTGACACCGGGGCCATGGCCGGCCATTCGCCCGCCGTGGTCGCGGAGGCGGTGCGGCGCCGGTTCGCAGAACAGGGCGGTGCCACGGCGATGCTGCCCACGGAGGACGCCGAGTGGGTCGGCGCGGAACTCGCCCGCCGCTTCGGGCTCGCCCGCTGGAGCTTCTCGCTCACCGCGACCGACGCCAACCGCTGGGCGATCCGGCTCGCCCGGGCCGTCACCGACCGCCCCAAGATCCTGGTGAACAGCTACAGCTACCACGGCAGCGTCGACGAGTCGCTCATCGTCGTCGGACCGGACGGCCAGGGCCAGGCGCGCCCCGGGAACGTCGGCGCCCCCTGCGACGTCACGCTCACCAGTCGCGTCGCCGAGTTCAACGATCCGGCCCAGCTGGAACGGGAGTTGGCGCACGGCGACGTCGCCGCCGTCCTGATGGAACCCGCGCTCACCAACATCGGCATCGTGCTGCCCGAGCCCGGCTATCTGGCCGCCGTACGCGAACTGACCAGACGCCACGGCACGTTGCTCATCATCGACGAGACCCACACCTTCTCCGCGGGCCCGGGCGGCTGCACCGCCGCCTGGGACCTCGAACCCGATCTGCTCACCATCGGCAAGGCGATCGGCGGCGGCATCCCGGCCGGTGCCTACGGCCTGTCCGCCGAACTCGCCGACCGGCTGCTCGGCCGCGCCGATCTCGACCTGGTCGACATGGGCGGGGTCGGCGGCACCCTTGCGGGCAACGCGCTGTCGGTCGCCGCGATGCGCGCCACGCTCGAACACGTCCTGACCGACGAGGCGTTCGCCCACATGGCGAAGCTGTCCGAACGCTTCGCGGCCGGTGTGCAGGAGGGGATCGACGCCCATGCGCTGCCCTGGACGGTGAGCCGCCTCGGCGCCCGCAGCGAGTACCGCTTCGCGTCCCCGGCCCCGCGCAACGGCACCGAGTCCGAGGCGGCCGGCGACCCGGAACTGGAGGACTTCCTGCACCTCTACCTCGCCAACCGGGGGGTCCTGCTCACCCCGTTCCACAGCATGGCGCTGATGTGCCCCGACACCACCGAGCAGGACGTCGACACCCACACCCGGGTCTTCGCCGAAGCCCTCGCCGAACTGGCCGTCTGACAAAGGGAGTTGGAGAACAAGCACGTGGACGACATCGACCGGGCCATCCTGCGCGAGCTCCAGACCGACGGACGTATCGCCTACTCCGACCTCGGACCGAAGGTCGGCCTGTCCGCGTCGGCCGCCCGGCAGCGGCTCCAACGCCTCTTGGATTCCAAGGCCGTTCAGGTCGTCGGGGTGACCGACCCGATGGCCATGGGCGGCCAGGCCATGGCCCTGCTCGGCATCGAGGTTGACGGCGACCCGCGCACGGTCGCCGACGAACTCGCCCTGCGCGACGAGGTGGTGTACTCCGTGCTGACCTCCGGCGGCTTCGACCTGTTCGCGGAAGTGGTCACCCCGGGACCGCGAGACCTGCTGGACTTCGTCAACGACGTCGTGCGGCCGATCGAAGGGGTCGGGCGCGTCCAGTCGTTCCCGTACTTCGGCATCCATACCCACCGGTTCCTGTGGGACGTGGGATGACCGCCGCAGAGCGCGGGCCCGAGATGCCGGAGTGATCCCGCGGGCGTCTAATGGGGGTGTCGGAAATGTCCCCTGGCGGAAAAGGCCGAGGTCATGACGCCCACGGATTCAAGTGCAGGGGACAGCGGGGGCGCAGCCAAGGGGGCGCTGAGAAGGCTGGGGGAGTGGTGCGCCCGGCACTTCGTGATCGTCGTAGTGGCCTGGCTCGTCGCGCTGGCCGCGCTCCAGGTCCTCAACAGGTCCTTCGGGGGCGACTATTCGGACGACTTCTCGCTGTCCGGCGTACAGTCCCAGCACGGTCTGCAGGTCCTGAAAGACCACGATCCGGCGGCCGGGGGCTACAGCAGCCAGATCGTCCTGCACGACAAGGACAAACAGCTCACCTCGCTGAGCTCGCAGATGTCCGAGACGGTCGGCGATCTGCAGAAGCTCCCGCACGTCCTGTCGGTGCAGAACCCGCTGCCGCAGCCCGGAACGCAGCCACCGACGTCCACCGGTCCGAACGTGGGACCCTTGTCGACCGACGCGAAGACCGGCTACATCACCATCCGCTTCGACGTCCAGCCGTCCACCCTCGGTGACGGCTACCTCCACGGCGTCGACAACTCCGTGAAGCCGCTGCGCGCCGCCGGAGCCCAGGTCGAGTACGGCGGACCGCTCGGCGAACTCGCCCGACCCGCCGCCGACGACCGGGTCAGCGAGCTGATCGGATTCGCCGTGGCGATCGTCGTCCTGCTCATCGGCTTCGGCAGTGTGATCGCCGCCGCGATGCCCCTGGTGACCGCGCTGATCAGCGTGATCGGAGGGCTCGCCTGCCTCGGACTGCTGGCGGCGGCCTTCACCTTCGCGACGGTGTCGCCCACCCTGGCGACCATGATCGGACTCGGTGTCGGCATCGACTACGCCCTGTTCCTGATCACCCGTCACCGGCAGAACCTCATGAACGGCAGCGATCCCGTGCGCGCCGCGGGGCAGGCCACGGCCACCAGCGGACGGGCCGTCCTCGTCTCGGGCTGCACCGTGATCATCGCGCTGGCCGGACTGTTCGTGTCCGGAGTGCCCTTCATCGGGAAGCTCGGACTCGCCGCCGCAGTGACGGTCGTGTCTGCGGTCGTCGGCGCGCTCACCCTCGTACCCGCCCTGCTCGGGCTCGCCGGGAAACGGATCGACCGCTACCGGGTGCGCCGCCCGGTCGCCGAGACCGACGCCGAGCCGGGCACCGAACCCACGGGCACCTGGCACCGCTACGCACAGCGCGTGGAACACCGGCCGTGGGCCTTCCTCGCCGCGGGCATCGCGACCGTCGTCGTCCTCGCGATCCCGGTGTTCTCGATCGAGCTCGGCCACATCGGCGACGGCGCCGACCCCACCTCGTTCACCGACCGGCGTGCCTACGACCTGATGACCGACGCCTTCGGGCCCGGCTCCAACGGCCCGCTCACCATCGTCATCGACCAGACGTCCGTCCCGTCCGCCCAGCGCCAGGACCTCACCACCCAGGCGCAGAAGACCCTCGACGGGGTGCGGGGCGCCGCCAAGGTCACCCCGCTGACCGCCACCAAGGACGGGGACGTCCTGGTCGGCACGGTCTACTCCAAGGAGTCCCCGCAGAGCGCCACGACCACCGACCTCACCAACCGCCTCGTCCACGACACCCTCCCGGACTCGGTCTCCGGCACCTCCGCCAAGGGCTATGTCACCGGCACCACGGCCGCGCAGGTCGACTTCCGCGACATCGTGTCCAGCCGGCTGCCCCTGATCATCGGCGTGGTCGTCGCCCTGGCCTTCCTGATCATCCTCGCGGTGTTCCGCGGCCTCCTCGTCGCCCTCAAGGCCGCCGTCCTCAACGTGCTCTCGATCGCCGCCTCCTACGGCGTCGTCGTCGCCGTCTTCCAGTGGGGCTGGGGCGGCCCCGCACTGGGCGTCTCCGGCAAGGTCCCCATCGAGAGCTACGTCCCGATGATGATGTTCGCGATCATCTTCGGACTGAGCATGGACTACGAGATCTTCCTGCTCTCCCGCGTCCACGAGGCCTGGCTGCGCACCGGCGACGCCGAGGCGTCCGTCGCCCACGCCCTGGAGATCACCGCGCGCGTCATCACCTGCGCAGCGCTGATCATGGTCAGCGTCTTCGCGGCGTTCATCGTCAGCGACAACATCGTGGTCAAGATGCTCGGCCTCGGCCTGGCCGTGAGTGTGCTGATCGACGCGACGGTCGTACGCCTGCTGATGGTGCCCGCCGTCATGACCCTGCTGGGCCGGCACGCGTGGTGGACGCCCCGGTTCCTGGACCGGATCCTGCCCCACATCGACGCGGAGGGTGAGCACGAGGGGGCGTGAGCCTCAGGCGTCGGGCGTCAGGACGAGCATGGTGACGTCGTCCCGGATCTCCTCCGAGTACCGCAGCACATCGGCCCACACCCGCTCCGCCAGGTCGGCCGCGTCCCCGTCGGCGAGCGCCGCCAGCCGTCCCGTGAACGGATAGAAGGCACCGGAGGCGTCCCGTGCCTCCCACACTCCGTCGGACGCCAGGAACAGCCGGTCCCCGGCCAGCAGCGGCACGGTGACGGCGCCGAGCGGGCCCGAGTCGGCCAGACCGAGACCCAGCGGCGTCCACGGCACGATGCCGATCTCCGTGACCCGCCCCTCCCGCAGCACCACCGGAGCCGGATGCCCGCACGCCACGATCCGCACCGCCCGCGCGTCCGCCGAGAACTCCAGCAGTACGGCCGTGGCGAACAACTCCGCGTGCGGCGAACGCGCGGAGTCCACCATGAGCCTGCGGTCGAGCCGCGCGGCGACCGACTCCAGGTCCGGCCGGTCGAGCACCGCCTCCCGGAACGCCCCCAGCAGCGAAGCCACCGTCGCCACGGCCGACAGCCCGTGCCCCTGCACATCCCCCATCACCGCCCGCACCCCGAACGGCCCGTCCCGTACGTCGAAGAAGTCGCCCCCCACCAGCGTCCCGCGCTGCGCCGCCCGGTACAGCCCCGCACACCGCACCCGCCCCACCCGCTCCGGCAACGGCGGCGCCACGGCCCGCTGCGCGGCCTCGGCGACCGTGCGCTCCAGATCGAGCTGGGCGTCGCGCCGACTCCGTACGAACGAGATGAACACGCTCAGCAACGCGACGAAGCAGATGGTCAACAGGTCCGTACTGCCCGGATCGTTGAGGTGGAAGGCCGGCACGGTCAGCAGCGCGACGCTGAGACCGCCGAAGAGGACGGTCGTCACCGGGCCGTACGACAGACCGGCCAGCGGCGGAATGGCACCCAGCACGAAGCCGATGTCCAGCCGATTCGGACTGACCAGCGTCGCCACGCCCACACCGACCACCAGCACACCCGGCAGCACCCGCACCCACATGGGAGCCGGAGCACCCCGCAGCCAGCCACGCCGGTCCGGCTCCCGGTTCCGGCGCGCCACCAGACCCCGCACCTTTCCCACACCACCACGCTCCTACGACGGGACCGGCCCCGCACGCCGAGCGGCAAATCGATGGTATCCGCGAGCAGTGGCCGTTCCGAATCCTCGAGCGTCAGGAAAGTTGGCATGGAGGACGGACGGTATGACACCAAATCGCCAGGAGCGGTGCGGGACGCAGGAGCCTCGCGACCCTCATGGCAGGTGCGCTGGCCGCCGGGGGACTCCCAGCCGCCGGCATGACCACGCTGGAACCGGGGGCGGCTTCCGCCTCCAGTCACCGGGAGGCCCCGCTGATCTCGGGGCACCCCAAGTGCGACAACACGGACGTGTACGCCTTCGTCAGTCCGGACGATCCGGAGACGACCACGATCATCGCCAACTGGATCCCGTTCGAGGACCCGGCGGGCGGCCCGAACTTCTACACGTTCGCGCACGACGCCCAGTACGACATCCACATCGACAACAACGGTGACGCGCACGGTGAATTGCTGCTGCGCCACACCTTCAAGACGCACACGAAGAACAAGAAGACGTTCCTGTACAACACGGGCCCCGTCACCAGCCCGGACGACCCGGACCTGAACGTCACGCAGACCTACGACATCGACCTGCCCAAGCTGCACACCCAGAGTCCCGTGTCGAAGACGAAGCTCGCCGACGACGTATCGGTGGCTCCGTCGAACGTCGGCAAGGCGTCGATGCCGGACTACGGCACGCTGCGCAGGCAGGCGGTCCGTCAACTCGCCCACGGAGGGCGGACGTTCGCCGGTCAGGCGGACGACCCGTTCTTCCTGGACCCGCGCGTCTTCGACCTGCTGTACGGCGGCAACCTCTCCGAGGTCGGCAACGACACCCTCAAGGGCTACAACGTCAACTCGATCGCGCTGCAACTGCCCACCGACATGATCACCGAGTCGAAGCAGCAGCTGGCCGTCGGCATCTGGTCGACCGCCCGGAGGAAGAACGCCCAGGGCGACTACGAGCAGATCTCGCGGCTGGGCAACCCGCTCGTCAATGAGGTCGCCAACCCGCTGAAGGACAAGGACAGGTTCAACGCGTCCTCGCCGTGGAACGACAGCCGGTTCCTGAAGAACGTGACCAATCCCGAGCTGCCGAAACTCCTCCAGGCCATCTACCGGATCAAGGCGCCCGCCGAAGCGCGCACCGGTCTCGTCGATGTCTACCTGAAGGGCGTCAAGGGCCTCAACCATCCGCCGAACGTGCGACCGGCGGAGATGCTGCGACTGAACACCTCGATCAAGCCGACCGCGCACCCGAAGCGACTCGGCGTGCTCGACGACGACAACGCGGGCTTCCCGAACGGACGCCGGCTCACCGACGACGTGGTGGACATCTCGCTGCAGGCCGTCGAGGGTGAACTGGTCGGTTCCAACAACGACTTGGGCGACGCGGTCGACGCCAACGACCAGAAGTTCGGCGATTCCTTCCCGTACGTGGCCGAACCCGTCGCCGGTTCGCGAGGCCCGCTCGCCTAAGGCACGTCCGGCGGCAACAGCGTCCGCGACCAGGTGGGCAACGCCCTGCGGCCGGCCGACTCCGTCGACGGCAGGAGCAGCACCGGCCTGATCGCCGGGTCGGTGGCGCCGGGCGCCGCGGGCATCCTGCTGATCGGCGCGGGCCTGGCGTGGTGGCGTCGGTGCATGCGACGGCCGAACTGAGCGACACGGAACGGGAGAGGGCGGGGACCGCGCTCCCGCCCTCTCCGGCCTCAGAACGGCGTGAGCGTCAGCCGTATCCCCGTCGGTGCCGTGTCCTGGACGTACGACGCGAAGTCCGCCACGTCGTCGAAGGCGAAGCCGTAGGCCCGGCCGTCGGCGGTGGCCGCGTGCACCGACTTCGCGTAGTGGTTCGTGAGGTCGGTGCGGTAGAACGCCGAGGCGTCGGCGGTCGGTTGGGCGGGGTCCGACAGGAGCGTGGTGCGGTTGAAGCCCGCGCCGAGCACGGCCGCGACCGGGCCCGTGGTGCCGTCGTTCGGGGCGGCCAGGTTGCCGTCGCAGAACAGTACGTCCCTGGTCGACGGTTTCGCGAAGGAGACCGGGGCGGGTCCGCTGAAGGCGAAGCGGTCGGCGCGCACCCGCCCGGTGAAGGCGCCCGCGTTGGTGGTGACGGTGAGGTCCTTGCCGGTGTAGGTGCTCCACACCTCGTCGATGTACGGCGCGAAGTAGTCCGCCGCGAACAGGCCCGCGTCCAGCCCGTGCCCGGGTGCGATGACCCGGGTGTCGCCCACGACCAGCGGGGCGAACGCCTCGACCTGCCGCACCGCGTCGAACACCGAGGCCCGCCCGCCGTCGCGCAGCGTGCCCGTCGTCCGGTCCTGCGCGCCGGTCAGCCGGATGCTCAACGGCACGCTGAACATGTCGACCATCGTCGTGTTGCAGAACATGCCCGACGCGTTGTGCGTGAACTCTGCGCAGTCGTGCAGGACTTGGTAGTTGGGGTCGGAGGCGACCCAGCCGGCCGGGTACTGGAGCGCCGGATTGCCGTTGCCGTCCGCCACGGCCCTGAACCTGAGCTTCGCGCCGAGGGAGACGTAGATGCGGCCCGACAGGTAGGGGAGTGAAATCGTCGTCTCCGAAACGGAGTTGAGACTGATCGCGTAGTCCGTGAAACCGTCGGCACCGTTGTCCGAGAGCGCTATCGGCACCAGTGTCCCGTCGGGAGCGACCCGCACCTGAGTGCCGTCGACATTGCCGACGATGTAGACGTGCATGCTCGCGTTGTCGAACGAACCGCTGTTGTTGACCAGCGTCAACGGCAGCCCGCCCGCCTGATCGGCCTCCGTCTCCATGGACTTGGTGTCCGCGAGAGCGTGCGGTGCCAGCGCGGCGAGTGCGGGAGCGGCCACCGCCGCGCCACCGAGCGCGAAGAGCAGCTTGCGACGGCCGAGCGTGCGCTGATGGCGGGGAGCCGGGGGAGTCATGTGGGGGGCCTCCGAGCGAGTCGGGCTGTGCGGAACGGACGGTGCCGACGCATTGAGAGCGCTCTCACAGCGAGCGTCGGCACCGCCGCCGGGCCCGATGTTACGCAGGACCGCTGCCTCGGCCAACGGGTCGGGGAGAAGTCACCACCGCGCTGACCTGCGAGAACACAACAATGCGGACGGCTTAACCCGTGCTTAAGGGCCACTTAAGCGCACGGCGAAGCGTTCACCCGCACTTCATCACCCGTACCCGGGTGCCCCTTCCCTCCCGTCGTGCGGCCTCCTAGCCTCGCGACGGCCTCCTTCGGCCTTTCACTTCGGTCCCATGTCCCTTCCCCGAAAGGCGACTTGACGCATGCGTCACCAACTACTGGGCACGGCAAGGCGGTTCGGCGTCGGAGTCGCGGCCGCGGCGGTCACGACCGCGCTCGCCGCAGCCGCCCCCTTCCCCGTCCTCGCCGAGGCGACCGGCACCTCCGGCGAATTGTCCTCCCTCGTCGACCCGCTGATCGGATCCTCCAACGGCGGCAACACCTACCCCGGCGCCACCCTCCCGGGCGGCATGATCGCCTGGTCCCCGACCAGCACCACCGGCGACCAGACGAGCACGGGCGCCGCCAACGGCTACGAGTACGGCGCCACCCGCATCCGCGGCCTGAGCCTCACCCACGTCAACGGCGCCGGGTGCAACCCCGGCGCGGCGGGCGACGTACCGATCATGCCGTTCGTCGGCGACGTCACCTCGTCACCGTCCGCGGACACCAAGGACGCCGTCTACGCGTCCGACTTCTCGCACGCCGACGAGAAGGCCACCCCCGGCCGCTACACCCTCGGCCTCGCCTCCGGCGCCACCGCCGACCTGGCCGTCGGCAAGCGCGCCGGAGTTGCCGACTTCGCCTTCCCCGCCGACCGACCGGCGAGCCTGCTCTTCCGCGTCTCCAAACTCCCTCAACGGCAGCGCGGACGCCCACGTCGACATCGACACCGCCCACCGCAAGGTGACCGGCTGGGTCCTCACCGGCGCCTTCTGCGGACGCCGCGCCAACGGTGGCGTCAACAACCGCAAGAGCTACTACCGGCTCTACTTCAGCGCCTCCTTCGACCGCGCCTTCTCCTCGGTCGGCACCTGGCACGACAGCACGGTGTCACCCGGCTCGACGACCGCCTCCGGAGGCGAGGGATACGCCACCGGCGCCGACCGTGCGGGACGCGGTTCCGGCGGTTGGGTCGGCTTCGACACGGCCTCTGACAACGATATCCGGATGCGGATCGGCATCTCCTACGTCAGCCTCGCCGGGGCCGAGACCAACCTCCGCCAGGAAATCGCCCCGCACGCGCGCGTGGCCGACGTCGCCGAGGCGGGCGCCCGCGCGTGGGACCGCGAGTTGAGCACCGTACGCGTCGACGGCGGCACCCCCGCCCGCCGCCAGACCTTCTACACGGCGCTCTGTCACGCCCTGATGCAACCCAACCTGATCAGCGACACCGACGGCCGCTACTGGGGCATGGACCAGGCCGTCCACCGGCTGGCACGCGGGCAGCGGGCGCAGTACAGCAACTTCTCCGGCTGGGACCAGTACCGCGCCCAGATCCAGCTGCTGGCCCTCCTGGAGCCCACCGTCGCGGGCGACTTCGCTCAATCGCTGTACAACTTCGCCCGGCAGAACGGCGGAGTCTGGGACCGCTGGGTGCACATCAGCGGCGCCACGCACGTCATGACCGGAGACCCGTCCGCCGCGACCCTGGCCACCTTCTACGCCATGGGCGTACGCAACTTCGACTACCGGGGCGCCTTCGACTCCCTCGTCCACCAGGCCGCCGTGCCCAACCCGGACGAACTCTCGGACGCCGGCTGCCCCGGCCAGTGCGTGGGCCAACGGCCCAACCTGGCCCAGTACATGACCTCCCACTACGCCGCCCAGGACGCCTGCCACTGCTGGGGAGGCGCCGCCGAGACCCTGGAGGACGCGGTCGCCGACTCCGCCCTCGCGCAGTGGGCGAAACTGCTGGGGCGCGCGGAGGAGGCGAAGGACTTCGCAGCGCGAGGTGCCTACTGGCGCAACGTCTTCAACCCCGCCACCGGCTACATCCAGGCCCGCAGTCTCGACGGCTCCTGGGTGACCCCCTTCAACCCGGGGAGCGACCTCGGCTTCGCACAGGGCTCGGCCGCCGCCTACGTGTGGATGGTCCCGCAGGACGTGCAGGGCCTCGCCGAAGCGATGGGCGGACGCGGGACGGCGGTCTCCCGCCTCGACGGCTTCTTCCACACGGCCGACGGGGCATGGTCGGTCCGGGGCGGCGACGCGCTGCGCTACGACCCGACCAACGAACCCGACATCCACGCCCCGTGGCTGTACAACTCCCTCGGCCAACCCTGGAAGGCACAGGCGACGGTCCGCCAGATCCTCGACACCGCGTACGGCACCGGCCCCAAGGGCCTGCCCGGCAACGATGACCTCGGCACCATGTCCGCCTGGTACGTCCTCTCGGCTCTCGGCATCTATCCGCGCACCCCGGGCAGCGCCGACCTGCTGCTCGGTGCGCCGCTCTTCCCGAAGGCGGTCGTGGACCGTCCGGGGCGCACGGACATCGTCATCACCGCACCCGAAGCGGACGACACCCACGCGTACGTCGACGCCGTACGTCTCGACGGCCGCACTCTCACCCGCTCATGGACCGGCGCGGCCCTGACCCTGAAGGGCGGGAGGCTGGACTTCCGGCTGGCCACCGACCCGAACACGACCTGGGCAACGGATCCGGAGGGCCTCCCGAACTGACGCGAACCGGCCGGTGGACCCGTCGTCCGCCGGCCGCGGAGGCCCGCCCGGACGACCGGAGGGGTGTCCGGCGGCCTGTTACGACTTCGAGCGGGGCTGGGTCGTCGGGATCCGGTGGGTGAAGAACATCGCGAGCAGCGAGGTGAGGGCGAGGATCGCCAGTGCGGCGCGCAGGCCGTCGAGCCTCGCGGCGGAGTTCGCGTCGAGCGCCGCCTGCGTGACGTCCGCGCTCGTGCCCTCCTTGTCCAGAGCCGCCTTGAGCTGGGCGTCCGACAGGAAGGGCACGCCGCTTTGGAGTTCGACACTCGCCGTGCTCTTCACGCGCTCCGGGACATCCGGGTTCTGCTCGATGCTGCTGATGAAGGAACTCGTCAGCGCGGCGATCAGGATCGACCCGGCGAGTGCGGTGCCGATCGAGGAGCCGAGGTTGGTGACCGCGTTCTGGACGCCGCCGACCTCCGCGCTCCGCTCGTCCGGAACCGCGGACACGGTGACCGAGCCGAGCTGGGACGCCAGCGCGCCCATGCCGAGCCCGATCAGCAGGAGGGGAACGGTGACGACCTCCGCGCCCGCGTCCGCGTCGAGCGCGGCCATCAGGACCACCGCCCCGGCGAACAGGGACAGGATCCCGAGCCGCACCACCCGCCGCGGTGAGACATGCGGAAGGAAACGCGGGATGAGGATCGCGGCGGCCAGCAGGGTCAGCGAGAGCGGCAGGATGCGCGCGCCGGTCTTGAGCGCGGACAGGCCGAGGGCCACCGACAGATAGAGAGGTACGACGAAGAACACGCCCATCTGGACGAGGTACTGGAAGAAGAACATCGTCAGCCCGCCGGTGAGCTGCCGGTTCCGCAGGAGTGCCGGATCCACGAGTGGTTCCCTGCGCCGCTCCACGAGCCGCGCCTCCCAGCGGAGGAACAGCCAGATCAGGATCAGCCCGAGCAGCATCAGCCAGACGACCAGTGAGACCCCCAGCCAGGAGGGTGCGTCGGGCTTCGGCTGGAACCAGCCCCACTCGTCCGAGCGGAGTACGCCGTAGACGAAGATCCCGAGTCCGAGAGCGGAGAGTGCCGCGCCGACGAGGTCGATGCGGGGGTGGCTTTCGGCCGGTGCGTCGGCGATACGGCGGCCGAGGGCCAGGATGCCGAGCACGATCACGACTTCGCCGGCGAACACCCAGCGCCAGGAGAAGTACGTGGTCGCGACACCTCCGATGAGCGGCCCGAGGGCGATCGCCACGGCTCCCGCGGCCGTGACGAGTCCGTATGCGGCGGGCCGGCGTTCGACGCCGAAGTTGGCGGCGACGAGCGCCACGATCGCGGGCAGGATGAGCGCCGCCCCGAGGCCCTCCAGGAGTGCCCAGCCGAACAGGAGGACCGGCAGGTTCGGGGCCAGCGCCGTGGTCAGGGAGCCGCACCCGTACACGGCGCAGCCGATCATGAACGCGCGTTTGTGGCCGATCAGCGCGCCGACCTTACCGCCCGGGATCATGAACATCGCCATGATCAGGGTGTAGGCGGTGATCGCGCCCTGGATTCCCGTCACCGTCGTGTTCACGTCGTCGGCCACCGTCGCGATGGAGACGTTCATGACGGAGCTGTCGAGGGCCATCAGGAATTGGCCGGCCGCGAGCGTCAGCAGGACCGGTCGTGCGGTCGCCGGACTTTCAGGGCTGTGGTCCCGGGATGCCATGGGCGCATCGTTTCAGCGACCGCGGCGATCGAGCCGCGACCCGCCACCGAGGTCAACCGGTTGGCGGTGGGTCGGCCTGACGCCGGGTCCGGGCCCGCGGAAAGTCGTGCAGTCACCTCGGGCGGGTGATCCGGCACGGCCGTACGGCGGGCAGCATGCCAGGAAGAGTGTCCCCAGCGCGGTGGGTGAGGGTGGTGCCGGCATGCGTTACGAGTTCCGTGTCGACGGTCGCGTCTCCATGGCACTGGCCGAGGCGTTCCCGGAGCTGGCGACGGAGACCGGTTCCGAACAGACGGTCTTCATCGGCTCGGTGACGGACGAGGCGCATCTGTACGGACTGCTCCTGCGTTTCCGGAACCTGGGACTGCGCGTCGACGAGATGCGCCGCCTGCCGGATGTGGAGACGCGTGCGACAGGGAGGTCGCGATGACAACGACATATCAGGTCAGCGGCCGCCTCACCGTGGCCGATCGCGTGGCGCGGGGCAGGGCGGCCCGTTCCGCCGCACCCCGGTCGAGCCACGCCGGGTTCGTCCCGGCCGGGCGGCGGCCCGATCCCGTCGGCGTTCTGGAGCAGCAGGCCGCCACACGGGTGCCCGAGCTGGTGCCGATCCGGTACGGCCGGATGGTGGAGTCGCCCTTCCGGTTCTTCCGGGGGGCCGCCGCGATCATGGCCGCCGACCTCGGCCAGGCGCCTCACACAGGCATCACGACCCAGCTGTGCGGCGACGCCCACCTGCTGAACTTCGGCCTGTTCGCCTCGCCCGAACGGCACCTGGTCTTCGACATCAACGACTTCGACGAGACACTGCCGGGCCCCTTCGAATGGGACGTCAAGCGGCTGACCGCCAGCTTCGCCGTCGCCGGCCGCGCCAACGGCCTGGACTACGACCAGCGCGCCGCCGTCGTCACCGAGGCGGTGCGGACGTACCGGGAGCGGATGCAGCGGTTCTCCGGCATGCGCACGCTGGACATCTGGTACGCCCAGGACGACGCCGACCGGCTTCACGTACTGCTGCCGGACAAGAAGACACGCCGACGGACGTCCCGGGCCCTGGCCAAGGCCCGTACCCGGGACAGCCTCCAGGCGTTCGACAAGCTCACCCGCGTGGTCGACGGCGAGCTCCGGATCGTCGCCGACCCACCCCTCATCACCCCGCTCGGCGATCTGACTCCGGGCACCGAGTACGAGGAGCTCGGAGGGCCCGTGCGCGCGCTGATCGCCAACTACGGGCGCAGCCTGTCCTCCGAGCGTCGATACCTGCTGGAACGCTTCCGCCTTGTCGACGTGGCGCGCAAGGTGGTGGGGGTCGGCAGCGTGGGGACCCGTTGCTGGATCGTCCTCATGTTGGGCAGGGACGAAGACGATCCACTGCTGCTGCAGGCCAAGGAGGCCGGAGAGTCGGTCCTAGCTCCGTACTGCGGCCCGGGCCGGTACGACAACCAGGGCAAGCGGGTCGTCGCCGGGCAGCGGCTGATGCAGGCGAACAGCGACATCTTCCTGGGCTGGGAGCGCGTCACGGGCATGGACGGCAGGCTGCGCGACTTCTACGTCAGGCAGCTGCGTGACTGGAAGGGCACGCCACGGCCCGAGACCATGACGCCCGCCATGCTGCGCCTGTACGCGGGCCTGTGCGGCGGCTCGCTGGCCCGCGCCCACGCCCGTTCGGGCGATCCGGTCGCCATCGCCGCCTACCTCGGAACCGGCGGTGCCTTCGACCGCGCCATGGTCGAGTTCGCGGAGGCGTACGCCGACCAGAACGAGCGCGACTACGAGGTCTTCGCCGAGGCGGTGCAGGCCGACCGGGTCACCGCCATGGCCGCCTGAGTCCCGGTCGCCCCCCAGCACCGGTCACCCTTCCCGGGTGACGACGCACCGGCCGACCGGGTGGAGGCTCTGAAACGAGCGGCTGCGGGCTGCAGCCGTACGAGGAACGGAGGTCCCGCAATGGCCACCACCATCCACCACCGCTCACCGGGGGTTCAGACCGCCGCCACCGGACTCACACTGTTCGCCGCAGTGATGCTGTTCGTCGCCGGCACCCTGGACCTGTTCCGGGGCATCATGGCGATCGCCCAGGACGAGGTCTTCGTCAACACCCCCAACTACGTCTTCAAGTTCGACCTGACGAGCTGGGGCTGGATCCAGCTGTCGCTCGGCGTGATCGCCATGGTCGTGGGCCTCGGCCTGTTCGCGTCGGCCACCTGGGCGAGAGTCGTCGGGGTGGGCATCGCGGCGCTGCTGATCATCGCCAACTTCCTCTCCATCCCCTACTACCCCGTCTGGTCGCTCACCCTGATCGCCTTGTACGGGTTCGTCATCTGGGCGCTGTGCGTGGTCCAGCGGAAGGACCAGAACGGCTAGCGAGGGTTCGACGGGGCCCCGGCTCCGCCGAGTCCCTGCCGGTCCGCACCCTCCGCCACCGCGACGAGCAGCGGATCCCGGAAGGTGCGGGCGAGGCGGTTCATCAGCGCGAGGCGTTCGGCCAGCGGGGCTCGCCGGTGGTCCGGGGCGACCGCGGCGACGGTGTCGAGCAGCACGCGTACCCGCCGTACGACCTGCAACGACGCCGACCCGTAGTCGAGGATCTCGTCCAGCGCCAGGCTCACCAGCCCGAGCCATCCCGGGGCCGACCGGCGCAGACGGGGTGTCCCGTCGGCGTCGGTCACCAAGGTCACGCCGAGCGGACGCGTGACGAGGCGTAGGAGGGTCTCCTCGATCTGGTCCAGTGCCTGCACGGCGGTCGTGGGGTCGTTGACGGCCGGTGAGAGCGCGCGGATCGCGATGTCGGCCAGGAGCCGGAGGCCGTACGCCGGGTCCTGGCCGATGGTGCGGACACGGTCCACGCGTACGCAGGACGCCAGGCGGCGCAGGGGGACGGGACGCGGTCCGTGCGAGGCCGCCGGCCCGTGCACATACCCCAGGACCGCGCCTTCACCGACGTGGTCCCCGGGACCGACAGTGAGCGAGACACGAGCGTCCCGGTCCGTCGCGATGCGCAGCAGCCGACGCTCCGGACGAAACCCGGCCGCCCGGTGTGCACCAACGGAACCCCCGATCCGGAGGCCCAGCCGTCCGCCGCGCCCGAAGCCACCGCCGTGCCGCCGGGCGGGTGCGCGGCGTCGATCGACGCGGCCATGAGCTCGCCCACCGCCCGGGCGAGCCCACCGCCGGTCACCAGGTGCCGGAGCCCGGTGAGGCTCTGCAGCAGTACGGCCGTGTCGACGACCACCAGGGCGACGGCCACCGTCACGGACAGCCGAGGTGTCTCGTCGGGCCGGATCTGGGCCAGTACGACCAGTGCGTACACCGCGGTGCCGGTCACCAGCCCCACGACGGCCAGCGACCGGCGGAAGTGGCCGATGACCCCGATCAGCCGGGGAGACATGTTCTGCACGGTCTGGATGACCAGGGTGACCGCGGTGATGACGAACCCGGACAGGGTGATCATGCCGCCCGCGATGGCGGCCAGGGTCGTCGCAGCGGTTCCCGGGTCGTAGGCCAGACCGACTTGGGGGAGGGAGTCCTCCCAGCGCGGCAGTCCCAGGCCGAGTCCGACCGCCGCCGCCATCGTCGCCACCGCCACGGCCGGGCTCAGGAACGCGGCCAGGCGCCTGACGCGGGGCGTGGTGACGGGACCTCGCGTGTGCCACGGCTCAAGCTCCACGCGATCACCGTATGAGCCCGGCGCCGTTCGCGCGCGCCGTGTCACACCGCCTCGGCGTTCCCGGTGGGTGCCAGGGCCGGGGTGGACCACGCGTGACGGGCGATGCGTGATCGAGGCAGGAGAACCCCCTGCGGGGCCGTCGACACCTCAGTGGCAGTGCCGCATGATCCAGTGCGCCCCGTGATCCGCCGCGACGTAGCGGTGACGCAGCCGCTCCGGCAGGTTCCACGGCTCGTCGAGCCGGATCGCTCCGGGACGGTGCCCGTGCCGGGCGGTCGCCTCGGCCAGTTTCTCGGCGCAGTGGTGGAGTCGCTCCAGGGATCGCTCATCGGCGCCGTCGCCGGCGTTCAGCTCACCGTAGGCGGCCTCCACGGCCGCCAGGGCATCCGCGAGGTCCGCAGTCCCGGGAACGAGATCCGTTGCCATGGCTCTGCCTCCTGGCCGCATGCCGACCACGTGGTGCGCGGGTCGAACGGGCTCCTGCTGTGAGGATGCGGCCACCGTGCCGTCCGTGAGGCCACCCGTACCGGGTGATCCGCCGTCCGCCGTCCCGGTGGAACGTGGTGCCGTCAACACCACCCGGCTGTGGCCATCGGAGGTCAACATGTCCGACTACCCCCTGCTCGACGCGTTCCTCACCATGATGTGGTTCTTCCTGTGGGTGCTGTGGTTCATGCTCCTGTTCAGGGTCATCGGCGACATCTTCCGCGACGACAAGCTCGGCGGGTGGGGCAAGGCGGGCTGGACCCTCCTCGTCTGTGTACTGCCCTACCTGGGCGTCTTCGTCTATCTGATCGCCCGGGGCAAGGGCATGGGCAGGCGGGACGTGCAGCAGGCGCAGGCCCGGGAACAGCGGTTCCGTTCCTATGTGCAGCAGGCGGCGGGCGAGACCGCGGCGCCCCGGGCCAACAAGGCGGACGAACTGGCCAAGCTCGCCGGCCTGCACGACCACGGCGACATCACCGACGCCGAGTACGAGAAGGCCAAGTCCAAGGTGCTCGCCGCGTGAGCGAGTCCGTCCCCGTGATCCGGTCCGCCGCACGCCCGGGCCGGATCACTCATGAAGGCGGCGCATCTCCACCACGTGCAACCCCAGCGACTGGAAACGCGTCAGCAGGCCGTACAGCTGCACCTCGTCGGCGATCTGTCCGGACAGCACGGTCTGCCCGGCCGCGACGACGCTTTCGAGCTCGGGGAACGCCTCGGTCATCGTGTGGGACATCTCCCCGTCGACGCGGATCTCGTATCGCATGAGCGTGCTTCTCTCCCAGTCGTACGGCGGCTCCGGGCCACACGTTCCATGCTGGGGCCGCCGGACGGTGTGCGGCATCACCCGTCCCAGGTGACCGGCTCCTTCTCACAGAAGGTGCAGCTCCCGGGCGCGCCGCACGGCTTCGCTCCGCCGGGTCGCGGCGAGCTTGCGATAGATGTTCTTGAGGTGGGTCTTGACGGTGTTGACCGACAGATGGAGGTCCGCGGCGATGTCCTCCGTCGACATCGTCTGCGCCAGCCGTTCCAGCACCTCGTGCTCGCGCCCGCTGAGCGGCTCGGTCAGGAGGGCCGGGCCCCTGCCGTGCGCGTGATGCTCCCGAGCGTGTCCCACGAGGGTCGGCGGCAACCAGTCGTGCCCGCGGGTCAGTTCCGGTCGGCGGTGCACCAGGCGCCGCAGCCACGGTCCGGCCTCGACGAACGGCCGCCTCAGCCGCGCAGGGCGCGCCGTGGACAGGGCTCTCGCCGTCAGACGCTCCGCAGCGGAACCGTTGCCCAGCGCGTCGGCGGCCTGCGCCCGTGCCAGCAGCACCCTGGTCGTGACGGCGGGGCCGTCGTCCGGTCCGCCCGCAAGTGTGCCGAGCAGGTCCAGCGCCTCTTCGACGCGGTCGACGGCAAGCCGGGCGCGGGCCGCGGCCACCACGCTCTCCGGCCCGGCGGCCGGGTCCTTCTCCAGGATCTCCATGGCCACCTCCGGCCGGCCTGCCGCGAGGTGCGCGCCGGCCATTGTGAGGGCTGTGCGGTCGCACACCCATGGCGAGGCCTCGGTGACGGCGTGCGGCTCTTCGAGCTCGTCGAGTACGTGGAGTGCTGCTTCGGGGTTGCCCTTGGCGAGCAGGAGGCGGGACCGCAGGAGGGCCAGGCCGGCGAGCACGATGGGATCGTGCGCGGCCGCCGTGGAGGCGGCGGCCTGATCGAGGTTGGCGTGTGCGGCGGTGAGCTCGTTCCGGTCGAGGGCGACGGCGGCCAGCACCAGCTGGGCGACTCCGGCACGGGTGGCGGGAGGCAGGCCGCCGCGCTCGGCCTCGGCGACCGCCTCCCGGGCATGTCTCTCGGCATGGTCGGGCCAGCCGCGCAGGAAGTCGATCAGCGCCAACCGGCTCAGACACTCTTGCCGGGGGAGCGCGGTGTGCGGACCGTCGTGCAGACGCACGGCGGCGGACAGCGTCGACCGGGCGGCGTCGAAGCGTCCCGCCCACAGCTGGGCCGATCCCAGGTCGGTGAGCATCAGTGCGCGCAGTTCGGGGTGGGCCTCCAAGCGCTCGGCGGGTACGGCGCGCCGCGCGGCCTCCACATCCTGTGCGGCGGCCTCGGCCAGATCGGCCGCGCCGGTCATCCGGGCGGCGAGGACCCGCAACTCGGCGCAGCTGAGCCGTAGTGCCGGGGACGGGGGACCGTCGTTGTGGAGGTTGTCCTCGGCGCGGCGCAGATGGTCGAGCCCGCGGTCGACGTCGTGGCGGGTCAGATGGCGGGCGGTGCGCACCAGGTCCGCGGCGGGACCGGGCGTGGCCGGGGGCATCCGGGCGAAGAGCCGGTCGAGGCGTTCGGCATCCAGCCCAGTGAGGAGCTGCCCGATCGCCAGCTCCTCGACGAACTGGTGCGACGTGCGTTCCCAGTCTCCGCCGGCCGCGGCATGGGGCAGCGCCTCCGCGAACCTCCCCGCCTCGCTGAGCCAGCGTGCCGCCCTCCGGTGCAACTCGGGTTCGAGCCCCGGGCACCGGACCCGCAGATGAACCCGGAGGATCTCGGCGAAGAGCGGGTGGAGCCGGTACCAGGAGTGGCCGACGGGTCCGACGAAGGCGTTCGCGCGCTGCAGCCCGGCGAGGATCGGGTCCGCGTCGTGGCGGCCCGTGAGGGCGTTGGCCAGGTCGGGGTGGATCTGTTCGAGGATGCTGCTGCGCAGCATCAGGTCCTGGGTCTCGGGCGGTTGGGTGTCGAGCACCTCGGCGAGCAGGAAGTCGGCGAGCGTGCTCTGGCCCGCTTCGAAGTTCTTCAGGAAGATGTCGGGATCCTCGGCCTGCTGCGCCGCCAGGATGCAGAGCCGCAGCCCGGCCGCCCAGCCCCCGGTCCGCTCGGTCAGTGCCCGCACGCCCCGGTCCGACAGCTGCATGCCGTGCCTGTTCAGCAGCTCGGCCGTCTCCTGAGGCAGGAACGCCAGGTCGGCGCCGCGGATGTCGGCGACCTGGCCCGCGGCGCGGTAGCGGTGCAACGGCAGCAGCGGTTCCGTACGGCTGATGAGGATCAGGCGCAGCCCGTCGCCCACGTGGCGGAGTACGAACTCGAGCTCGTCGGCGATCTCCGTCGAGCCCGCCACGCGGTCGAACTCGTCGAGCACCAGGACGACGGGCTCCGTCAGCCCACTGAGATGGGCCGCGAGCCTGGCCAGCAGAGAGTGGTCCACCTCGCCGGGGCGGGCCGGGCTGCCGACGGCGTCCGGCGGACCCAGGCCGAGGCGCCGCATGGCCTCCAGCACGTAGGTCCAGAACACGCCGGGGGCGTTGTCCTCGGCCTCCACCGTCAGCCAGGCGGGACGGCTCGGTGCACCCTCCGTGGCGATCCAGTCGGCCACCAACAGTGTCTTGCCCGCGCCCGCGGGTCCGTTGACAAGGGTTACGGGCACCTGCCCGCCCAGAGTCAGCCGCTCGACGAGCCGCGGCCTGCGCACGAACGTGTCCGCAGGAGTCGGCACACTGAACCGCGCTGCCAGCAGGGGATCACCGCTCGGCGCAAGGCGTTCGGCAGCAGCGTCCCGGTGTCCGCCGGAGGTCGGATCGGGCATGGCACTCACCGCAACACCGCAGTTCGCATTCCGGGAATAACGCCTACTGATTGATCATCGCCCCGGGCCCGGAATGCCGCAATGGATGCTGGTCAGCCCCCCGGCCCAGGCGACCTGCGGCCGGCCGCGCCGCCGCGCCGCTCTTCACCCGGGACGGGTGAGGCGCGAGGGCGCGGCGTCGGCGCACCGTGGGGGCAGGGAAAGCGTGGCCCCACCGGGACGATGGGAGCAGGGAAGCGTGGCCCCACCGGGACGACCTGGAAGGAAGGCGCGGCCCATGTCCGAGACCCACCGCCAGATCCTCCCGATCCCCGACGTGCGTCGCCTGGGACCGATCACGTACGAGGCCAAGGACCCGGACACCTCGTTCCCGCCCATCCGCCCGCTGCTGCCGCCCGAGCAGGCACCGAACGTCATGCTGATCATGCTCGACGACGTCGGCCTCGGCGCCCCCGGCACCTTCGGCGGCCCGTGCGAGACCCGCGTCTTCGACCGCCTGGCACACAACGGCCTGCGCTGCATCCGCTTCCACACCACCGCCCTGTGTTCGCCGAGCCGCGCGGCGCTGCTGTCCGGCCGCAACCACCACTCCGTGGGCATGGGCGGCGTCACCGAGATCGCCACCTCCGCCCCCGGTTGCAACTCGACGCGCCCGAACACGAAGGCGCCTCTCGCGGAGATCCTCGAGCTCAACGGCTATTCCACCGCCCAGTTCGGCAAGTGTCACGAGGTTCCGGTGTGGCAGACGAGCCCGGTCGGCCCCTTCGACGCCTGGCCCACGGGTGGCGGCGGTTTCGAGTACTTCTACGGCTTCATCGGCGGCGAGACCAACCAGTACGAACCCGCGCTGTACGAGGGCACCTTCCTCTTCTCCGCCGACGAGACCGCCGACGTGGGCCTTGACACCGGCACTCCGGTCGCCCCCGACTACGTGAGCCCCGACGGCGTGTTCACCGGAGACATCCACTGGGTCCAGGTCGACACCGGGCCCAACGACGCGGACCACTTCATCCGGCCCGAGGACCGGATCCATATCGCCATGGGACGCCAGTGATCAAGCCAGTGCCCATGACGTCCTACCAAGGAGAAGGATCATGGACTATCCGCTGCTGAACGCCTTCCTGACCATCATGTGGGTCTTCCTCTGGGTCCTGTGGTTCATGCTGCTCTTCCGCATCTTCGGCGACATCTTCCGGGACGACTCGCTGAGCGGCTGGGGCAAGGCCGGATGGTCGGTCTTCTGCGTCGTCCTGCCGTTCCTCGGCTGCTTCGTGTACCTCATCGCCCGTGGCAAGGGCATGGGCGAGCGCGAGATGCGCAGGGCCCGCAGGAACGAACAGGAATTCCAGGCCTACGTCCGAGAGGCCGCCGGTACCGGCGGTGCCACGCCCACTCCCGGCGGCCACGTCGAGGAGCTCTCGAAGCTCGCCGGCCTGCACGACCACGGGGACATCACCGACGCCGAGTACGAGCAGGCCAAGGAGAAGGTGCTCGCCGGCTGACGGTGGGTGAGGAAGGGGCACAGTCATGGACGTGGGACCTGTCGAATACGTGGTCGTCGCCTTTCCCGGGAACCGTTTCCGGGGCGAGATCGCACCGGAGCTGAGGGCTCTCGTGGCGAGCGGCACCGTGCGGATCCTCGACCTGACCTTCGTCAAGAAGAATCCGGACGGCGCGGTCTCCTACATCGAACTCGACGCCCTCGACCCCACGGAGGCATCGGTGTTCGACGACATCGACGGCGAGGTCGGCGGGCTGTTCACCCGGGAGGACCTCGCCCTGGTCGCCGGGGAACTCCCGCCGGACTCGTCGGCGGCCCTCCTCCTGTGGGAGGACACATGGGCAGCCGGGATGGCGGGCGCGGTCCGCCGTGCCGGGGGCCGGCTCGTCGCCCATGAGCGCATCCCTGCCGAAGTGGTGGAGCGGGCGTACGAGGACGCCGTCTGAGGCGGCAACACGGACCGGAAGGGGAAGGTGAGTACCATGCTGGGTCGCCGTTTGGCGCGTCGCGATCGTCCTGGCCTCGTCGGCGTGGCCGCCCGTACGGCGGTGGCCGCCGGCACCGCGAGCGCGGTCTCCGGCAGGGTCGCCCGGCACCGGGCCGAGCGTGTCGCCGCACAGCAGACCGTGCCCGACGCGGAAGCCTCCGCGCAGGCGTCTTCGGGCCTGACGGACGAGGAGATCTCGAACCTGGAACGCCTGGGCAAGCTCCATGAGCAGGGCGTGCTGTCGGACGAGGAGTTCGCCGTCCAGAAGGACCGCATCCTCAGGGGCTGACGGACCTACGACTCCTCGCTCTCCCCAGGAGTGCCCAGCCACCGCGGGAACGGCCCCGAAACCGCGGTGACCTGGCCCAGCGCGACTCCGGCGACGACCACGCAACTGCACCCGATCAGCCACGAGAGCAGCGTGAACACATAGCCGAGAGACCCGAACTGGGAGATGCTCCGCTTCATGGTCGCCGGCATGAACAGGCCCGACGCATAGACGAACACCACCATGCCGACGCCCGTCAGAACGGCTCCGGGCAGCAGCGGCAGCCAGCCGATGCGCGCCGCGAGCAGCAGATGCTGCGTCCACCACCACAGCAATACGGAGATCGCCAGCGAGAGCAGGACACCGAGCCAGGTGCCGCCTCCGAAGCCGTGGCGCAGCGGAGCCTGCAACAGCACCGTGGCCAGCCAGCCCAGCAGCCACGCCAGCCACCGCCATGCGGCCATTCGGGTGCCGGCCTTGGGCAGATCCCAGCAGCGTTCGCAGACTCTCTGCAGGGCGCGGCTGAGGGCGGTCGCCGAAATGAGCGTGACGACGATGCCGACAGCTCCGTACGTCTCCTTGGTGTTGCCCTGCGCGCCGAACGTCTTCTCGATGTCGTCGACCGGCGCGTCATTGCCGAGCATGGCGTGGACGGAGTCGACCAGCACGTCCTTCACGGCCTTCGGCGCGAACGCGGCCACCACGATGAGCAGTGGTAGTGCCGCGAGGAACGTCTGGGCCGCCAGCCGGGCGCTGGCGTCCATCCAGTTCACGCTGATCAGCCGGCCGAGCATCCGCCCGATCACCGGTGTCCGCCGGGGCATGTCCTGAGCCGCCCTCGCCCAGTCCCCGAGCTGCTTACGATTCACAGTCCATTCCTCGCACAGAGAGGCCGCCACCGCCTTCAGGGGCTCGCGTCATGTGCGCTTCATCCGGGTGAATCAGCCGGTGAGACGGATCGACGAAGCGGAAAGACGCGCCGGGTTGGCTAGCGTGCGGCAGGTGAAGGACGGCGAGTCAGCGGGGCGTCATACTCCCGGCGCGGCCAGGGAACTGCTGCGTACGGTCCGAGCGGATCCGCGGCACATGCCGGAGCGCATGGCCGAGTTCGCGGTGGACCTCCTCGGCCCGCCGGCCGCGGAGCGGATGGCCCGGCGACAGCCCGGGGGACCGGAACACCAGGCGGACACCGCGGAACGCGCACACCAGGTGGTGCGCCGGGGAGTTCGCACATCCGTAGTGGAAGGCTCTTTCCTGGGCGGCCCGTTCATGGCGCTGCTGCCGATCGCGTTCTGCGGTGCGCTGCTCGCCCAGGTGCGGATGGTGCTCGAACTCGCGGTCCTGTCCGGCCGCGACCCAGCGGACGAAACGGTCGTGGCCGACTTGCTCGTGATCCAGGGCGTCCATCCGACCGTCGTGCAGGCCGAGGAGGCGCTGCGGCAGGCAGGTCCTGCGGCCGGGGGCAGTGAGGCGAAGGCCGGCTGGTGGAGCACCGTCAGGAGACTGGCGTACCTCATCGGTCTGGTCACGCCGCAGGAACATCCGCGCGGAAGGCTGCGCAGTGCCACGCTGTGGGTGGGCACGATCGCGCTGGTCCTCGTCGGCTTCGTGGTGCCGTTCGTCTGGGTTCCGGTCTGCGCCGGGACGTACCGGCGCGCGACCAACGAACTCGCTGTTGTCGCCGCCCGGCACTTCGCGCTGCACGGCGGGACCGGTGTGCTGCCTCAGGGCGGTCCTGCGGGGCGACGGGCCACACTGCGCCCTGGGCTTCTCCTGGTGACGGTGCGGGTCCTGCTGGCGTGCCTGGTGCCGGTCGTGATCGTGGGAGTCGTGCTGGCCGCCGACCTTCGCTTCGGTGACCAGCACTGGAGCGTGATGGTGCTCGCGGTCTTCGGCGTCGCCGCGATCACCGCGCTGGTGTGGTACTTGCGCCGCCGGTGACTCGGCCGTGCGCCAGCGCCAGATCACGCAGTCGCCGCCAGTCCAGACGGGGCCGCGTCCGGGGGACGCCGGGGCGGCTGCGGGGGACACGTACGCGCAGGGCCCGAGGTTGGATCGCGCAGCGGACGGGGGTCGGAAAGGAGAGCGCCTCGCCGTCGACTCCGACCTCCACCTCGGGCGCGTCGGCATGGACGACGACGGCGGGCGCGGTCGCGACGGTGAGCCCGGGCGAGCGTCTGCCACGGATCAGTTCGGCCGCCTGGGCCGCGTTGTCGACGTTGACGCCCAGTACTCCGAGGACGCCCGTGTCCAGCCGCTCCCGGTGTCCCAGACCCACCGGGTCCTCCGTGCTGTACGGGTTGTTGCTCACGAGCACGGCCTGGGGGGAGTCGATGCTGACGCCCGCGCCCCGGACCATGAGCCGGGAGCCGGTGTGATGGGTGAGGATGTCCGGCAGCATCCGGAGGATGGTGCCGATCTTGTCGTCCCGGTAGGCAGGGCTCTGTACGACCTCGGCGTAGGCGCCGAACGACACGTTGTTGACGAAGGTGTGCTCTCCGACGCGCCCGAGGTCGACGCGGAGTTCGACACCGTCGGTTAGTGCGTCGAGGCACGTGGTGGGGTTCTCGCGGTCGAGCCCGAGGTCGAGGGCGAAGTGATTGCGGGTACCGGCCGAGATCACCATGAAGGGGACGTCGTGCTCCGCCGCCACGCCTGCGACGAGGGCCTGCGTGCCGTCTCCGCCCGCCACGCCGAGAAGGTCCGCACCGTTCGCCAGCGCGTCCCGGGCGAGCGCGGCGACGTCCCGGGGGTGCGCGGGGTCGAGCAGCACGACCTGGGCGCCCAGGGCCTCGGCCTTCTCCTTCAGGCCGAACCTCCCGACCTTCCCGCCGCCCGAGCGCGGATTCATGATGAGGAACGGGCGCTCGGGCGCGGGAGTGCGGTATTCGACCGGAGCGACACGTCCGCCGTCCTCCGCGAGCGCGGCCCAGCCCTCGAAACAGACCACGGCCCACAACACGAGAACGACGATCACGAGCCAGAACAGGCCGACAGTCACGAAAAGCGCGATCACCGCCCCCTGTACGGCCACGGCGAATGCGACCGCGAGCCACCTGACCAGACGCTTCCGACTGAGGGCCCACCACAGCCCGGCCGCGCTCAGGGCGAGCCCGGCCAGCGCGACGGCGGCGAGCCCCAGACTCCTGAAACCCGCCACCACGAGAGGCAGAGCCACCGCGACCACGGCCGCCGCGATCGCCAGTCGGGCCGCCCACCGCTGCGTCCTGCTGCCGCGATGCCCTGTTTCGTCGTCATCCATGATTCCTCCGTAGCTCGTCCCTGCCCTACCGCGTGCCGGAGTTCCCCTCCGGCGTCCCCTCACGCAAGTGCGGCCGCGCGGCGGCGGCCCTCCGATGCCAGGCGCCGTACCGGTTCGCGAGGAACACGGCGGACATCCCGTGCAGCAGGATGCTCAGCGCGACGGTGACCGCGACGACCCGGCCGATGAGCCGAACCCCCGGGACGTTCTCCTCCACCACCAGCAGCCCGAAGACGACGGACGCGAGTCCACGAGGTCCGAACCACCCGATGTAGCCGACCGTGGGAAGGGCCAGCCGACTCCCGATCAGGGAAACGGCGACGGGCACCATGCGCACCACCGTGAGGCTCAGCACGGCGTAGGTGACGATCCGCCAGTCGAGGTGCTCCAGAGCCGGCCCGAGCAGCACGGCACCGAACACCAGAAAGCTCAACGACGCCAGGAACTCGGCCAGTTGCCCGGCGAGCCGCGCCGTGTCCGCGCGATTGTCCACAGGCTCCGCCGCCGTGGAGCGCCGCTGGGAGACACCGAGGGCGAAGCCCGCCACCCAGGCCGCGATGAACCCGCTCCCGTCGACGACGACCGCCAGCGTGTACGAGCCCGCCGCCAGGGCAAGGACGAACAGCTGACGCCAGGTCCCGCCGACCCACCCCCGCCGGTGCGACCGGGACAACAACCATCCGCCGAAGCCTCCGACGGCCAGCCCCAGCAGGGTGCTGACCACGAGCGCACGCCAGAAGACCCCGGCAACGCCCTCCTCCGAGGCGTGGGTTCCCGGCAGAGCCGCGAGGAACAGCAGGAAGAAGGGCAGCGCCATCCCGTCGTTGAGGCCGCTCTCGACGTTCAGACCGCTGCGCACGAGCGGCGGGACCCGCGGACTGGAGACCGCGGTCCTGCCCAGCGCCGCGTCCGTCGGCGCCAGGATCGTCCCGACCAGCGCCAGCTCCCACACGCTCAGCCCCGGCAGCAGCGGCCAGGCCAGGAGCCAGCCCGCCCCGATGGTCAACAGCAGCCCGATCCCGAGCAGCCGGCCGGGGAGGAAGCCGCCTACCCGCAGATCACTGCGCCGTACGGACATCGCGTCGGTCAGCAGGACCAGTGTCAGGGCCGCTTCCACCAGGGTGAGCAACGGTCCCGCGTCGTGCTCCAGGTCGATGAGGCCGAGCCCGACCGGGCCGATGGCCACCCCGAAGCCGGCGAACACCATCGGCCCCGACACGGCGGTCGTGGAGAGCCGCCGGGAGACGAGTGCGTACCCCGCCGTGACGGTGGCCATGGCCGCCGCCGCCCACGTGCTGCCACCGCTCACCGGGACCTCACCAGCGTGGCGTCGCGGGCGCAGCGGAACCCCTGGTTGCCGGTGCTGCTGTCGGGGGTGCTGGAGCTGCGGGCGGCGACGCGGTAGCTGCGGCAGTAGGAGGCGTGGCACAGGTAGGACCCGCCTCGGATCACCCGCTGCACGCCGAACGGCGGGCCGGGCGGATCGTCCGGCGCGCAGCGCGCGTAGTAGGCCGGCGAGTACCAGTCCGCGCACCACTCCCGTACGTTGCCGCACATGTTGTGCGGGCCGTGTCCGTTCGGCGGGTACGTGGTGACGGGTGCCGTCCCGTACCAGCCGTCCGCGCGGGTGTCGCGGTCGGGAAAGATGCCCTGCCACACGTTCATCCGGTGCTCGCCGCCGGGCTCCAGCTCGTCGCCCCAGGGGAACACCATCTGTTCGAGACCGCCGCGGGCGGCGTACTCCCACTCCGCTTCGGTCGGCAGCCGCTTTCCCGCCCACGCGGCGTAGGCGGTGGCGTCGTTCCACGAGACGTGGACGACCGGGTGTTCGGCGCGTTCGTCTACCTCGGAGCCTGGGCCTTCGGGGCGGCGCCAGTACGCCCCGTACACCTGTCGCCAGCAGGGGGCCCCGGCGACCGAGCGGGTGTCCGGAAAGTCGTCGGGCAGCAGCCCGGCGAAGACGAACGACCAGCCGTGGTGTTCGGCGTCCGTGATGTGCCCGGTCGTGTCGGCGAATTCCCCGAACTCCGCGTTGGTGACGGCACAGCGGTCGATCGAGAAGGGGGCGGGGCGAACCCGATGAACGGGTCCCTCCCCGTCCTCGGGAGCGACCCGGTCGTCCTCCGCGCCCATCAGGAACGGACCGCCCGGCAGGTGCACCATGCCGACCGCCCAGGCGTCGGCCGGGGCTGCGGACGGCACGGTCGCGGTCACCTGCTGCGGCGACTCGCCCCGCGACGGAGCGCAGCCCCGTCCGTCTGATCCATTTTCCGACATTGAGCACCAATCGGGATCGAACGTACCGACCTGTGCATGATCCGACCTGGCACCCGCGTGCCCGGTATCGACACGACGAACGGGTGCCGTGCCCCTGTGGGCACTCCGGATGGCGCACCCCGGATGCCGCATGCTCCGGGATCGGGAGCAATGGATACCAACGGCAGCCACAACAGGCCGCGCCCCACGCCTGGAGGACGGATGACCAGCCCGCGGGAACCATCACAGGCCCCTGCCCCGGAGGGCCCGCCGCCGGCCGGCCGGATCGTACGGAAGGTCGCCTCGGCGGTTCTGATCGTCCTCACCTGCGTTCTGGTCCCCGTGTCGGTGCTGACCGTCTGGGTGCACGACATCGTCCTCGACACGGACCGCTACGTCGCCACGGTGAAGCCCCTCGCCTCCGACCCCGCGATCGAGGATGCCGCGCGCAACCGGATCGTCCAGGCCGTCGACGTACGGGTCGACGGCAAGCGTGCCACCGCCGAACTCGCGGCCTGGCTGCAGTCGCAGGGCCTGCCGCCCACCGCGGCGCGGGCGGTGCGGGGGCTGGCCCCGCAACTGGACGCGGCCGTGACCGGCGCGGCGGACAAAGTGGCCACGCGCTTCGTACGGAGCGACAGGTTCGAGAAGGTGTGGACCTCGGCCAACCGTGCCGCCCACGCGGCCGTGGTGCACGCCCTGACCGGGAAGGGACGCGGCGCGGTAGGCGTCGAGGAAGGCACCGTGACACTGGACGTCGGCACCGCCGTCGACCGGGTGAAGCAGGAGCTCGTCGACGCCGGTGTGTCGCCGGCCGCGAACATCCCGGACGTCGACAAGCAGATGGTTCTCTTCAAGTCCGATCAGCTCAAGCGCATGCAGAACGCCGCGCACGCCCTCGACGTGGCCGGCACCTGGATGCCGGTGCTGACGGTGGTCCTCGGGGCGGCGGGAGTGTTCCTCGCGTACGGGCGCCGACGCGCCCTGGCGAAGACCGCCCTGGGCGCCGCCGGGGCCGCCCTGATCGTCGCGATCGGCCTGGTCGTCGCCCGCCACTACTACCTGGACCATCTGCCCCCGCAGGTGCAGTCGGAGGCGGCTGCCGCAGCCGTCTTCGACCACCTCCTGCACTTCCTGCGGGTCACGCTGCGCACCGTGATCGTGCTCGGCGTGGTCGTCGCCCTCGGCGCGTATTTCGTGGGGCCGGGCCGAGGGGCACGGGCCGTACGGACCGGCTCCGAGCGCACCGCCGACTCCGTGGCCCGCTGGGCGGACGCCCACGACATCCGGACCGGTCGGGTGGGGACGTGGACGGCGGACAACCGGCGTCGGCTCACGATCGGCTTCCTGCTGCTACTGGCCCTGCTGTTCGCCCTGTGGAATCACCCCACCGTCCTGACGGTGCTGCTCCTGGTACTCGTCTTCCTGGCGGTGCTGGCGGTGATCGCCCTGGTGGCGGCGAGCGGTCGCAGGGGGCGGACGTCAGGAGCTCCCGCCACTGATTGACACACTGTCAAATACCGTCACAGGCAAGAAGGTTGGCGCCCCGGCGCGGCGACGAAGGGGGCGCACGCACTCCTGCGCGCGGTGTAGTTTCTACCCGTCAGTAGAGGCTTGAGCAAGGGGGGACGTGTGGCTGCCTCGCCGCATACCGAAAAGTTCGCCGCCCACCTTCGGATGCTGAAGGACCGCAGTGGCCGGGGTTACGACCGCCTCGGCAAGGAGGCGGGCGTCAGCGGGTCCAGTCTGCACCGGTACTGCTCCGGCCTCGGCGTCCCGACGGACTACCGGGTGGTGCACTCCTTCGCCAAGGTGTGCGGCGCCAGCCCGGAGGAACTCCGCGAACTCCACCGGTTGTGGGCGCTGGCGGACACCGACCGGGACGCACCGGCCGCGACCGCCAAGGAGAACCCGGACCCGGAACCGGAGTCGGAACGGGAACCGGTCGCATCCGCCGTGCCCGCGCAGGCGAGCCCCGGGGGAGAGGACCCCGGACCGGAAGACGTCACCCCGCCCGAGAACAAGAACACCCCGGACAAGGCGGGGATGCAGCGCCGGTCCCGGGTGCCCGAGAAGCTGTCCTCCCGGTTCGCGATACTCGCCGCCGTGGTTGCGGTCCTGCTGGTGGCCGGCTTCGTGTGGCTGCCCGGGAGTTCCACCGACGACTCGTCGACGGCC
Source organism: Streptomyces sp. NPDC050549 (assembly GCF_040655035.1). NCBI lineage: Bacteria > Bacillati > Actinomycetota > Actinomycetes > Kitasatosporales > Streptomycetaceae > Streptomyces > Streptomyces sp. NPDC050549. The sequence continues at coordinate 106,892 of NZ_JBFAJD010000034.1, forward strand.
GACGGTGAGTTGCTGTACTCACCTGCGTGCAGGACGGTGAGCATGGGGCAGCACGACGAGTGTGTGCGCGAGGTACAGACCCTGCTGGCGCGGGCCAAGGGCAAACTCGCCATCGACGGGGACTTCGGGCCGGAGACCCTGCGCAGAGTGACCGCGTTCCAGGTGCTGGCGGGTCTGCCCGCCACGAACGTGGTCGACGACGCCACCAAGAAGGCGCTCTACGCCCAGAAGGTGAGCATGACGACCCGGCCCCCGGCGAAGGTGGCGAAGCTGATCCGCGAGGTGTTCACCGAGGATCCCGACACCGCCGTGGCCGTCGCCCGCTGTGCGTCGTTCCTCGACCCGCTGTACGTACTGCCCAACACCAACGGCAGCCGCAACTGGGGCGTGTTCCAGATCTCCGACCGCCGCCTGCAGGAACTCGGCGGCACACCACTGCGGGCGTTCGACCCGGAGTGGAACATCAAGGCGGCCCACCGGCTGTGGAGCGCCGAGCACGACTTCCACGACTGGCCCTCCTGCGAGGCGGCGTTGAAGAGCACACCGAAGAGCTGAGGCCGGCCCGGAGTTCCGGGCACCGCCGCCGCGGCACCCGGAACTCCGCTCCCCCGAGAGCGGCGTCAGACGGTGCCGTCCTCCCACCACCAGTCACGGCCGAGGTCGGCCCTGCTGTCGACGTGCTGGTGGTCGACGGTGTACGTCTCAAGGCCGGAGAACCCGCAGGTCTCCGCCTTCTGGTAGACGGTCTTCGTGGCCACCCCGGACACGTCGAGGTCGGCCGCCGTGCCGTACAGGTGCATGCTGTCGCTGGCCCCGCCGACGTCGGCGTTGTGCGCGATGCTGCGGAAGCCGGAGTTGACCGTGATCGGCTTGTCGCCCAGCTTCTTGCGCAGCGCCTCCAGCTTGTACATGCAGCGGCGGACGTTCTCCTTCACCTGCGACGCGCTCAGCTTGCCGCCGTTGAAGGTGCCGTCCGTCTGGTTGTAGAACTCGCTCCAGTTGAAGTGGAGCGTGGAACCGTCCGACTGCTCCAGCGCGTTCAGCTTCGCCTGGGTGTTGGGCCCGACGCTGGCGTCGGCGGTGAGGCCGTACGCCGTCTGGAACCGCTTCACGGCCGCCGCCGTACCGGGGCCGAAGTCCCCGTCGATGCTCACCCGGCTGTGGCTGGCGCTGTCCGCCGCCCAGCCCGCGATCCGGATCTGCAGTTCGGTCACGTCGGCGCCGGTGGCGCCCTGTTCCAGGGTGCGCGACCAGGAATAGGCCTGCGCGGTGCCCGAGAACAGCAGTTGGCCGAAGGCGACGCCGACGCCGGCGGCCAGCGTGCCGCGCAGCATGGTGCGGCGGTCGACGGGACGGAAGGAGGAGGTCATGGTCGTCCTACCTTTCAAGGGTGGTTGCTCTGGTCATTCGTAAGATCGGAGGGCCCAGGGGTTCTGGGTATGGCTGTCATGGCGGCGCCGTTGGCAAGG
>NZ_JBFAJD010000035.1:0-105902 GCF_040655035.1 Streptomyces sp. NPDC050549
GGCGTTGATTTTTGGCACGCTGTTGAGTTCTCAAGGAACGGACGCTTCCTTTGTACTCACCCTCTCGGGCTTTCCTCCGGGCTTTTCCCTTCGGTGTTCCAAACTCTATCAGTGTTTTTCCGACCCCCTGACCACCATCCTGCGAGCACGCAGAAGGTGACCCCGAGATAGGATCTGACAAGTTGGGTGCTGCCAGGCCAAGCAAAGACGCTTGGTCGCGTCGCTCGGCCTCAAGCAGGAGTACGACTGTACATGCGGCCGTAGAGCAGGTGCAAATCGATTAGAGGTGTGGTCTAGACCACTAATCCAGACCTCTCGGGCGGAACCGGTACTACATATGACATACCCTGCTGCTCAGTGTGCCGTCCGGGACAGGCAGTGACGGCCTCATCACACATTCACCCCTGGGAGGCTTCCCATGACCAGCGTGACGTCCCCGCTCGCAGGACGGGCCATCGGATTGACTGAGGTGCCCGATCCGGTCTTCTCCGGGGCCATGGTCGGCCCCGGCACGGCCATCGACCCCGTACGTGAGCCTTCTGAGGCCGTCTCTCCCGTGGACGGAGTCATCGTCTCCCTCCACCCGCACGCCTTCGTCGTCGTGGACAGCGAGGGGCATGGTGTGCTGACGCATCTCGGTATCGACACCGTGCAGCTCAATGGCGAGGGTTTCGAACTGCTCGTCAACAAGGGCGACACCGTGACCCGGGGTCAGAGTGTCGTGCGCTGGAACCCGGCCGCCGTAGAGGCCGCCGGCAAGTCCCCGGTGTGCCCGATCGTGGCTCTTGAGGCCACTGCCGAGTCCCTCTCCGAACTCCGCGAGGACGGCGATGTGAAGGCCGGTGACAGGCTCTTCTCCTGGGAGTGACGTCAGTGCCGTCGTATGACGGTGTCCAGGACAACCACCGCGGCGGCGGGACCCGCCGCACTATCGGAGACGGGTGAGATGGAGACAACGCTGCGAGGCGTCGGTGTGAGCCACGGTGTGGCGATCGGCGAGGTTCGGCACATGGGGACGGCGGTTCTGGAACCGCCTGCCAAGCAGATTCCGGTGGAGGACGCGGAGCGTGAACAGGGGCGCGCCCGCCAAGCCGTGGACGCTGTGGCGGCCGACCTGATGGCGCGCGGCAATCTGGCGGGGGGCGAAGCCCAGGCGGTGCTCGAGGCCCAGGCCTTGATGGCCCAGGACCCCGAGTTGATGACGGACGTGGAGCGCCGTATCTCGGTCGGCAGCACGGCCGAGCGGGCGGTGTACGACGCCTTCGCCGCCTACCGTGACCTGCTGGCCAATGCCGGTGAGTATCTGGCCGGCCGGGTGGCCGACCTCGACGACGTGCGAAACCGTATCGTCGCCCGGTTGCTCGGGGTGCCGATGCCGGGTGTTCCGGACAGCGACGAGCCTTACGTCCTGATCGCTCGTGATCTTGCGCCCGCCGATACTGCGCTGTTGGATCCCGCTCTCGTACTCGGTTTCGTCACCGAAGAGGGTGGGCCGACCAGTCACAGCGCGATTCTGGCGCGAGCGCTCGGTGTGCCCGCTGTGGTGGCGCTGCCGGGGGCCTGTGAGCTGGCCGAGGGGACGGTTGTCGCCGTGGACGGCAGCACCGGCGAGATCTTCGTGAACCCGAGTGATGAGAAGAAGGCCGAGCTGGAGGCCGCGGCTGCGGCGCGCAAGGCCGCTCTCTCCGCTTCCACGGGGCCGGGTGCCACCTCCGACGGGCACAAGGTGCCGTTGCTCGCCAATGTCGGCGGTCCTGCTGACGTGCCGGCCGCGCTGGAGGCGGGGGCCGAGGGTGTGGGGCTCTTCCGTACGGAGTTCCTCTTCCTGGACGACAGCAAGAGCGCGCCGTCCGAGGAGAAGCAGGTCGAGGCCTACCGGCAGGTGCTCGAGGCGTTCCCCGAGGGGCGTGTCGTCGTGCGGGTGCTGGACGCGGGCGCGGACAAGCCGCTGGACTTCCTGACGCCCGCCGACGAGCCGAACCCGGCCCTGGGTGTGCGCGGGCTGCGTTCGCTGCTCGACCACCCCGACGTGCTGCGGACTCAGCTCACCGCGCTCGCGAAAGCCGCCGAGGGACTGCCCGTCTACCTTGAGGTCATGGCCCCGATGGTCGCGGACCGTGCGGACGCGAAGGCGTTCGCGGACGCGTGCCGGGAGGCGGGCCTGCGGGCGAAGTTCGGCGCGATGGTGGAGATTCCGTCGGCCGCGCTGCGGGCGCGCTCGATACTGCAGGAGGTCGAGTTCCTGTCGCTGGGGACCAACGACCTCGCGCAGTACACCTTCGCCGCCGACCGTCAGGTGGGTGCGGTGTCCCGGTTGCAGGATCCGTGGCAGCCCGCGCTGCTCGACCTGGTGGCGATGTCCGCCGAGGGGGCGAAGGCCGAGGGCAAGAGCTGTGGCGTCTGCGGCGAGGCAGCGTCCGACCCGCTGCTGGCTTGTGTGTTGACCGGTCTTGGGGTCACCTCCCTTTCCATGGGCGCCGCTTCGATCCCGTATGTGCGGTCGACGCTGGCGAAGTACACGCTGGCTCAGTGCGAGCGGGCCGCGTTGGCGGCCCGGGCCGCGGACAGTGCCGAGGGGGCACGTCAGGCGGCTCAGACGGTGCTGTCCGGCGAGTAGTCGGGCGCCAAGCCGTCCGTCGGTTCTGGTTCAGGGGCGCCCCACCACTGGGTGGGGCGCCCCTGGCGTGTTCAGTGGTGGTGTCCTCCCGGGGGCTGTTCCAGGTCGCCGAGGTCGGGCGGCACGCAGTAGTCGACGCCTGATTCCGGGGAGATGAGGTCGCCGGATTCGACGTCGGTGCAGTAGGCGTCGAAGACCTCGCCGGCGGTCAGGGGTTCTAGGCCGTCGCCGCGCAGGCGCCAGCCGTAGATGCAGCCGGTGGTGTCGGGGCTGGTGGTGCGCATGACGAGGCCGCCGGGACTTCGGGTGGCGATGCCGAGGGCGAGGACACTGGTGAATTCGAGGGCTTCGACGTCGTCGAGGTGGGTGGCTCCGTCCTCGTCCTGGTCGGCGTGGAGGGCGCAGACGATGGTTTCCGGTGTTCCCGACACGCTGCAGACCAGGTGTCGGTTGCCGGGTCGGGCCGTGTCGAGGATGCGGACGAGGAGGCCGGAGGCCCGGGTGAAGGCGGCGCGGCCGATGTCTTCACCGCAGGTGGCGCAGGTGCCGAGGCGCGCCAGGAGTGTGGTCACGTACTCCCAGGTCGCCTGGCGGACGGCCTCGTCGACGAGGGCCGGGAGGAGGTCGGCGAGCGGTTGGCCCTCGTAGGGCAGGGTGGGGCCGGTGGTGGCGAGTTCGGCGGTGAAGCGCGTGCGGCTGGACGGGTTGTCGGGGTCCAGGCCGCTGTCGGCGCAGAACTCGGCGTATTCCCGGGGGTCGAAGAGGGCCACGCTGGTGTGGCTGCCCTGGGAGGCTCGGCTCCTGAGAAGTGCCTCCACCTGTCGGAGGTAGGCGGTGTGGTCGTCGAAGGTGAAGCTGCGATAGCGCCGCATGGCGCGGAAGTCGTGCTCGTCGGTCAACAGGCCGATGGTGCCTGCGATTTCGCGGCGCAGAACGCGTCGCATGGTCTGGTGGTCGGTGTGCGCCATGTTTCCCCCTGTGCACGGTCGATCAATGCTCACTCACAGTAACCGGCGGCACTGACAACGGCGTCCGAGCGAGGGGCTCACGAACCAGGCGATGCTGAATCACGCAGGTCAGGGCGATTGTGGCGCCGAAAGCCGTCCAGCCGAGGGGTCCGGTGGCGATGGCCGCGGTGACCGCCAGTGGGCCGAGGCTGCGCTGGGTCGACTGGGCGAGTCCGTGGACGCCGAGGTAGGTGCCCTGTGCGGTACCCGGCGCGAGGGCGACGGAGAGTTCCCACGAGACGGTGGCGTGCAGCATTTCCGCCATGGTGAAGGCGACTGCCGAGGCGGTGAGGAGCACCGTCGCGGTGACGGCTCCGCCCGTGGCCGAGAGTGCCAGGGTGGTCCCGCCCAGGGCGAAGGCGGCGGAGAGCGGTATCAGCAGGTTGCGGGCGGCCGTCGTGGTGGTGCCGAAGCGGGCCAGGGGGACTTGGAGGGCCACGACCATCAGGTTGTTGAGGACCATCAGCAGGGGTGCCAGGCCGTGCGGTGCCTCGCTGGCGTGGGCGATCCACAGTGGCAGGCCGACCTTGAAGACGGCGTCGTCGAGGAAAAGGACGGTCTCGGTCGCGACGTAGGCGAGGTAGATGCGGTCGCGCCAGGGGTTCGGGGGCTTGTTCGCGGGCGGCGCGTCCGTCGATGTCGCGATGACGCGCTGTGGTGACGGGGGTTCGCCGCAGCGCACGGTGAGTGTGGCGACGGCGACGAAGGAGAGGGCGTCGCCGAGAAGGAGCCAGTGGTAGGCGGCGGTTGTGCCGAGGGCGAGTGCGGCCGCTGCGGCGAGACCGCCCAGGGCCCAGCCCGCGTTGGCGACGGTGCGGCTGATGGCCTGGTAGCGGATGCGGTCCGGTCCGGCCACGCGGGTGGCATAGAGCTTGGTGAGCACGTTGGCGGCGCGGTCGCCGAAGCCGCCGGCGGCCGAGAAGGCGATCAGGAGGATGTAGTTGTTTGTGGTGAGCAGGGCGAAGGAGGCGAGGGCGCGCAGGAGCTGGAGGGCGGTGAGCACGCGGGTGAGCGGGAACCGGTCGGCGAGGCAACCGCCCAGGGGTGCGCCGGCGATGCCGATGGCTCCGGCGATCGCGGCGAGGGTGCCGACCTGGGCGACGGAGAGATGCGAGACGTAGGTGAAGTACAGGACGGACACGGAGGCCCACAGGCCGCTGCCGGTGCGGTCGACGAGGGCGATCGCGAGCATTCTGCGACCGTCGCGTCCTCCGGGTATGCGCTTCGGCCGAGCGGCTGTGCGGCGGGTCGGGCTCACTGCTCCCCCTTGCGTCAAATTATGTATTGATACATAGTTGATTACGTGGCAATACAATATGGGATCAGTGGTACGACGGCCAAGGGGATTGCCGCGTCCGTCGAACGGTGTGTGGCCGAGGGCGTGTTGGGTCCTGATGCCGCACTGCCTCCGGTACGGCGGCTCGCGGACGAGCTCGGGGTGAGTCCGGGCACGGTCGCCACCGCTTACAAGGAGTTGAGGCAGCGGGGCATCGTCGTCACGCGCGGGCGGGGCGGGACCGTGGTGGCACAGGCCCCCACGGTGGCGTCCCGACGGCCGCCCCGGGTCCCGGAGGGGCTGCGGGATCTGGCCGGCGGGCATCCCGACCCCCTCTTCCTGCCCGCGTTGGTGCCGCCCTCACGGCTGTCCCCGGGTGCGCGGTCGCACCGGTCGACGCCTCGGCTGGCGCGATTGGAGGAGGTCGTACGGGACTGGCTGGGACGCGACGGTGTGCCCGTGGAGCAGGTGACCTTCGCGCACGGTGCGCTGGATCTGGTCGGGCGGTTGCTGTCGGTGGAATTGCGGCCCGGGGACGCGGTGGCCATGGAGGACCCCGGTTATCACCATCTGCTGGATCTGGTCACGGCGTTGGGGCTGCGGAGCGTGCCGGTCGCCGTGGACGACGAGGGTCTGCGTCCCGATGCGCTGCGCGTGGCGCTGCGGGCGGGTGTGCGTGCCGTGGTGTGCAGTCCCCGGGCGCAGAATCCGTACGGCGGCAGCTTCTCGGCCGCGCGCCGCGACGCCCTGGTCGAGGTGCTCCGGGAGGGGCCCGAGGTGCTCGTCGTGGAGAACGATCACGCGTCCGCCGTGGCGGGCGCTCCCCTGTGGTCGTTGGCTTCCGGTGGGTTGGCGCGCTGGGTGCATGTGCGGACGGTGAGCAAGTTCCTCGGCACCGACCTGCGGTGGGCCGCGGCGGCCTGCGATCGGACCACTTTGGCGCGGCACGACGGGCGGTTGCTGCTGACGTCCGGCTGGGTGAGTCATCTCCTCCAGGAGACCGTCCATGGGTTGATGACGGACGACGGCACGCGCGCGTTGGTCACGCGTGCTCAAGAGGCATACGAACTGCGGCGGGAGACCCTCCGCGAGGAGCTGGGCGTGCAGGGGATCACGTCGTACGGGGTGAGCGGGTTGAATCTCTGGGTGCCGGTGCGGGACGAGTCCGCCGTGGTCAACGGGCTGCGGTCGTACGGCTGGTGGGTCGCCGCGGGGGCGCGGTTCCGGCTGTCGTCCGAGCCGGGGGTACGGATCTCCGTCGCCGAGCTCGAACCGGCCGATGCGGTACGGCTGGCCTCGGACTTCGCCACCGTGCTCGGCGAGGGCGAGTCCGAGGCCACCTATGGAGGGTGATCGGCCTCTGCGGGAGGGCGATCAGGCGCGTTTGCGGGCGAGGTCCTCGTAGAAGCTCAGCAGGCCGAGGTCGTCGATGGAGCCCGGGTTGACCGCCTTCTCCAACGGGGTGCCCTGGAGAAGGCGTTTGACGGGTACCTCGATGCGTTTCCCGGTGAGGGTGTGCGGGACGCCGGGGACCTCGATGACCTCGTCGGGGACGTGGCGCGGGGAGAGTTGCTCGCGGATCGTCTGCTTGATGCGGCCCAGGAGGGCGTCGTCCAGGACGGCTCCAGGGGCGAGGTGTACGAAAAGGGGCATCCAGTAGCCGCCGTCGGGCTGTTCGATGCCGATGACGAGGGACTCCTTGATCTCCGGGAGCCGTTCGACGGCTTCGTAGATGTCGGCCGAACCCATGCGTACGCCTTGGCGGTTGAGCGTGGAGTCGGAGCGGCCGTGGATGACGACGGAGCCCCTGGAGGTGACCGTGATCCAGTCGCCGTGGCGCCAGACTCCGGGGTAGGTGTCGAAGTAGCTGTCGTGGTAGCGAGTGCCTTCGGGGTCGTTCCAGAAGTAGATCGGCATGGACGGCATGGGGTTGGTGACGACGAGTTCGCCGACCTCGTCGACCACGGGGTGGCCGTTCGGGTCCCAGGACTGGAGGTCGGTGCCAAGACCGGGGGCCTGGAGTTCGCCGATGTACACCGGGAGGGTCGGTACGGCTCCGGCGAAGCAGGAGCAGACGTCCGTGCCGCCGCTGACCGAGGCGATCCACAGGTCGTCGCGGACCTCGTCGTGCAGCCAGCGGAACCCGTCCGGGGGCAGCGGTGAGCCGGTGGTGGCGACGCACCGCACCTTGGAGAGGTCGAAGTCGCGGGACGGGTGCACGCCGGCCTTGCGGCAGGCCATGACGTAGGCGGCCGAAGTGCCGTAGAGGGTCGCTCCGGTGCGTTCGGCGATACGCCACTGGGCGGCCGTGTCGGGGTACCCGGGGCTGCCGTCGTAGAGGACGACCGTCGTGCCCGTGAGGAGGCCGGAGACGAGGAAGTTCCACATCATCCAGCCGGTGGACGTGTACCAGAAGAAGCGGTCCTCGGGGCCCAGGTCGCAGTGCAGGCCGAGTTGTTTGAGGTGTTCCACGAGGATGCCGCCCTGGGACTGGACGATGGCCTTGGGGAGGCCTGTCGTGCCCGAGGAGTAGAGCACCCAGAGGGGGTGCTCGAAGGGGACCTCTTCGAAGACGGGTTCCACGTCGGCCGAGGTGAGGGACGACCAGTCCAGGGCGCCTTCCGGGGCGTCGGTGCCCAGGAGGGGGATGTGGACCACCGCGCGGAGGGTGGGAAGTTCGCGGCGGAGTTCGGCGACCGTGTCGCGGCGGTCGTGTTCCTTGCCGCCGTAGCGGTAGCCGTCGACGGTGAACAGGATGACCGGTTCGACCTGTTGAAAGCGGTCGAGGACGCTACGGGCGCCGAAGTCGGGGGCGCAGGACGTCCAGACGCCGCCCACGGCGGCTGTGGCGAGCAGGGCGACGACGGCCTGCGGAATGTTCGGGAGGTAGCCGCTGACGCGGTCTCCGGGGCGTACGCCGAGGGTGCGCAGTTCGGCGGCCAGGGAGCCGACCTGGCGGCGGAGCTCCGCCCAGGTGACCGGGCGCGGTTCGTGGGTCTCGTCGACGTACAGGAGGGCCGGTTCGTGCGCGCGGGTCGCGCTCGCGCGCAGGGCGTGCTCGGCGTAGTTGAGGGTCGCTCCGGGGAACCAGTGCGCGCCGGGCATCGACCGGTCGCCGAGCACGCGCGCGTAGGGGGTCGAGAAGCGGACGTCGAACCACTCGGTGACGGCCTGCCAGAACGTGTCCAGTTCGTCGACGGACCAGTGGTGCAGCGCCGTGTAGCCGCCGTCGGCGGGGGCTCCGTGGTGTTCGGCCGCCCAGGACTGGAACCTGGTGACCTGTGCCTGGGCGATGCGTTCCGGATCTGGCTGCCAGAGCGGCAGGGGGTTCGCGGTCGACATGGGGCGGCTCCCGGGACTGTGCGCGTCGTGTGCGTCGGTCGCGCACGTGCGGGGGTGTGCGCGTGACGCGGCTGACACGGACGATGCCATGTGATCGACTTCTGCACCAGGGCACGCTCCACATGGTCCGTGCCGTGAAGATGTGGTCCCACCACGGGTGAACGGAAGTTGAACGACGCGGATATCGGGGTCCCGTAATGGCAGGGTGAGCAGCATGGATGGTCGTGACCTGGTGCGTTCGGTGAAGGTGGTCGGTTCAACGGGGGCGGCGCAGGGGTTGCGTACCGTACGGGCGGCGTGGCGCAGGAGGCGTGCCGATGCCACCGGGCTGCCGGCACGGGGGGCCGAGCGGGCGCGTGTGCCCGGGCCGGTGCGGGACGCGGAGCCCGGGCCCGGTGGCGGAGTCATCCGGTTCAGCCGTTCCGAGCTGCGCGTCACCGTCGCCGTGAACGGGGCGGTCTTCTGGGGCTGGGACGGGGCCGCTCCGGAGCCCTCGTACGCGCTCGCCGGGCGGTGCCCCGAGCCGGACCCCCGGGCCGTCCTGGAACCGGACAAGGACGGCGGCTGGCGGGTCGTGGCGGAGCGGGTGACGGTCGCCGTGTCGCGGCACGGTGCGGTCGAGGTGCGTACGCCCGGTGGTGTGACGCTGCGCCGGGATCTGCCCCCGCGCTGGTGGGAGCCGGTGGGCGGGGGCACGGCGCGCTGGATGCAGCGGTCGGAGGTGGCCGCGGACGCCCGGTTCTTCGGGCTCGGCGGGCGCGCTTCGGGCCCCCGGCTGCGCGACGGGACGTACCGGCTGTGGAACACCGACCCCGGGCATGCCTTCGGGCCGGGTGACGATCCGCTGTACATCACCATGCCCGTGCAGTTGGTGGTGGCCGACGCGGCCACGCATCTGGTGTTCCACGACACCTCCTGGGACGGCACGGTGACGCTGCGGGAGGGCGAGGAGGGTGCCGGTTCCGGGCACGACCGGGCGGGGGCGTCCGAGCTGCGATTGGACGGCGGTCCGCTGCGCTGCTGGGTGATCGTGGGCAGCCCCGCGCGCGTGCTGCACGCCTGGGTCTCGATGACCGGTGCTCCCGCGCTGCCGCCGGCGTGGGCGCTGGGGCACCATCACGCGCGGTGGGGCTTCGGCAGTGAGCAGGAGGTCAGGCGGATCGTCGCCGGCTACCAGGAGCGCGATCTGCCCCTGGACGCCGTCCACCTGGACATCGACCACTACGACGAGCACCAGGTGTTCACAGTCGACCACGAGCGGTTCCCGAAACTGCCGGTGCTCGCCGAGGAGTTGGGGCGGGACGGCATCCGGCTGGTGTCGATCGTCGACCCCGCGGTGAAGGCTGAGCCGGGGAACGCCGTCTACGACGGTGGCACGGCCGAGGACGCCTTCGTGCGGGACGCGTCGGGGCGGCTGGTGCGGGGCGTCGTGTGGCCCGGGGAGGCGGTATTCCCGGACTTCACGCACGCGCGTGTGCGGGGGTGGTGGGGCGGGCTCTACGAGGAGCGGCTCGCGCTGGGGTTCGCGGGTTTCTGGCACGACATGAACGAGCCCACGTCGTTCGCCGCCTTCGGGGAGTCGACGCTTCCGCGTTCGGCCCGGCACGACCTGGAGGGGCGGGGCGGTGACCATCGTGAGGCGCACAACGTGTACGCGCTGTGCATGGCCAGGGCCGCCTACGAGGCCTTGCGCGAACTGGCCCCCCAGGAACGGCCGTTCCTCTTCTCGCGCTCCGGGTGGGCCGGGATGCAGGCATATGGGGGTACCTGGTCCGGCGATGTGGCCACCGGCTGGCCGGGTCTGCGGGCCTCGTTGTCGCTGGTGATGGGGCTGGGGTTGTGCGGGGTGCCGTACTCGGGGCCGGACGTGGGCGGCTTCGACGGGAGTCCGTCGCCCGAGCTGTATCTGCGCTGGTTCCAACTGGGCGCGTATCTGCCGCTGTTCCGCACGCACGCGAGTCTGCGGGCGGGGCGCCGGGAGCCCTGGGAGTTCGGTGCCGACGTGCTGGAGCACGCGCGCGTGGCGCTTGTCGAGCGGCGGCGGCTGCTGCCGTACTTCATGACGCTGGCGCATCTGGCGCGGCGGACCGGGGCGCCGTATGTGCGGCCCCTGTGGTGGGGTGCGCCGGAGGATCGTGCGCTACGGGACTGCGAGGACGCCTTCCTGCTGGGCGACTGCCTCCTGGTGGCGCCGGTGCTCTATCCGGGGTCGGACCGGCGCGCGGTGCAGTTGCCCAGGGGGCGCTGGTACGACACGGAGACGGAGCGGGCGTACGAGGGGCCGGCCCAGGTTCTCGTCGATGCCCCGTTGTCGCGGATTCCGGTGTTCGCGCGCGCGGGTGCCGTACTGCCGGTGCGCGGTGCGGACGGCGGGCTTGAGCTGGAGGTGTGGGCGCCCGCCCGTGGGCGGACCGGGGGCGGGCTGGTGGTGCCGGACGCGGGCGACGGCTGGGACGAACCGGAGATCGAGCGGTACGTCGCCCGCTGGGAGGGCCGGCGGGTGGTCGTGGAGCGGGAGTCGGAGGACGGCGTGAGCGCGCCGTCCTGCCCGGTGCGGGTGCGAGGGCTGGGCCAGGGCTGACCTCAGATGTACCGGCCCTCGAACCAGGCCCTGACGGCCACGGAGTGGAGCGGGAAGGCGAGTTCCTCAGGCCTGCGGAGCAGGTGCCAGCCCTCCGTCTCGTCGGTGGCGGCGGACTTGGGCAGGGTCTCGACCGGGCGTTCGGGGAGGACTCCGAAGAGCAGCAGGTGGCCGTCGGGCGAGCTGATGGCGTCGACGAGTCGTACGTCGCGGCTCGCGGCCTCGATGCCGGTCTCCTCCCTGAGTTCGCGGACGAGGGCCTGCCGCCAGTCCTCGCGGTGGTCGACGTAGCCGCCCGGCAGGGCGACGCCTCCGCGCGCGGGGGCGACGGTTCGGGTGATGACGACCAGGGCGGTGCCCTTCGTGTCGTACACCGGCTGGAGTGCGACGGCGACGGGCAGCGGGTTGCGGTAGGCGACCGTGCCGCAGGCCGGGCAGGTGCGGGGCCAGCCGGAGACGCCCTCTCCGTAGGGCGATCCACAGCTCGAACAGTGGGAGTCCGGCGTGGAGTTGGGGACGGAGCCTTGAGTTTCGGACACCTGGCGGACTGTATCCGATCAAGCGGAGGGAGTCTTTCCGGGGGCCGGGCGCGGAACGGGAAACGGCCGGAGCCACCCCCGTGGGCCCCGGCCGTCCCTCCCGGTATCACGACGCCGTAGGTGGCTCGATGGTTCACCGAAACGCCCTGCTCATTTTCCGTTGCCCGTGGCACACTTCTGACGTTCCGTCAGATCCAGTGCTGTGGAGGGACGTTGTCGCGGACACGCACACCTGTGGTCACCGATTGGTTCACCGGGGACGGGGACGCCTTCCGGCTGCTCGGCACGCGCTGTTCCGCGTGCGCCTCGGTCTTCTTCCCCCGTGAGGACGGCCATTGCCGCAATCCGGGCTGCCGGGGCGGCGAGTTGGAGGAGTTCCCGCTGTCGCGGTGCGGGCGTATCTGGTCGTACACGGACAGCCGGTACCGGCCACCGTCACCGTATGTGAGCGATCCGGAACTTCCGTGGGAACCGTACGCGTTGATCGCTGTGGAGCTGGAGTCCGAGCGGATCGTGGTGCTGGGGCAGGCGGTTCCCGGGGTCACCGTCGCCGATCTGACGGTGGGCATGGAGGTGGAGGTCGTCCCCGGTGTGCTCGACGAGGACACGGAGACGACCTGGACGACCTGGCACTGGCGGCCTGCGGGGGTGACGGCATGACGGGGGACGTGGCGGTGCTCGGCGCGGGCATGCACCCGTGGGGCAAGTGGGGGCGGAGCTTCGTCGAGTACGGGACGGCGGCGGCCCGGGCGGCGCTCTCCGATGCCGGGCTGGAGTGGCGGGACGTCGGCTCGATCGTCGGCGCGGACACGGTGCGTGGCGGATACCCGGGGTATGTGGCGGGCGCGACGTTCGCGAAGGCGCTGGGCTGGCAGGGTGCCCGGGTGGCGAGCGTGTACGCGGCGTGCGCCTCAGGGGCGCAGGCCGTCAACGCCGCGCGGGCGCAGATCCTTTCGGGGCTCGCGGACGTGGTGCTGGTCGTGGGCGCCGATGCCGCACCCAAGGGGTTCTTCCGGCCGGCCGGCGGGGACCGGCACGACGACCCGGACTGGCTCCGCTTCCGGGTCCTCGGGGCGACGAACCCGACGTACTTCGGGCTGTACGCGCGACGGCGGATGGCCCTCTACGGGGACACCCCGGAGGACTTCGCCCAGGTGAAGGTGAAGAACGCCGCCCTGGGCGCGCTGAATCCGTACGCGCGCTACCGCAAGCGGGTCTCCGCCGAGGAGGTCGCCGCCTCGGCGGTGGTCGCCGATCCGCTGCGGCTGCTCGACATCTGCGCCACCTCGGACGGCGGGGCCGCCCTGGTGCTGTCGAGCATGGAGTTCGCTCGCCGGCACGGGTCGGCGGACCCGGTGCGGATCCGCGCGGTGTCCACGGTGACCCCGCGCTATCCCAACACGGTGCTGGACCTCCCGGACATCGCCACCGACTCCGCGGCGGGCGCGCCGCCGCCGGACGGGACCTTCCGGGCGTCGATAGCCGGCGCGGCCTACGAGGAGGCGGGCATCGGCCCCGAGGACCTCTCCCTGGCCGAGGTGTACGACCTGTCCACCGCCCTGGAGTTGCAGTGGTACGAGGATCTGGGGCTGTGCGCGGAGGGCGGGGGCGCCAAGCTGCTGCGGGAGGGCGCGACGGCCCTGGGCGGGCGTATACCGGTGAACGCGAGCGGCGGGCTGGCCTCCTTCGGGGAGGCGGTGCCGGCGCAGGCGATCGCCCAGGTCTGCGAACTGACCTGGCAGTTGAGAGGCGACGCGGGTGACCGGCAGGTCGCGGGGGCGCGGGTGGGGATCACCGTGAACCAGGGGTTGTTCGGGCACGGGTCGGCGGTGCTGGCGGTGCGGTGAGCAGTGGAGTGCCGCCGCACCGGTGCGAGCGGCCCGCACGGGTGCGTGAACGTCTTATGAACTGGGCCTGGGCGTACACCGGTGGCGTCATCATGCTGCCGTGCGCTCCTGGACGGACACTCTCCGCTTCGCCTTCCAGCCCGTGGTCAATCTGACCACCGGTGGAATCGCGGGCCTGGAGGTGCTGGTCCGCCCGGAGACCGGCGACATCCTGGCCGAGGCCCGCCGCGATCCCGAACTCGACGGCAAGCTGGCCGTGTTGGCGGTCCGCGCCGCCGCCCGCAAGGAGACGCTGCTGCCGCTGCACATCAATGTGTTCGCCGGCACCCTCGCCGACCTCGGCGGGCTCACCGCCCTGCACAGCGCCGTCCGCGAGGCGGGACGGCTGCCGTGGGAGGTGACGGTCGACATCGTCCCGCCGTTCACGCACGTGCCGCGACGGGCGCTCCTGGAGGCGGTGTCCGCGCTGCGCGGCCAGGGGTTCCGGATCAGTGCCGACGGCGTCGGCGACGGCGACGTACCCCTGCGGCTGCTCACGGACCTCGCGCCCGACCTGGTCAAGCTCGACGCGTCGCTGCTGGAGCGGCCGGCCGCGGTGCGTGCCATGCGCACCCTGTGCGAGGAGTTGGGCGCCCTGCTGTCCGTGGAGGGAGTGGAGACCGAGGCACAGTGCGCGCAGGCCCGGTCGGCCGGGGCCCAGTTGGCGCAGGGCGAGCTGTTCGCGCCGCCGACGCGGATTCCGGCGGCGGACGTATACGTTCCGCCCTGCGCCCCCGGTCTCGCCATGACGCCGCAGTCGGGGCCGTGGGCACGGGAGTTCGTACGGCCCGCCGCACTGCTGCCCGACACCGCGTCCGCCGGCCGGGTACGGGCGCTGCTGACCGGCTCGCCCGACGTCTCCGGAGTGGTGCTCGTGGACCGGGACGGGGTGCCGGTCCGCTCGGTGCACCGGTCCCGCTTCCTGCTGTCGATGTCGGGGCGCTACGGCCACGCCCTGTACGCCGACCGGCCCGCCGCCAGGCTCGGGGACGTGCCGCGGACGGTCGGCGTCGACGCGACCGCCTGGGAGGTCCTGGACGTGGTCGCGGTCGGCGACGCGGACCGTACTTCGGACGACGTGGCGGTCGTCGACCGGTACGGGCGGTGCGTGGGCGTCGTACGACTGGCGGATCTGGTGCGGGCCTTGGCGGAGACTCGGGTGGAGGAGGCCGCGGGGCTCAATCCGCTGACCAGGCTGCCCGGTTCGGACGCGATCACCGGTGAGGTGGACCGGCGGATCGCGGACGGGCGGACGTTCGCGCTGAGCTGGCTGGATGTCGACCACTTCAAACAGGTCAACGACGGGGCCGGCTTCGCGGCCGGCGACGAGTTGATCCGCTCGGTCGGACGATCGCTGCAGCTGACGGCGTCGGGGCACACACGCGTGGGGCACATCGGCGGGGACGACTTCCTGGTGCTCACCGATACGGAGGGGCTGGAGCCGCTGGCTGCAGCCGTGCTGGAGGTGCCCTGGGCGGCAGGCGGCCGGACCGTGACGCTGTCCCTGGCCACCGTGCTGTGCGCGCCGGGCAGTGTGACCGACCACCGGCAGGCGGCGGCGTCACTGGCTCCGCTGAAGAAGGCGGCGAAGGCGCTGGACGGCACGAGCTGGGTACTGGGCCGGGCGGGACTGGACGGGTACGAGATCCTGTGCGGCGCCCCCACGGCGCCCGTACGGGCCTCCCGCACGGCGGCGGGTCCGCACGGACACTGAGCGGATCCGGCGGCCTCCTGCGGGGCTCCAGGGGCCGTCAGGGCGGGTGTCACCGTTGCCGTCCGCGACCTTGACGCTCCTTCGGCGCCGGTGAACACTTCCCGGTGTCGGTCGACATCGCCGTACATTCTCGGCGTACCAGGCACTGCGCCGCGCGGGCCGCCCCGCGCTCGGGCCCACTCCCCCATGGGCGATCTCGGCTGCGACGGCACGCTCGTCACGGACGCCGGGCGGGGCTCGGGACCCTCCCTGCCTTCGGCCGAAGTCGCCAAGGGAACCGCACCCTGCACGGAGGACCGGGGCCGACCGTCCCGGGCCAGGGCCTAGGAGCCGCCATGAGCAATGGAGACATATTCGTCGGTGAGGTCATCGGCACCGCGATCCTGATCCTCTTCGGCGCCGGCGTGGTCGCCGCCGTCGTACTGAACTACTCCAAGGCACAGAACTCCGGTTGGATCGTCATCGCCTTCGGATGGGGTTTCGGCGTGATGGCCGGGGCGTACACGGCCGCGCCGCTGTCCGGTGGGCAGCTGAATCCGGCGGTCACGATCGGCATCGCCATCGACACCGGCAAGTGGGACAAGGTCCCGCTCTACATCGCGGGGCAGATGGTGGGCGCCATGCTCGGCGCGGTGCTGTGCTGGCTGGTCTACTTCGCGCAGTTCCAGGCCAACGCCGAGGAGGAGATGGCGCAGCCCACGCTCGGGATCTTCTCCACCACGCCCACGATCCGCAATGTCGTGGCGAACCTGATGACGGAGATCATCGCGACCGTCGCGCTGGTCCTGCCGATCCTGGCCTTCGGGCTCACCAAGGGACTGGGCACGTCCGGCACGGCGGTACTGGTCGTCTCCTTCCTGGTGGTCGGCATCGGTCTGTCGCTCGGCGGGCCCACCGGGTACGCCATCAACCCGGCCCGAGACCTCGGCCCCCGCATCGTCCACGCGCTGCTGCCGATCCCCAACAAGGGGACCTCGGACTGGAGTTACGCGTGGATCCCGGTGGTGGGGCCGCTGATCGGCGGAGCGCTCGCCGGAGTCATCTTCAACGCGGCCTTCTGACAACAGTGTTCGAGCAGTCTTCCGAGAGCAGCCCTCTGAAGGATCCGAAGGAAACGACAAAGGGGTCGTCATGACGGACAAGTTCGTCGCCGCAATCGACCAGGGCACCACCTCCAGCCGCTGCATCGTCTTCAACCAGGACGGCGCGATCGTCGCCGTCGACCAGCGTGAGCACCGCCAGATCTTCCCCAAGCCGGGCTGGGTGGAGCACGACGCCACCGAGATCTGGTCCAAGGTGCAGGCGGTGGTCGCCGGGGCGATCGCCAAGGCCGGACTGCGCGCCGACCAGCTCAGCGCGGTCGGCATCACCAACCAGCGCGAGACGACGGTCCTCTGGGACCGCGCCACCGGCAAACCCGTGCACAACGCCATCGTGTGGCAGGACACCCGCACCGCCCCCCTGTGCAAGCAACTGGGCGGCTCGGACGGGCCGGACCGGTTCCGCGAACAGACCGGACTCCCGCTCGCCAGCTACTTCTCCGGGCCCAAGGCGGCCTGGCTGCTCGACAACGTGCCCGGTCTCAGGGACCGCGCCGAACGCGGTGAGATCGCCTTCGGGACGATCGACTCCTGGCTGATCTGGAACCTCACCGGCGGCACCGACGGCGGCCGGCACGTCACCGACGTGACGAACGCCGGGCGCACCATGCTGATGAACCTGGAGACCCTCCAGTGGGACCCGTCCATCCTCTCCGCGATGAACGTGCCCGAGGCGATCCTCCCCGAGATCAGGTCCTCGGCCGAGGTCTACGGCACCGCGGTCGGCCAACTCGCGGGCGTGCCCGTGGCATCGGCCCTGGGCGACCAGCAGGCCGCCGTGTTCGGGCAGGCCTGCTACGACGTGGGCACCGCGAAGAACACCTACGGCACGGGCAGCTTCCTGCTGCTCAACACCGGGAACCGGCCGGTGCCTTCGAAGAACGGGCTCCTGACGACGATGGGCTACAAGATCGGCGACGAGGCGCCGGTCTACTGCCTGGAGGGATCAATAGCCATAACGGGCGCGCTCGTTCAGTGGTTCCGGGACCAACTCGGCATCATCCGCAGCGCCGACGAGATCGAGACCCTCGCCGAGAGCGTGGACGACAACGGCGGCGCGTACATCGTGCCCGCGTTCTCCGGCCTGTTCGCCCCCTACTGGCGCTCGGACGCGCGCGGTGTCGTCACCGGGCTGACGCGATACGTCACGAAGGCGCACCTCGCGCGCGCGGTGCTGGAGGCGACGAGCTGGCAGACGCGGGAGGTCGTGGACGCCATGTTCCAGGACTCCGGGGTGCGGATCACCACCTTGAAGGTGGACGGCGGCATGACCAAGAACAACCTGCTGATGCAGCATCAGGCCGACGTGCTCGACGTGCCGGTGATCCGGCCCAAGGTCTCCGAGACGACCTGCCTGGGCGCCGCCTACGCGGCCGGGCTCGCCACCGGTGTGTGGAACGGCCTGGACGAGCTGAAGTCGCACTGGCAGAAGGACGTCGAGTGGACGCCGTCCATGGAGTCCTCGGTGCGGGACCGCGAGTACCACAACTGGCGCAAGGCCGTGGAGAAGAGCTTCGGCTGGCTGGAGGAGGGCGACAACTAGGCACGCGCGCGTGCGTCCTTCGACGAGTTGCGGCTCGTACCCCGGTCGGCGGAGGTACGGGCCGCGCCCGCGGCTCAGCTGGTGACGCTCTGGCGGCGCTTCGCGCCGTAGGCCATCGCGTGCTGGACGACCTCGATGAGGACCTCCTTGACCGACGACCGGTCGCGCGCGTCGCACAGCATGAGGGGTACGTCCTGGTCGAGGTCCAGGGCCTGCCGTACGGCTTCCACCGGGTAACGGGCGGCGCCCTCGAAGCAGTTGACGCCGACCACGAAGGGTATGGAACGCCGCTCGAAGTAGTCGAGGGCGGCGAAGCAGTCCTCCAGGCGACGGGTGTCGGCGAGTACGACGGCGCCGAGCGAGCCCTCTGAGAGCTCGTCCCACATGAACCAGAAACGCTCCTGACCCGGCGTGCCGAACAGGTAGAGCACCAGGTCCTCGCGCAGGGTGATGCGGCCGAAGTCCATGGCCACGGTGGTGGTGTGCTTACCCTCCACACCACTGGTGTCGTCGACCGGACGTCCTGCCTCGGTGAGCAGTTCCTCCGTGCGCAGCGGCCTGATCTCGCTGACCGCGCCGACGAGGGTGGTCTTGCCCACGCCGAAGCCGCCGGCCACCAGGATCTTGAGCGTGACGGGCTCGACCGGAGGCTTGCCTCGCTCAGAACGCCCGAAGATCATCGATCTCTTCTCCTGCTTGATGGGGGGGGCGGGTCCTGCTTGATGGGGGGGGCGGGTCGGGTTCCGCGCCGCTCACAGTGCCCGGAGGCCGCTGATGACGTCGCGGAGAATACTCTCGTCGACCAGTTCGGCCGGGGGTACGGGCCGTGAGACGTGGACGAGTTCCTCGTCCACGAGGTCTCCGATGAGGACCCGTATCACGCCGATGGGCAGGTCGAGTTCGGCGGCGAGTTCGGCGACCGACTGCGGGGCGTCACGGCACAGACCGACGATGTCCACGTGTTCCGGGGACAGTGCCTGGTCCGCTTCGGAGTCGTCCGCCCGGGACTCCGCGACCACCACCGCGATCAGGTCGAGGCGGTGCTGTCCCGCGCTGGTGGTACGGCCGCGCGTCATCGCGTACGGACGGACGACCGGTCCGGCCTCGTCGTCGAACCAGTGGCCTCTTCCCTGACCGTCTCTGCTCATGTCACTTCACTACCCGCCGGAGGACAGATCGGTGCGCGGAGCGGCGCCGAGATGCACACCGACCCGCTTCACGAGCAGTGTCATCTCGTAGGCGACCTGTCCGACGTCCGAGTCCGCGTCGGCGAGGACGGCGAGGCAGCTGCCGTCGCCGGCGGCCGTCACGAACAGGAAGGCCTCGTCGAGCTCTACGACGGTCTGCCGTACGCTGCCTGCCTCGAAGTGTCGGCCGACGCCCTTGGCGAGGCTGTGGAAGCCGGAGGCCACGGCGGCCAGGTGTTCGCTGTCCTCGCGGGTCAGATCCTGGGACACGCCGGTGGGCAGACCGTCGCCGGAGAGCACGATCGCCTTGCGGATGCTGGCGACGCGCTCGACGAGGTCGTCGAGGAGCCAGTTCAGCCCGCGCTGGTCGGTCGTGTCGTGGCCGGTCGCCTTTGGTGCGGTCATCGACCGTCCCCCTTAGTTCCTTGTGCTGTGCCGCCTTGGGCGTCATCGCCCTCGGCGTTCTCCTCGCGGCCACGCTGCCAGCCGCGCTGGAGCGAGGCCATGCGGCTGCGTACCTCGTCGGCGTCGCGCTCCACGACCTCCGCCGGGCTCGTGGTGCGCCGTTCGGGGTCCTTCTTCAGCTGCGGGGCCAGGTTGGCCTGGCGCACACGCCTTGGCAACGCACCGATGTCGGGTCCGGTTCCGCCCGGTGAGATCTCGGAGTCGGGAATGCTGGACGCGATCTCGGCACGCCGGGTGCGTCTGGGCAGTGCGGGGGCCCCGGGCGACTCAGCGGGTCCGCGCCCCGGGGAGGCCGGGGGCACCGCGGATTCGCCGCGCGCACCGGGCATGTCGGTACGGCGCCGTAGCGGCGTGTCTCCGCGCCGCCGGGCCGGCAGCGGGGCCGGGCCCTCCGGGTCGGCTCCGCCCGGGGCCGTGGAGAGGCCGTCGAAGCCGCCGTCCGAGGAATCCCCCGGGTCCCGCCGGGAGCGCTGCTCGACGACCGGGCGTCCGTGGGAGCTGACGAGCTTGGGTGTCCGGCGCCGGGGCAGCGGGAGCGGTTCGCTCCGGTGGGCGTCGGCATCCCCGCGCGGTCCGTCGTGGGCCTCGGAGACCGGCTGGCGCGGGTCTACGGGGCGGACGGGGGCCAGGTCGTCCCGGAGGCCCGGGCGGCGAGGGCGGAAGACCTCGCCGCGCTCAGCGTCCTCGTCGTCGAGCGCGTTCGGGAAGCCGGCGAGGGCGTCCAGGTCGACCGGGGCCTCCAGCTCTACCGGCCCGTCCAGGAGGGCGGGCGGCAGGCCGGGAAGCTTCATGGGCACCTGGGAGAGCGCGGAGCGGTGGCTCTCCTCGAACTCGGCCTCCTTCGTCGGCTGGGGCCGGTCGAGGCGGAAGCCGATGCCGTTGGTGTCCGGGACCTCGTCGCTCAGCAGGGCGTCGGGGATGAACACGACGGCGGTCGTGCCGCCGTACGGGGAGGGCTGGAGGGAGACGCGGACGTTCTGCCGCTGGGCGAGCCGGCTGACCACGAACAGGCCGAGCCGGTCGGTGTCGGAGAGTTCGAACTCGGGTGTCTCGGCGAGCCGGAGGTTGGCGTCCAGGAGTGCTTCGGCCGCCATGCCGAGGCCGCGGTCGTGGATCTCCAGGGTGAAGCCGTTGGCGACCCGCTCCCCCAGGACCTGGACCGCGGTGTGCGGCGGGGAGAACACCGTGGCGTTCTCCAGGAGTTCGGCCACCAGGTGGGTGAGGTCGGCGACGGCGGGGCCGGTGACGGCGATCCGCGGCAGCCGGCGTACCTCGATGCGCTCGTAGTCCTCGACCTCGGCGACGGCCGCGCGGACGATGTCCATGAGCTGGACCGGCTTGCGCCACTGCCGGGACGGGGCGGCCCCGGAGAGGATCACCAGGCCCTCGGCATGGCGGCGCATACGGGTCGTCAGGTGGTCGAGGCGGAACAGGTCGGCGAGTTCGTCGGTGTCCTCGGTCCTGCGCTCCATGGTGTCGAGCAGGGTGAGCTGCTTGTGCAGCAGGACCTGGCTGCGCCGGGCGAGGTTGACGAAGACCTCGGAGACCCCGGACCGCAACTCGGCCTGTTTGACGGCGGCTTCGACGGCGGCGCGCTGCAGGGTGTTGAGTGCCTGGCCGACCTCGCCGATCTCGTTCCTGTCGTACTCCAGGCGCGGGACCTCGGTCTCCACGTCGACGACTTCGCCGACGGACAGGCGGCGCATCACGCTGGGCAGCCGGACACCGGACGCCTCGTGGGCGTCCAGGCGGAGTTGGCGCAGGTCGCGGATTAGGCCGCGGCCGATGCGCACGGACAGGAAGAGCGAGAGGAGCAGGGCCATCAGGCCTAGGACGCCGGCGACGGCAGCCTTGAGGATGACGTTCATCGCGACAGGGCGGACGCGGTCCTGATAGCGGTCGTTGGCCTGGTCGTCGAGGGTGCCGAGCTTGTCCAGCACGGCACCGGCCGCGGTGTTCCAGGTCTGTGCGGTGACGTCGCGGGGCTCGCCGGACCCGGAGGAGACGGTGACCTGTTCGGCCACGCGCAGCGGGGCGCTGGCCGCGTTCTTCCAGAAGCGGTCGAAGTGGTCGCGCTCCGAGGAGGGCAGCAGGGGCAGGTTGACGTCGTACAGCAGGGTGCGCTGGGCCACGAGGTCGGAGACGGCGCGGGTCTCGTCCCGGGTGAGTTTGCCGACGATCAGTGAGGAGCCGAGCAACGCGTCCTCACGGGAGAGGAGTTCACGGGCGCGGGCGAGGTTGACGAGGGCGCGGTACTGCTTGTCCATCTCGACGTTGTCGACGACGTGGAGGTTGGTCAGCAGCACGTAGCAGGGGTCGACCACCCGGTTGTAGAGATCGAGGGCCTGAGCGCGGTTGACGGTGCCGGCCTCGACGCTGCGCCGCAGGGACTGCAGGCCGTCGAAGGCGTCGAGCACGGCGGAGACGCGGCTGTCGGTGGCCTGGCCCATCGCATCACGGACGTCGGGATTCCGGGCGTTCTTGCGGATCTTGGCGACGGCTTCGTCGGTCGCGGCTCGGCTGCGCTTGAGGTCGGCGAGGCCGTCGGCGGCACGCGGGTCGGCGAGATAGACGAGCGACTGCCTGCGTTCCTGCTGGATGACGCGGACGGTGTCCTCGGTGGGGTAGCCGATCTTCTCGACGACCGACGACACGTTGAACAGGTCCCCGGCCGCCCGGCCGGTGAGGACCGTGGCGAACGCCCAGATCGCGGTCAGGGACACGAGCGGCACGAGAAGGAGCGCCACGATCTTCCGGCGGATGGACTTCCCGCGAAAGCGCATGGCCTCCCCCAGCTGGACCCCCGCCGGCCGGGGGTACACATGTGCGTCAACAAACGGCGCGAGCCTACTACTGACACACAGGTAACTCGAAGAGCTGTCCGGAGCGTGAACTTCCGCACCAGAGACCGGACATGGGGAGGTGTCAGGGCATTGCGGGAGATTGCCGCCCCGATTCCACGACGTTCGCCGGACCTGACCGGATCGACCCAGTTGGCCAGTTGGCTGGAAATTTTCGTTCCTTGGGAATCTTCGTGGGACGTTGTTCGTCTTTCTCTACGGGATATGGGTGCGGAACCGGCCACAGGAGCCGCATCCGCATCCGGGCGGCGTAAAACAGGGCAGGCCGGGCACCCACTGGGGAGCCGGAGTCTTCGGACTCGGGAGCGAGTGGTGTACCGGCGGTGGGGAGGACACGTTGATGGGCACGGCGGAGCGGCAAGAGGCGCTTGAGGACGGCGTGGCGGTGCGGTCGACGGGGGACGGCGAGGCTCCAACGCGCTCGGGCGCACGGAAGGCAGCGGGGTTCGAGGGGTCGCGTGCGGCCCGCGCGACAGCCGAACAGCAGGAGTACTACAGGCCGTTGTGGATCGAGGAGCCCGCGCGTCGGCGTCGGCTGCCCGATCCGGTGCGTACGGCGGCCGTGCGGGCGGTGCTCATCATCGCCGTGACGCTGATCCAGGCGACGGTGGCCTTCCTGTGCACGATGGCCGGGTCCTGGCTGGCGTTCCCGATGGTGATCAGCAGCGTGGTCAGCACGGTGGTGGCCACCTGGGGCGCCCTCGACGTATGGGTGACCCGCCAGATGTGGAACCAGCGCAACGGCGTCGTCTCGGAACCCAGCAGCACGGCACGGGCCCTCCGCCGTGAGCGGCGTCGGGCCCAGCGCCAGGCGAAGGCCACCCGGCGGGCGCAGGAGCGGATAGCCCGCAAGGGCGGTGCCGGGCACCTGTCCCAGTCCCACTCCTGAGGTTCGCCTACGGGGTGGTCGGCGCCGGTCGCTTGAACATGC
Organism: Streptomyces sp. NPDC050549; assembly: GCF_040655035.1. Taxonomy (NCBI): domain Bacteria; kingdom Bacillati; phylum Actinomycetota; class Actinomycetes; order Kitasatosporales; family Streptomycetaceae; genus Streptomyces; species Streptomyces sp. NPDC050549. The sequence continues at coordinate 23,050 of NZ_JBFAJD010000035.1, forward strand.
GGGTCGCCGTGATCTCGCTGTGCACCGACTCCCCCTCTCCGGCGGGGGCCTGCTGCGGCAGTCCCGGCCGGAGGTGTTCCTCCACGCTGATGTACTTGAGGCCCGCCCGCAGGTCGGCGTCGTTGCGCAGCCGGATGACGAGCGGGAACTCGGCCAGTGCCGTCGTGTCGAACAGGCCGGTGGTGTACAGGAGTTGGACGCCGAGCGCGTCGGACACGGCGCGCTGCAGCTCCAGCAGATAGGTGGCGTTGGCCCGCCCGATGGGGTTGTCGAGGAAGAGCGTGCCGGCGTGCCGGTGCTTGTCGCGGCCCCGGTCGTTCGAGCGCAGCGCGGCCATCGTGCAGTACAGGGCGATGGCCGCGGTGAGCAGCTGACCGCCGGAGAACACGTCGCCCATCTGCCCGACGGGCACCCGCTCGGCACGCAGTACGGCGTCCGGCTTGAGGATCTCCACGGCGACCCCCTTGGGCTCAAGCGCCGCGCCAACTCCCCGCAGCAGCAGGGACATTCCGTCGCGCCGCATGTCGGAGTTCTTCTTAACGGCGGCCCGGGTGGCCTCGTCGACGACCTCACCCAGCCGCTCGGTCAGCGTGGCCTGGTCGGGCTCCTCGAAGCGGATGCGCAGGAACTCCTGCCCGGACCACTCGCCGAGCCCCTCGGGCAGCCGCGACAGCCGCTGCGCGGACCGCAGGGTGGCGAGTGCCGACTCCACGAGCCCGCGGAGCCGGTCCACGATCGAGTCGCGGTTGCGTTCCAACTGCGCCAACTCGTCCGTGAGGACCCGGAGTCGGGGCGCAAAGGCATCGGCCCACTTCTGCGCGTGCTCGGGCAGGGAGGACGCCGGCAACTCACGGATCTGCTGCCGCGCGGGAGTCCGCACCTGTTCGTACCGCGTGGAGTTGGCGTGCCGCACCAGCACATCGCTCGCTTCCCGTACGGCACCCTCGGCGGCGGACAGGTCGGCGGCGCAGCCGCGCAGCGAGCGGCGGGCCTCGGCGGCGGAGTGCCGGGCCTCCTCCACGCTGCCCGGGTACGGCTCGGGCTCCTCCTGCTCCTCGTCCGAGGGGTGCTCGCGCAGCAGGTCCCGCAACATGGCGGCCGTCTCGTCGAAGCCGCCGGCCCCGTCCTCGGCCGCGCGATGGGCGTCGAGGAGTTCGGCGTGCGCCTCGCGGGCCTGGCCCAACGCGTCGGTGCGGGAGGCGAGTTCGGCGGTGGCGGTACGCAGCAGGGCCTGGGCGTGCTCGGCGTCGCGCGGGACCAGCTCCTCGGCCAGTTCGGTGTGCGCCTCGCCGTCCTCGGGTGCGTGCCGTTCGGCCTCGCCGCGCAGCCGCCCGAGCTGCTCGCTCGCGTTCGACACCCGGGTCTCCAGCAGCTGCACCAGCTCCTCGGCGCGCGCCGCGGCGGCCTGCCGGGACGGCCCGTCGGAGCCGTCGGGCGACTGAAGCAGCTGGGCCGCGCGGGTGCGGACCTTGTTGCTGAGCCGGTCCAACTCGGCGATCGCCGCGCTCTCGTCGCTCTCCGCCCGCGCCTGCTCGGCCCGCAGATCGGCGCCGACGCCGACCTTCTCGTAGAGCTGGGAGGCGGCCCGATAGGCCTCGCGCAGGGCGGGCAGCGACGGCTTCGGAGCGTCGGGGCCGTCTGCCGGTACGTCGTCGGGGGCGCCGGCGATCTCGGAGCGCTCGGCGCGCAGCGCGCGGGCCGTACGGCGGGCGTCGTCGGCCGCGCGCTGGGCGGCGCGGCGGTCCTCGTCGGCGGCGCGGGCGCGCTCCAGACATGACTGGGCGCGTGCCTCCGACTCGGTTGCCTCGTCGGCGAGTTCACGCAGCTTGACCTGCCAGCCGGCGCGTTCCCGCAGCCGGAAGGCGAGTCCGGCGAGGGCGTCGGCGGCACGTCTGGCCTTCTGCGCGGTCTCCTGCCGCTCGTCGCGCACCTGGGCGGCCTCGGCGGCAGCTTCGTCGGCCTCGGCGCGCAGGGTCCGTGCCTCGGCGAGCTCGGCCTCGGCCTCCTCGGCAAACGCGCGCGTGTCCTGCGCGGCCTGTGCCAACTCGACCAGCCGCCCGCTCGGACAGCCGGTGCGCCAGGACGCGAGCCGCGCCGCCAGCTCCCGGTCCTTGCCGAGTCGCGCGGCGAGCGCACGGATCTCCTCGTCCCGCTCGGTCGCCCGTGCGCGCAGCGCCTGCCGCTCCTCGTCGGCGGCGTGTTCGTCGTGCATGGCCGGGTTCGGCGGTACGAGGAAGACGTCGCCGGTCTGAGCGTCGGGCCCCGGGGTCGGGGCGAGCAGGGCGGCGGCCGTACCGACGGCCACGGCGGAGCGGGGCAGCAGGGCCGCGTCGCTGAGCGCCTCGCGGGCACGCGCGTGCGTGTCCGGGTCGGTGATGATCACGCCGTCGACCAGCTCGGGCCGGGCGGCCAGCACGCGCGCGTGATCGACGGGGTCGACGGCCTGGGCGAGGTAGCGCCAGCCGGGCAGGGCGGGGATGCCGTGCTCGCCCAGGTACTCGACGGTGGCCAGCACGTCCGGGCCGGGCGGCAGCAGCCCGCCGTCGCCGAGCGCCCCGAGGATCCGGGAGTCGTCGGCCGCGGCGGTACGCAGGTCGAAGAGCTGTCGCTCGCTGGAGGCGACCCCGTCGTCGAGCAGTTCGCGCAACTCGTCGGCGAAGCGGTCGAGTTCCTCGGGGGTGAGGGGGCCTTCGGCGAAGGGGCGGGAAGGCTTGCTGATCCCGGGGTGGGTGACAGGGGTGGCCTCGGCTGCCGAACTGCCGCTCGCCACACCCTCCTTGACGCCGCGTGGCAGCGGCACACCCGCACCCGCACCCGCACCCGGCAGGCTCAGCAGCTCCGCGAGCCGCTCCTCCCCCGCCAGTCCCTCCGCGAGGCGTCGTTCCGCATCGTAGGTCCGCTCGGCGGCAGTCGCGGCGTCGGACGCGCGGGCCGCCGTCAGCTCCGCGCGGGACTCCGCCGAAGCGGCCTCGCGGGCGTGCTCGGAGGCCCGGCGGGATGCCTCGCGCGCGGTGTCCCAGGCGGCCACGGCCGTCTTCTCGGCGTCGCTCGCGGCGAGGGCCGCGCGGGCCGGGTCGGCGTCGGCAGCGCTGTCGTCGAGCCAGCCGGCGCGCACCGCCTCGGCCGTCTCCTGCTCGACCTCGGACAGGCGCTGGCGCAGATGCCCGATCTCGCTGCGGGCGCGCTGTGCCTCGGTGGCGGCGGAGGTCGCGTCCCGGTGGGAGGTCTCGCCGACCTCCTGGAGTGCGGCGGAGCGCTCCTCGCCCTCGTTGGCGAGGTTCTCGGCGTTCTCCGCGGCCTCGTGCAGGGCCCGTACGAGATCGACGGCGGCCTTGGCGCGGGCGGCGAGCGCCGGTGCGGCGTCCCGCTCGGCCTCGCGGATGGCGACGGCCACGCGCGCGGAACGGTCGGCGGCGGCACGGTGGCGCAGGACGGCCTCGGCGGCCTGCCAGGCGGAGTGCAGGGTGCGCGCGTCGGCGAGTTCGCGCTTCTGCGCGGCGGCGGACTTCTCCGTCGTGGCGAGCGCCAAAGAGGCGTGCCGGTAGGCCAGTTCGGCGGCGATCAGCGCACTGCGCTCGCGCGCTCCCTCTGAGTGCGTCACGGCGTACGCGGCGGCGGTGACCCGCTGCGCGAGGTCGGCGGCCCGCACCCGCTCCTGCGCGCCCCGCGCGGACAACCTGCGTGCCAGGGTACGGGTACGGCGCTCGGCGCCGGCGTGGATGTCGCGCGCGCGTGCCCGTGCCTCGGCGGCCTCGACGATCCGGCCGAGCAGGTCCACTGAACCGGCCGTGAAGTCCCGTTCGGCGATCAGCTCGGCGCGCCGCCCCAGCTTGTTGCCGAAGCCGCCGACCAGGTCGGCGAGCCCGTCGGTGTCGCGAGTGTCGGTGACCGCGCGCAGCAGCAGGTCGGTGAAGTCGGAGTCCTTCTTGACCGCGAAGAGGCCGGCGGCCTCGCCCTCGTCGGCGTTCATCTCCCGCTGGTAGCGGAAGAGTTCGGGGTCGAGACCCAGGTCGCCCAGGTGCTCGATCCAGCGGTCGTGGATCTCCTCCCAGTGCACTTCGAGGTGCGGATACGCCTTGCCGGCCTCGGTGATGGCGTCCCGGAAGCCCTTCATGGTGCGCCGACGGCCCTGCGCGCCGGACACGCCCTCGACAGGCGGCCGTACCGAAGTGGCCTCGGCGACGGGGAGGTTGTCCAGGCTGAGTCCCGGGCCGGGCCGGAACGAGTACCAGGCCTCGGCGAACTTCCGCGGGTCGTTGGAGACTTGACGCCCCCGCCACTCGCTGACCTTGCCGACGACCACGCACTCGCCGGTCAGCGTGTGCTGCCACTCCAGGGCGACATGCCCGCAGTCGTCCGCAAGGAGGAACTTGCGCAGCACACCGGAGCTGGCGCCGCCGAGGGTGTTGCGGTGTCCCGGCAGCATCACCGAGAAGATCAGCTTGAGCAGGACGGACTTGCCGCCGCCGTTCTCCAGGAAGAGCACACCGGCGGGCGCGGGGCGGCGCGGCGGACCGACGGGCTCGTCCTCGAAGAACTCCGCTTGGGTGGGGGCGGGGTCGGGCACGGGCTTGCCCACGCCTCGCAGGTCAAGCACGGTGTCGGCGTAGCGCGCACCGGCGGGCCCGATGGAGTAGAGGCGGACCCGGGACAGCTCGTACATGGCGGACTCTCGTCGTAAGTCTTCGGCAGGTGTGGGGGGCGTAGGTCTTCGAGGGGCTGGAGGTCAGGAGTGGAACGGCAGTCCGGCGTCGGCCACCAGCTCCAGGTCCTCGGTGTCCTCGGCGGGCAGCAGGCTCGCGGTGCCATCGGTGACCGGGACGACGCCCAGCTCCAGCAGCTCGGCCATGGCGGCGCTGCCGGCCATGTCACGCACCTGGAGCTGGTAGCGGGCGGTCGTGCGGTACGTACCGCCGTTGTCGTCGCCCGTGCGCTGGAGGAAGCCGGAGTCGGTGAGGAACGCGGCGGCCTTGCCGACGATGCCGGTGGTCGAACCGGCGAGTCTGCGGGCGTCCTTGGTGGCTCCGGTCGCGCTGCGTCTGACCCAGATCCGCCAGGCGGCCTCCAGGCCGGGCGCGTCGGTGGCCGGGTCGGTGTTCATGCCCTGCTCGTCGGCCCGCTCCTCCAGGCGCCGGCAGGCCTGCCGTACGAAGGCGTCGACGCCGTTGACCGTGACGCGCCCGATGTAGCCGTCGTCGGCGAGGTCCTCGGGGCGCGGGAACGCCATCGCGGCGACGGCGAGATGCGCAAGCCCGTGCAGGAAGCGGTCCCCGGAGTCGGCGGCCGTACGCCGGGCGTAGTCCCCCATGCGCACGGCGAACACCGAGTCCTCGGCCGCCGTCACGGCCATCCCGGCGCGCGGGGACACCTCCAGGACGACAAGGCCGAGCCCGGCGGCCACGGCGTCGGCGAGCCGGGCGAACGGCGGGTCCTCCCGGTACCGGCGCAGCAGCTCGGCGTATTCCTGGTCCCGCGCGGGCTGCAACTTGGGCTGCAGGCCGAACGCGACGAGCCGCGCCGCGTCGGCGGCATCGGCGGGGGTGACAGCGGCGGTCGCCGGCGCGGCGGCGGTCTCCGGCTCACTCCATTCGACGTGCTCGCTCACGGTCGGGGCTCCTTGCTGGGATCGTTCTTGTAACGGTCGTTCGCGTAACGGTGGTTCATGTCGCGGTCGTTCACGGCCTACGCCGCCTCCGTCCTGCCCGCCGCCATCCCCGCCGCGTCCAACAAGGCCATCCCCACAATCAGATCGGCCCCACCGAACTCGGGATCATCCAGCTCGGCCCCGTCGTCCACGGCGAACAGCAGCTTCGGCTCCCCCTGCCGATACGCGGTACCGACCGGCGGACTGGCCGCATGCACAGCCAACAGGGCGACCAGATAAGGCAGTTCGGGATCCTGCCGTCGAGCGTCCGCGAGCAACCCCGACAACCTGCGAGGCGCGTCCGCCGGCAGATCGAGCAGCTCCATCGCCGCCGCCAACTGCTCCTCGCTGAAGCGGCTGTCGTCCGGCGTGGCGATGAGATCCGGCTCCGGCATCTCCGCACCGAGGTGCTCCCGCTCCTGAGGCGGCGTCAGCAGTATGTCGACGAGGTCGCCCACCCGGACGGACACCGGCGTGCGCAGCCCGGTCCCGCGCGCGAAAAACGCGTCGGTGACCCGGATCGCCTGCTCCAGGGGCAGCGGCAGCACGGGCGAGACGAGATGTCCGTAGAGGTCTATCCCCGATGTCGTCATGGGTGCGGCGAAGGCCTGCCGGTCCTGCTCCGCGCGGAACAGCGGCCCCGCCTCCAGGAGGCGCGACTGGAGTTGTGTGTGGCGTCTGATGCAGTCCTTGACGATGTCGACCAACTCGGCGGCGCGGCGCTTCTGTTCGGGGTCCTCGGACTCGTCGCGGGCCTTGCGGATGTTGGTGAGGATCGCGTTCTCGTGGCGGTAGCGGTCGGCGACGTGGTCGAGGGCCTCGGCGATCATGTCGGGCACGGCGTTGAGCCAGTCCACCGCGCGGACGTTGCGCCGGGTGGCGTCAAGGGCGCGGCGGAGGGTCTCCGAGTACTGCACGGTGCGGTACCGGGCCTGCTCGGCGGCCAGTTGCGCGTCGGCGAGCCGGCCGCGGCTGATCAGCACCTCCAGCTTGACCTCGGCGGCGATCTGCGCGCTGGTGACGTCGGTGTCGAGGGCGCCCACGAGGACGTTGACGGCCTCGTCCGTCGTACGGAGATAGACGCTGCCGCCGTAGCCGGGGACTTCCTCGATCAGTTTGAAGTCGTAGTCGCGGCGCACATAGGTGCCGTCCTGGGCGAACGTGCCGTAGACCGTGCGGAAGCCGCGGTCGACGCTGCCGACGTTGATCAGGTTCTCCAGGACCCAGCGGGCCACGCGCTCGTGCTCGGTCACGGGGCGCTGCGGGGCCTGGGCGGCGATGCGCGGGATGAGCCTGGCCACTATCTGGTCGTGGTCGGCGCCGGTGTCGAAGTCCATGTTGAGAGTGACCAGGTCGATGGCGGCGAGGGCCACCTCCGCCATGCCGTACACCGAGTACTCGCCCGCGAGATTGGCTTTGCGCGCGTCGAGGTCGTGCAGCGGCGCGGTGCAGGCGAGCGCGCGCAGTCGCCGCGCCAGTCCCTCGTCGGCGGCCGGGCCCGGGGCGGGGCGCGGCCCCGCGCTGAACTGGGGCGGAACGCTGTCCGTCGATGCAGGCGAAGTCACGCTGCACAGACTAGGTCCTCGGTCTGACAACGACCCAAACGACGCAGAAGCGACTACCGCCACAGCGGCGTGCGGAACGGGTCGGGCGCCGTGCCGTCGTCAGCCGAGGGCCGTACCGCCCTCGCCGACCCGCTGCCGGTACGCGTCGACGACCCGTTCGAGCGAGTCGTCGAGGTAGACCGCGAGCAGTCTCTCGGACTCGGCGGCGTCGCCCGCCTGGAGCGCCTGGAGGATCAGGCGGTTGCGCTGGAGGTACGGCTCGTGGAGCACCTTCGGGTCGTCCACGAGATGGAAGGCGAGCCTGAGTTCGGCGAAGACACTGCGCATCAGCTCGCCGGTGCGGGCGCTGCCGGCGAGGGCGACCAGTTCCCGGTGGAAGTGGATATTGGCCGTACCCACTCCCTTCCAGTCATCCTCTACGGACGCCAACTGCCCCTCGGTCACGGCCGCGGCGAGCCGTTCAAGGGCGTACGGCGGCTCGCCGAGCCCGCGGACGACGGCGCACTCGACGAGGCGGCGGGTGCGGTAGATGTCCTCGACGTCCTCGACACTCAGGACCCGGACGAAGACGCCGCGGTTCAGCTCGTGGACGAGCAGACGCTCATGGGTGAGCAGCCGGAACGCCTCGCGGAGTGTGTTGCGCGACACGCCGAGTGCCCCGCCGATGCTGTCCTCCGAGAGTCGGGCCCCCGGCGGGAAATACCCCTCGGCGATACGGCTTCTGAGGATGTCCGAGACGCGTTCGGCGGTACTCGTACGGCCCAGGAGGGCGCGGTCGTCGGCGAGTCCCGCCAGCTGATCTGCCATGCCCGGAATTCAACCGCAGATACAAGAACGAAACAACATGCCTCTTGAAGGATCGTTCAACGATCCTCTACTTTACTTTCCGCGGCGCCACCCGCTCACCCCGGCGCCCACGGCTTCCGCACGGCCCGGCTCAGTCCCAGCACCCTCCGTCCTCCCTCTGCGAGGTGCACATGAGCACGACCCCTCCACCTCAGGCCCTGAACACCGGAACGCAGCCCGACACTGACGAACTGACCGCCGACGACGGCACGTTGGCCTGGTTGCGCGCGCTCGGGCCGAACGGCCGCAGGGCCTTCGCCGGCGCGTTCGGCGGCTACGCGCTGGACTCCTACGACTACTTCACGCTGCCGCTGAGCATGGTCGCGCTGGCCGCGTACTTCGGCCTGGACAGCGGCCAGACCGGCCTGTTCACCACGGTCACACTGGTCGTCTCCGCGGTCGGGGGCGCCTTGGCGGGCGTCTTCGCCGACCGGGTCGGCCGCGTCAAGGCCCTGATGATCACGGTGATCACCTACGCCGTCTTCACCGTGGCCTGCGGCTTCGCGCCCAACTACGAGACCCTGCTGGTGTTCCGCGCCCTCCAGGGCCTCGGCTTCGGCGGCGAGTGGGCGGTCGGCGCGATCCTGGTCGCCGAGTACGCGAGCGCCAAGCACCGTGGCCGTACGCTCGGCGCGATCCAGAGCTCGTGGGCGGTCGGCTGGGCGCTGGCCGCGGTCGTCTACACGCTGGTCTTCTCGTTCCTCGGCGACGACCTGGCCTGGCGGGTGATGTTCTGGACCGGCGCGCTGCCCGCGCTGCTGGTGATCTGGGTACGGCGCCGGGTGCACGACGCCCCCGAGGCGACGGCCGTTCGCGAGCAGAACTCCCAGAAGGGTTCGTTCGCGGCGATCTTCAAGCCGGGCACGGCCGGGGCGCCGGGCCTGCTGCGCACGACGGTCTTCGCGGGCCTGCTCTCCACCGGTGTCCAGGGCGGCTACTACACCCTCGCCACCTGGGTGCCCACGTACCTCAAGACGGAGCGCGGCCTGTCCGTCGTCGGCACCGGCGGCTATCTGACCTTCCTGATCTCCGGCGCCTTCCTGGGCTATCTGACCGGCGGCTACCTGACCGACGTGCTGGGCCGCAGGCGCAACATCTGGCTCTTCGCCCTGCTCTCGGCGATCTGCATCCTGGTGTACACACACATCCCCAACGGCGCCAACACCCTGCTCCTGGTGCTGGGGTTCCCGCTCGGGTTCTGCATGTCGGCGATCTTCAGCGGCTTCGGCTCGTACCTGAGCGAGCTGTACCCGACGGCGCTGCGCGGTACCGGACAGGGCTTCACGTACAACACCGGCCGCGCCGTCGGCGCCGTCTTCCCGACGCTGGTGGGCTTCCTGGCCGACAGTTGGGGTGTGGGCGGAGCGCTCGTCTTCGGGGCCATCGGTTACGGCATCGCGGCGCTGGCGCTCCTGGGACTGCCGGAGACCCGCGGAAAGGAACTGGCGTGAACCGCACGGAGGACCGTCCCCTGACTCTCGTCGACGAGCACGCGCACGCGTGGAGCCCGCGCACCGCCCGGGCGCGCTTCCGGGCCGGGCTGACGGGTCCGACGGCCGGGGTCGCGGCGGGCCACACCCAGGTCAACCTGATCTCGGTGCCCGCCGACTGGGCGTACGACATGCTGCTGTTCTGCCAGCGCAACCCGAAGCCCTGTCCGGTGCTCGACGTCACGGACGCCGGCTCCTGGGAGACCGTTCTGGCCGACGGCGCGGACCTGCGCACCGATCTGCCGCGCTACCGGGTGTGGCGGGACGGCGGGTTGGCGGACGAGCCGACGGACGTGCGGGCGTACTGGCGCGATGACCTGGTGTCGTTCCTGATCGGCTGCAGCTTCACCTTCGAGTGGTCGCTGAGCGAGGCGGGCGTCCCGATCCGGCACATCGAGCAGGGCCGCAACGTCCCGATGTACGTGACGAGCCGCCCGTGCCGCCCGGCGGGGCGGCTGCACGGCCCGATGGTCGTGTCGATGCGCCCGGTGCCCCCGGAGCACCTGGCGACGGCGATCCGGGAGACCGCGCTGCTCCCGGCGGTGCACGGCAGCCCCGTACACTGCGGCGATCCCGCGGGGCTCGGCATCGAGGACCTCGGCCGGCCGGACTTCGGCGATCCGGTGGACGCCGCGCCGGACGACATCCCGGTGTTCTGGGCCTGCGGAGTGACCCCGCAGGCCGTAGTGATGGCGTCCCGGCCGCCATTCGCCATCACGCACGCGCCCGGCCAGATGTTCGTCACCGACGCCCGCGACGAGCAGTACCGCGTCGCCTGACCAGGAGAGATGATGATCGATCTGAACGCCGACCTCGGCGAGGGCTTCGGCCGCTGGCACCTCACCCACGACGAACAGCTGTTGTCCGTCGTCACCAGCGCCAACGTGGCCTGCGGTTTCCACGCCGGGGACGCGGTCACCATGCAGCGGGTGTGCGAGCTGGCGGCCGAGCGCGGGGTGCGGGTCGGTGCGCAGGTGTCCTACCGGGACCTGGCGGGGTTCGGGCGGCGCGCCATGGACGTGCCGGCCGCCGAGCTGGCCGCCGAAGTGGCTTACCAGATCGGTGCCCTGGAAGTGTTCGCCCGCGCGGCGGGCACGTGCGTGTCGTACGTCAAGCCGCACGGCGCGCTCTACAACCGGGTCGTGCACGACCCGGAGCAGGCCGCCGCGGTGATCGAGGGCGTACTCATGGCCGACGCATCGCTGCCGGTGCTCGGCCTGCCCGGCTCGGTCGTGCTCGAACTGGCCGCCAAGGCCGGGCTGCAGGCCGTCACGGAGGCGTTCGCGGACCGCGCCTACACCGACGAGGGCAGGCTCGTGCCGCGCGACCTGGACGGCGCGGTGGTCAGCGACCCCGAGGCCGTCGTGGAGCGCTCGCTGAGCCTGGCCCGCTTCGGGGCGGTCGACGCGCTCTCCGGGGTGCGCATCGAGGTACGGGCCCGCTCCCTGTGCCTGCACGGGGACACCCCCGGAGCGGTCGAACTGGCCCGCAGGGTCCGCGAGCGGCTCCTGGAGTCGGGTGTCCGGTTGGAGGCCTTCGTATGAAGGCGATGCCCGTCGGAGACAGCGCACTGCTCGTCGAGGTCGCCTCCGGGGAGGAGGCCCAGGCCGTCCACGCCGAGCTGATGCGCCGCCGCGCGGAGGGCCTGCTCACCGTCCGCGAGATCGTCCCCGCCGCCCGCACGATCCTCCTCGACGGCCTCGACGACCCGGCCCGTCTGGCATCCGAACTGATCGCCTCCGAGGTGTCCCCCGCTCCCCCGCGTACCGGCGAGGTGATCGAGCTCCCGGTGCGCTACGACGGCCCGGACCTCGCCGACATCGCCGCCCTCTGGGCCGTCCCCGAGCGGGAGGTGGCCCGCATCCACGCGGCCACCGAGTTCCGCGTCGCCTTCTGCGGGTTCGCCCCCGGCTTCGGGTACCTCACCGGCCTCCCGGCCCGCTACGACGTCCCCCGCCGGGCAACCCCGCGCACAGCCGTCCACGCGGGTGCCGTGGGCCTCGCGGGCCCGTACACCGGCGTGTACCCCCGTTCCTCGCCCGGCGGCTGGCAGCTGATCGGCACGACGGACGCGGTCCTGTGGGACCACGCGCGCGTGCCCGCCGCGCTGCTGTCGCCGGGCACGCGCGTGCGCTTCGTCCCGGTGGCGGACGTATGACGGACCGCGCACTCGTCGTCGTACGGGCCGGGGCCCTGACCACCGTGCAGGACCTGGGGCGGCCCGGACACGCGCACCTTGGGGTGCCGCATTCCGGGGCGCTGGACGGGCCCGCGGCGGCGCTCGTCAACCGGCTGGTCGGCAATCCGCCCGAGGCTGCCGTCCTGGAGACGACCCTCAACGGGTGTGCCGTACGGCCTCGTTCAACGATCCTCGTGGCGGTCGGCGGCGCGCCCTGCCCGGTCACGGTGGACGGACGGCCCGTCGCCTGGGGCGCGCCCGTCCACGTGCCCGGCGGGGCGCTCCTGGACATCGGAACAGCCTTCTCCGGAATACGCGCCTACGTCGCCTTCGCCGGCGGCGTCGCCGTGGAGCCGGTGCTCGGCAGCCGCTCCACGGACCTGCTGTCCGGGCTCGGTCCGGCACCGCTCACGAACGGCGCCATACTGCCCCTGGGGTCCCCGACGGGCCTCCACGCGCGCGTGGACGTCGCCCCGCAACCGCGCCCCCCGGTCGAACTCGTCCTCCGGGTGACGCTCGGACCCCGCACCGACTGGTTCACCCCGGAAGCCTTGCGGGCGTTCACGGCACGCGTCTACCAGGTGTCGTCGGCGAGCAACCGCATCGGACTGCGCACCGAGGGCCCCGCCCTGGAGCGGGCCCTGACCGGTGAACTCCCCAGCGAGGGCATGGTCCTGGGCGCCGTCCAGGTCCCCCCGGACGGCCGCCCCGTGGTCTTCCTCGCCGACCATCCGACCACCGGCGGGTACCCGGTGATCGCGGTCGCCCGCCGGGCGGACCTCCCGGCCGCCGCGCAGGCGGTGCCCGGAACCCCGGTCCGCTTCGTGGCCGTACGACGCCGCTGAGGGCCCGTGCGCGCCCTATGCGGTGTCCGGCTGCTTCTCCCCCACCGAGAGGGCTGCCAGGGCCGCCGACACCGCGTGGGACGCGCTCAGGTCGAGCCGCGCGCTGGTGCCCCGCGCGCGGTGGCGCATCTCGTCGGCGGCCAGGCCTAGGAGCTGCGGCAGCAGGTCGGTGCAGCGGCGGGCCACCCACCCGGTCCCCGCGGTCGCCAGCCACCACAGGCTGGCCGACCTGGTGGGTACCGGGAACTCGGGCTCGGGCGAGGGCGCGGCCCCCGTGGCCACGCCCTCCTCGGAGAGCAACGCGTGGAAACGCAGGGCCAGTTGGCGGTGGCCCCGCTCCCCGGGGTGCAGCCGGTCCGCGCTCCAGATCGCGCGGTCCGTGATCCACTCGCCCTCCGCGGCGTGCAGATGCACGGCCCCGTAGCGCTCGGAGAGCGCGTGCACCACCGTGTTGACGGCTCGCTGCCGCCGGGCGAGTGGACGGGCCAGTGCGCCCGGGAGGCCGAGCATCGCGCCCGGGTCGGGCAGACAGGCCGTCAGGAGGACCGCGCCCTGTGCCGTGAAGGCCGCGTAGACCTTGTCGAGCCGGGCGGCCAGGGCCTGGATGTCGAAGGTGCAGCGCAGGGTGTCGTTGACGCCTATGACGACGGACACGATGTCCGGGTTCAGGGCGAGCCCGGCCGGGGTCTGCCGTTCCAGCACGTCCCGTGACTGTGCCCCGCTGGCCGCGAGGTTCGTGAACTCCACGGTGTCTTCGGGCGGCCCGGCCAGTGCGTCGGCGAGCAGCGCGGCCCAGCCGCGCCATGACTCGCCGACGGGATCGCCCACGCCCTCGGTGAGCGAGTCACCGAGGGCGACGAAGCGGACCGTTCTCATACCACGCCTCCGGGCACGAAGCGCCGTACCGGAACATCCGCGTCGTGCGCGGCGAGGAACGCGTCGACCGCCGTGTCCCACCCGAAGCACTCCGCACGCGCGCGTGCCATCTCCCGCCGCTCCGGCTCGGAGCGTTCGAGCAGCATGTCCACGGCGTCCGCGAAGGCCCTCCCGTTGTCCGCGGCCGTGGCACCGGCGGAGCCGATGACCTCGGGGAGCGCGGACGAGGCGCTGGCCACCACGGGCGTGCCGCAGGCCATCGCCTCCAGCGCGGCGAGCCCGAAGGTCTCGGCGGGCCCGGGTGCCAGGCATACGTCGGCGGAGGCCTGGAGCGCGCCGAGCAGGCGCCGGTCGGAGACGTGCCCGAGGAAGGTGACCGGCAGCCCGCGCTCCCGCGCCCGCTGTTCGAGCCGGGCCCGCAGCGGCCCGTCCCCGGCGACCACGAGGACTGCCCGCCGCCCGCGCCGTACCAGCGCCTCCAGGGCGTCGAGCGCCGTCCCGGGCCTCTTCTCCACGGAGAGCCTGGTGCAGGTCACCAGGAGAACCTGGTCCACGCGCGCGTACTCCGCGCGCACCACCGGGTCCCGCAGCGCCGGACTGCGCCCCACCAGGTCGACGCCGAGTGGAGCCCGTACGACGTTGCGGGCGCCGATGCGGACGAACTCCCGCTCGGCGAACTCGGTGGTGCACACCACGCGCGCGTAGGTGTGTGCCGTACGGACGTTGAGGGCGTCGGCGGTGCGCCGGGACAGGTTCTCGGACAGGCCCCAGGTGCGCAGGACGCCGTCGGCGGTCTCGTGGGACACCATCACGGCGGGGATGCGGGCCCGCCGTGCCCATTTGCCCGTCCAGCGGAGGGTCGTACGGTCGGAGACCTCCAGGCGGTCGGGGGCGAGTTGTTCCAGGAGGGTGGCCACGCGTCGCTTGTCGGCGAGGACGCGGTAGCCGCCGGTGCCGGGCAGCAGCGGTCCGGGCAGGGTGATGATCCGGCCCTGCTCGGTCTCCCGGTCGGTGTGGCGCTCGCCGGGCACGATGAGGACCGGGTCGTGCCCGGCCTCCTTGTAGCCCTTGCCCAGCTCGCGCAGAGCGGTGCGCAGCCCCCCGGAGGCGGGGGCCACGAAGTTGGCGAGCCGCACGATCCGCAGCGCAGCGGTGTTCACGCCGCCACCACCACCTTGCGCGCGGCGAGGACGTCGCCGTAGTGCGCGATCAGCTGGTCGCCGACGGCCGCCCAGGTGCGGCCCTCGACCATGGCCCGCGCGGCGGTGCCGTACTCGGCCCGCAGCGCGGGATCGGCGGCCAGGGTCCGTACGGCGTCCGTCACCGCGCTCTCGTCGCGCGGCGGGAAGAGGAACCCGGTGCGCCCGTGGGCGACCAGGTCGAGCGGTCCGCCCGCGGCGGGCGCGACGACGGGAACGCCGCTGGCCATGGCTTCCTGGACGGTCTGACAGAAGGTCTCAAAAGGTCCGGTGTGCACGAATATGTCCAACGAGGCGAAGATACGGGCGAGCTCGTCGCCGGTACGGCGTCCGAGGAAGACCGCACCCGGCAGCGCCTCGGTGAGATGCGGCCGGCTGGGTCCGTCGCCGACCACCACGACACGGACGCCCTGGAGACCGCAGACTCCGGCGAGGAGTTCGATCTGCTTCTCGGGGGCGAGCCGGCCGACGTAGCCGACGATCAGTTCGCCGTTCGGGGCGAGTTCGCGGCGCAGCGCCTCGTCCCGGTACTCGGGCCGGAAGCGCTCGGTGTCCACACCGCGCGGCCAGAGCCTGACCCGGGGCACACCGTGTGCCTCCAGGTCGCCGAGGGCCGCGCTGGAGGGCGCGAGGGTGCGGTCGGCGGCGGCGTGGACGGAGCGGATCCGCCGCCAGGCGGTGGCCTCGCCGGCGCCGACGTACGTACGGGCGTATCCGGCCAGGTCGGTCTGGTAGACGGCCACGGCGGGGATGCCGAGCCGGGCGGCGGCGGCCATGCCGCGGACGCCGAGGATGAAGGGGCTGGCCAGGTGCACGATGTCGGCGCGGTGTTCGGCGATGGCCGCGGCGACGCGTCGGCTGGGGAGGGCGACGCGGACCTGGGGGTAGCCCGGGAGCGGTAGGGAGGGGATGCGGATGACGGGGCACGGCGACTGGGCGTCGGGCCCGCTACCGGCCGCGGTGGCCGGCGCGACGACGAGCGGATGATGACCGCGATCCACGAGGTGCCGGGCGGTCTGGAGCGCGCAGTGGGCCACGCCGTTCACATCGGGGGGAAAGGATTCGGTCACGATGACGACACGCATACCCGTGTTGTCGCCGTGCTGGACGTGCCCGCGTCAACGTGGATCTATGCGAACGGTGAACGTCCCATGAGCGTTGCGCTGCACACCCGAGCAGGCCAGACGGCGTCCATGCCCGTCTGACCCGCGGGTCATCCCGTGTTCACACTGCGGGGGCGTCGGGCCCGATCCGGCTTCGTACGGCTGTCTGTACTTCCGCTTCCTCGGCCGGGTCGGCGGCGAGCCTGCGGAGCTGTTCCACGACCCGGGCGTCACCGGTCTCGGCGTGCCGGGCGGCGATCTCCCGGGTGGTCTCCTCGCAGTCCCACAGGCACTCGACGGCGAAGCCGGTGGGGAAGGAGGGGTCGGTGGCGGCGAGGGCCCGGGCGGCCCGGGTGCGCAGATGCGACGAGGCGGTTTCCCGGTACACATGGCGCAGGACGGGTGCCGCGCAGCCGATGCCGAGGCGTCCGGCGCCGTCGACGAGGGTCCACAGGGTGGGCGCGTCGGGTCCTTCGCCCATGACGGCCTCCCTTAGGGCGCCGAGGACGAGGTCGCTGTCCTGGGCTCCGCCCCGGCAGGCGAGCATCCGGCCGGCGGCGGCGCCGAGCGGGTCGGGGCGGCGGGCCCAGCCGCGGGCCCGGTCGACGGCGGCGACGGAGCGCATCCGTTCGAAGGCGTCGACGGCGGCGCCGACCACGGGCGCGGAGCCGGTGGCGACCGCCCGTTCGATCAGTTGGAGGGCTTCGGAATCGTTGCTGTCGGCGAGATACCGCAGGGCGGTGCAGCGGGCTCCCTCGCTCCCGTCCTTGGCAGCCTCGACGATCTCGGGCCGGTCCTCGGGGCCTGCGACGGCACTCAGGCAGCGGGCGGCGGGGACGTGCAGCGCGGCGCCGCGTTCGATGCCCTGCTGGGCCCATTCGAACACCGCTTGCACGCTCCACCCCGGACGGGGCCCGGTTGGTCGCATCTGCCGTTGCCAGCGGTCGAAGCAGCCGGCTTCCTGGGCGGCACGCACGCGCGTGGCGATCGATTCGCGTGAGTCCTCGGCCCACAGCCGCCAGGGCCGGGGTTCGAAGGCGTCGCGCACGGCGGCAGCCAGTTCGGCCTCGCCCTCGGGGTCGGCCGGGAAACGCGCCAGGACGGGGGCGGCGAGGGCGCGCAGGCCCGCGTCGTCGTCCCTGAGCGCCAGTTCGTCGAGCGCCCAGGCCCAATTGGTCCCGGAGGTCGCGTACCGGCGCAGCAGCGCGAGCGCGTCCCGCCTGCCGTAGGAGGCGAGATGCCCCAGGACGGCGAGGGCGAGACCCGTGCGGGACTCCTCGGTGTCGAGGACGTCCTCGGTGTCGAAGAGGTGGGCCTCGACGGCGTCCAGGTCGCCGTTCAGATCGAGGTAGAGACGGGCGTAGTACAGGGAGCGGTTCTCCACCTGCCAGTCGTGGCGGGGATCGCGCAGCACGCAGTGGTTCAGCGCAGCCAGTGCCTCGGCACGGGGTGCGGTGAGCGCGTGCAGTGTGCCGTCGCCGCGGCCCCGCTGAAGCAGGCCGAGCAGCGTACCGCTGGGCGCTATGACCGGATCGAACATGGGAAACAGCCTCACATCAAGCGTCGACGCAACCGGGGGACGTGCACTACCTGGCCGCGTGACAACACGTCGGGGCGCCCGCCGTTTCCTGCTTGCTGTAGACCATTTTCCTCTGCCTCTCGTCGGTGGCCCAAGCGGACCCTCACGGCCCGCGCGGTGCGGCAACACCTGCCCGGCCATCGCGTCCGTGAATCACGACGTCATGATGACCCGGCAGTTCTCGCTGCCGCGACCGAAATTTCGGGCGGCCCCGTGCTGCCTTCCCCCGTTTTCCCCCGTTTTCCTTGTCCTACCTGGTCACAAGGCCCGTCCCAGTCGGTGACGGACCACACTTCAGTGCGCGCCGAACAGCTCCAGCAGCTCGGCCTTGCCGAACATCCGGGCCGTGTCGAGTGCCGACGGCGTGCCCGCGGCCGGATCGGCACCGGCCTCCAGCAGGACTTCGATCACCTCTTGCTCGCCCTTGAAGACGGCTCCGGCGAGCGGGGTCTGCCCCCGGTCGTTGATCCGGTCGGCCTCGGCCCCCCGCGCCAGCAGGGCCCGTACGGCGTCGGCGTGCCCGTGATACGCGGCGAGCATCACCAGCGAGTCACCGCGGTCATTGGTGAGGTTGGCCGGAACGCCCGCGTCCACATACGCCACCAGCGCCTCGGTCCCACCCTGGCGGGCCAGATCGAAGATCTTGGTCGCGAGCTCCACGACCTCGGGGTCGGGGGCTTCGCTCATCGGCCTGACCGCCTCTCACTAGTACGGGTGAATCGCCAGCGTACTGGCTCCGCCGACACATGACCGGCGCCCTCCGAGGCAAAGATCACCACAGGGCCCGACATGGGTGAAACCCCTGCTCAGACGGCCCGAATGCGCTCCGCCATCAGAGGGAAATACGCAGAAATTCACCCACTTGCACCTTTTATCGTATGGATACATCCTGTGATCCTGGAAGAACTCATGGTGACTGTCCCCACGAACCAGGAGAGCTCAAATGATCCTGTCCATGTCAGGCGTCGTCCTTCTCGGCATCATCGTCTTCCTCTTCTTCAAGAAGGACGGACTCAAGGCCTCCCACGCCATTGTGGCCGCGCTCTTCGGCTTCTACATGGCCAGCACGGCCATCGCGCCGAGCATCAAGGCCGGTGGGGAGAGCCTGGCGAGCCTCCTCGGCGGCATCAAGTTCTGACGCAACCACCCGTACGCACCACCAGGAGACAGCAGTGGCCCGGCGCCCCCTCCCCCGCATCCTGAGCAACGGCAGCGCACAGATCGCCCGGAGCCGGGAGCTGGCCCGGACGGCGGCCGACAGCGCCACCGACGTCCTCCATCCGCTGATCACGATCACTCGCGGTCTGCGCCGGCTGGCATCCGCCGGGCGGCGCAGATGGGCCGACACCCCCAAGGACAAGCGCGGGCCACTGCTGTTCCTGGTGGCCTCGGTGGTCCTGGTGGTGGCACTGGTGCCGTACGGCCCGCTGCTCGCCGCCATCGCCCTGATGGCGGCGGCAGCATGGCACGGCCGCGACCGCACCCCGCCGGCGCCCGAAGGGCCCGACGAGTCCCAGACCCAGCGCCTGCAGTCCCTCTACGAGGCGCTGGTGCCCTACTTCTCCGCCGCAGAGGACCCGGCGCCCCTGTTCGCCCACGGCGGAGACTGGGAGAAGGCCTTCCCCGCCTACGATTTCGACGGCGCGGGCCGGATCACCCACCTGGTCGTCCGCTACCCGGCCTACTTCACCGACGGCGAGGCCGACTCCCGCGCGCGGATCGAGCAGCTGCTCACCGCGAAATCCGGCCGCGGCCGGGAGTACCGGTTCGAGTGGGACGAGGAGGGCAACCAGCTCACCGTCGGCGTCCTCGCCCCGCTCCCCACCGACATCACCGCCCAGCGCTTCGTCACCGCCCCCGGCGAGACCGTCCTCGGTTTCACCGACCCGACCCACGTCCACCGCACTCTTCCCCTGACCCACGGCACGGAACAGCGCGACGTCCCGCCCGTCGTCTGGCGCACCGGCATCCGATCCACCGAGCCGAACCTGCTGGTCATGGGCCAGCCCGGCAGCGGCACCTCCACCCTGCTGCGCTCCATCGCCCTCCAGGCCCTCCAGTACGGCGACGTCCTGATCGTGGAGGGCGGCGGCACCGGCGAGTACGCGTGCCTCACCGGCCGGGACGGCGTCCTCGCCGTCGAGTGCGGACTGACCGGCACCCTGGCCAGTCTGGAGTGGGCCTCTCAGGAGACGGAACGCCGGCTGATCGCGGCCAACCACGCCCGCCAGTCGGGCCACCCGGCGCCGGACGACACCAGGCGCCCCCTGTGGATCATCCTGGACCGCCCGAGCGCCTTCGCCCACCTGGCCGCGGCCGACGGCCGCCAGGACCCGCAGTCCCTGCTCCAAGTGCCCCTGCGGCACGGCCGCGCGGCCCACGTGACGGTGGTGGTGGCCGACCAGTTCGACTGCGCGGACACCCTGAGCGACGCCGTACGACAGCACACCCGCGCGCGTGTCGTCCTCGGCCCCGCCACCACCGCCCAGTTGGAGGCGGTCCTCGGCGCTCCCCCGCACACCACGCCGATCGCCCAGGTGCCGCCCGGCCGCGGCTACGCCCGCCTCGGCAGCGGCCCGGTGCACCGGCTCCAGGTCCCGGCGACGCCGGACCCGTACGACGACGCCACGAGCGACGGGGACCGCCAAGCGGTGCTGGCCCTGCTCCCGCAGCTCACGACACCGGCGGACGCGGCGGAGACAGTGGCGACGGAAGCGGTGGTGGAAGCCGCGGTCGCGGAGTCTTCGTAGGAGCCGGGTTCGGCGCGGGCGGCCGGGAGTCGTCCGCCCGCACCGGCCCCGGGCAGAGCGCGAAGGCCGGACCGCAGCTCACCGAGCGGGGGCGCCCACCCGCACCGAACCCGGGTACGTCCCTCGCCGGCTACGCCACGAACGTCCGCGGCGACTCGCCGCCGCCCCCGCCGACGCCGTTCTCCACCAGCCGGGCCGCCGCGGCCAGCCGTACCGCCGCCTCCTCGGCCACCGCCCCGCCCACGGTGAACGGCAGCCGCACATACCCCTCGAAGGCCCCGTCGACGCCGAAGCGCGGCCCGGACGGCACCCGTAGCCCCACGCGCTCCCCCATCTCGGCGAGCCGGGAACCCGACAGCCCGCCCGTGCGCACCCAGAGCGTGAGCCCGCCCCCGGGCACCTCGAACTCCCAGCCGGGCAGCTCCCGCCGTACCGCCGCGACCAGCGCGTCGCGGTTCTCCCGGGCCTGGCCGCGCCGGATTTCGACGGCCTGCTCCCAACCGCCCGTGCTGAACAGCCAGTTGACGGCGAGCTGTTCCAGCACCGGGGTGCCGAGGTCGGCGTAGGCGCGGGCGGCGACCAGGCTGCGGATGACGTCGGGGGCCGCGCGCACCCAGCCGATGCGCATGCCGGCCCAGAAGGCCTTGCTGGCGGAGCCGACGGTGATGACGGTCGAACCGGCCGGGTCGAACCCGCAGACGGGCCTCGGCATCTCGACGTCGTCGTCCAGCCACAGCTCGGTCATCGTCTCGTCGGCGACGAGCACGGTGCCGGCCGAGCGGGCCGCGTCCACGAGTTGACGCCGCTGGTCGTCGTCGGCGAGGGCGCCGGTCGGGTTGTGGAAGTCGGCGACGACGTACGCGAGCCGGGGCGCCGCGTCCCGCAGCACCTGCCGCCAGCGGTCCATGTCCCAGCCGGTCAGCCCCTCGGCCATCGCCACGGGCACCAGCCGGGCGCCGGCCTCCCGCATCAGCTGGAGGATGTTGGCGTAGGAGGGCGACTCGACGGCGACCCGCTCACCGCGTCCCGCGAAGAGGTGGCAGATGGCGTCGATGGCACCCATCGCGCCGGTCGTGACCATGATCTGCTCGGGCATGGTCGGGATCCCGCGCAGGGTGTACCGTTCGGCGATCATCGCGCGCAGCGCGGGCAGCCCGGCCGGGTAGTCGCCGTGCGTGTGGGCGTACGGCGGCAGCTCCTCCAGTGCGCCCTGCACGGCCCGGGTGAGCCACGGCTCGGGCGCGGGCAGCGAGGCACAGCCCAGGTCGATCACCGAACCGAGGGACTCCGGGGGCAACGGCTCCAACCCGCGCGCGGGGAGCGGATTTCCGGCCGGCACGGCGGTCCAGCTGCCGGCCCCGCGCCGGGACTCCAGGAATCCTTCGGCGCGCAGCGCCTCGTAGGCGGCGGCGACCGTGGTGCGGCTGACAGACAGCGCGAGGGCGAGTTCCCGCTCGGCGGGCAGCCGGGCGGCCACCGGCACGCGCCCCTCCAACACCAGAAGACGGATGCCGTCCGCGAGGGCCCGGTAGGCGGGCGGCCGGCGGGTGCCGGGCCCGGCCGGGCGGTCCTGCTGGGAGTTGAGCAGCCGGGCCAGCTGCGCGGCGCCCATCGCCGAGGTCCACTGCGCCATGGAAACCAGTCCACCTTCCCGGAATTGGCCATGGATGACGTCTGTTCTCAAGCCACAGAGTGTCATGCGTCAGGCCACTACCACCACCAGGGGGCATCCCTTGTCCACGCGGAACCGTCTCGGCCGACGGTTGGTCCAGCTCTACGTCGGACTCGCGCTGTACGGCGCCAGCTCGGCGCTCCTCGTGGTCTCCGGCCTGGGCCTGGAGCCCTGGAACGTGCTGCACCAGGGCCTCGCCGAACTCACCGGCCTGACGATCGGTGTCGTCTCGATCGTCGTGGGCGCGGCGGTGCTGCTCCTGTGGATCCCACTGCGCCAGCGCCCGGGCCCGGGCACCGTCTCCAACGTGTTCGCGGTCGGGCTCGCCATGGACGGCACCCTCGCGCTGGTGCCCGACGCGCACGGACTGGCCGTACGGATTCCGCTGCTGCTGGCCGGCATCCTGCTCAACGGGGCCGCCACCGGGCTCTACATCTCCGCGAGCTTCGGACCGGGCCCGCGCGACGGGCTGATGACCGGGCTGCACAAGCTCACCGGCCGCTCCATCCGCCTGATCCGCACGGGCATCGAGGTCGCCGTCGTGGCCACCGGCTTCGCGCTGGGCGGCACGGTGGGCGTCTGCACTCTGCTCTACGCCCTGGCGATCGGCCCGCTCGCCCAGCTCTTCCTTCGCGTCTTCGCCGTCCCCTCGGCATCGGGCCGCAGCACGGTCGTAGCCACCGGGTCACCGGAACGGGCGATACTGCCCGGGTGACCACGCTCATACGTCATCCGTACCTCGACCATCCCGGCCCCATCCCCTTCGCCCACCGGGGCGGCGCGGCGGACGGCCTGGAGAACACGGTGTTCCAGTTCCGGCGCGCGGTCGAGCTGGGCTACCGGTACATCGAGACCGACGTCCACGCCACCGCGGACGGAAAACTCGTCGCTTTCCACGACGAGACCCTGGACCGGGTGACCGACGGCGCGGGCCGGATCGCGGACCTGTTCTGGTCCGACGTCAGCCACGCGCGCGTGGCGGGCAGGGAACCGGTGCCCCTCTTCGAGGAGCTGCTGGAGACCTTCCCCGAGGTCCGCTGGAACGTCGACGTCAAGGCGGAGCCGGCACTCCACCCTCTCCTGGACCTGCTGGAGCGCACCGACTCCTGGAACCGCGTCTGCGTCGGCTCCTTCTCCGAGAAGCGTGTGGTCCGCGCCCAGCACCTGGCCGGGCCGCGCCTGGCCACGTCGTTCGGCACGCGCGGGGTGCTGAATCTGCGGCTGCGGTCCTGGGGTGCGCCCCTCCCGGTGCGCCGTTCGGCGATCGCCGCACAGGTGCCCGAGGAGCAGTCGGGCGTCCCCGTGGTCGACCAGCGCTTCATTCGCGCCGCACACGCGCGTGGAGTGCAGGTCCACGTGTGGACCATCAACGAGGCCGATCGCATGCACCGGCTCCTTGACCTGGGAGTGGATGGCATCATGACCGATCACATCGACACACTGCGCGAGGTCATGGTGGAGCGGGGCGTCTGGGCCTGAACCCCGGTAGCCGGCGCGTGCACGGGGAAGCGAGGGCACGGGTGGGTACCGACACCCTGCGGTCACAGGAGACCGGCGAGGCAGCCGAACGGCGGCGCGAACAGCGCGGCTGGTACTTCTACGACTGGGCCTGCTCCGTCTACTCGACGAGCGTGCTCACCGTGTTCCTGGGCCCCTATCTGACCTCGGTCGCGAAGTCGGCGGCCGACCCGGACGGGTACGTGCATCCCCTGGGGATACCGGTCCGGGCGGGCTCCTTCTTCGCCTACACCGTCTCCGCGTCCGTGATCGTGTCGATCCTGGTCATGCCCCTCGCGGGCGCGGCGGCCGACCGCACGGGCCGCAAGAAGCCCCTCCTGGCGCTCGCCGCCTATGTGGGCGCGACCGCCACCACGGGTCTGTTCTTCCTGGACGGCGACCGCTATCTCCTGGGCGGCTTCCTGCTGATCGTCGCCAACTCCTCCGTGGCCGTGTCGATGGTCCTGTACAACTCCTACCTCCCGCAGATCGCCCCGCCCGAGGAACGCGACGCGGTCTCCTCACGCGGCTGGGCCTTCGGCTACGCGGCAGGCTCCCTGGTCCTCGTCGCGAACCTGATCCTGTTCACCGCCCACGACTCCTTCGGCCTGTCCGAGTCGATGGCCGTCCGCATCTGTCTCGCCTCGGCCGGCATCTGGTGGGGCGCCTTCACCCTCGTACCGCTGAAGCGACTGCGCGACCGCGGCCGTACGACGTCCGAGGCGCCCACGGCACAGGGCTGGCGGCAGCTGGCGGCGACGGTCCGGGACATGCGCGGCAAGCCGCTCACCCTGTCCTTCCTGTTGGCCTACCTGATCTACAACGACGGCATCCAGACGGTGATCTCGCAGGCGTCCGTGTACGGCTCCGAGGAGCTGGGCCTGAGTCAGTCGGCGCTCATCACGGCCGTGCTGATGGTCCAGGTGCTGGCAGTGGCGGGCGCGCTCGGGATGGGGCGACTCGCCCGGACCTACGGGGCCAAGCGGACGATTCTCGGCTCGCTGGTGGCGTGGACGGTGACCCTGGCCGCCGGGTACTTCCTGCCCGCCGGCGCGCCCGTCTGGTTCTTCGTGCTGGCCGCCGGGATCGGCCTCGTCCTGGGCGGCAGCCAGGCGCTGTCCCGGTCCCTGTTCTCGCATCTGGTGCCGCCCGGCAAGGAAGCCGAGTACTTCTCGGCGTACGAGATGAGCGATCGGGGCATGAGCTGGCTGGGCCCACTTCTGTTCGGGGTGACGTACCAGCTGACCGGAAGTTACCGGGACGCGATCATCTCCCTGGTGGCCTTCTTCATCGTGGGATTCGTGCTGCTCGTACGGGTTCCCGTGGCACGGGCGATCCGCGACGCGGGCAATCCTCTTCCCGAGAGGATTTAGCACTGGAGGCGAAAGGGCGGTAGTGTACGCGTTTGGCCTGCCTGGCGTACCGTTACTGCGCGTCAAAGATGACGAATCGCTAGGTGACATCTACTAGTAGATGTGACAAACCGGGCGCTGGTGGGTACAACAAGGGGCGGCTACGACGGCGACGCATGACCCCGTACGGGAATCTTTACCGCCGACCGGACGTTGACCGGATGACGACGACAGCGACACCTGTCCTGTGGGCGACAAGCCCGGGAGGCACGATTCATGAGTGAGCGAGCTCTTCGCGGCACGCGCCTCGTGGTGACCAGCTACGAGACGGACCGCGGTATCGACCTGGCACCACGCCAGGCCGTGGAGTACGCATGCGAGAAGGGACATCGCTTTGAGATGCCCTTCTCGGTCGAGGCGGAGATTCCGCCGGAGTGGGAGTGCAAGGTCTGCGGGGCCCAGGCACTCCTGGTCGACGGCGACGGCCCTGAGGAAAAGAAGGCCAAGCCCGCGCGTACCCACTGGGACATGCTGATGGAGCGGCGCACCCGCGAGGAACTCGAAGAGGTCCTTGAGGAGCGTCTTGCCGTTCTCCGTTCCGGCGCGATGAATATCGCGGTTCACCCGAGGGACAGCCGCAAGTCGGCCTAGTCCCGGAGGTGCGGAGCGGTTCTACCGCACACGCAAGTGGCACAAGCAAGTAAGCGCGGGCGCCGTACGAACATGTACGGCGCCCGCGCTTTTGCCTGCCCGGATGTCAGTGGGTGAGCGGCGGGCGCGGGCCCTGCGGGGCGCCGCCGCCGGGCTCGTCCCGGATGACCTCGCCCTGGACGACCTTGCCGTCCGGGCGGTGCATACGGGCCTGCTGGAAGGCGTCCCCGAGGGTGCCGGGGGCGGCCCTGCGCAGCTTCCGCTCGACCGTGCGCTCCGCGTAGCGACCCAGCGCCCGCTGGACCGGCGGGATCAGCAGGAGCAGTCCCACCGCGTCCGAGATCAGCCCCGGGATCATCAGCAGCAGGCCGCCGAGCATCATCAGGCCGCTGCCACCGCCGCCGGCCGGGGCGGTGCCCTGCTGCACGGCCTGGCTCAGGTTCTGGAAGGCCCGCCGGCCCGCCCGCTTGATCACCACGGCGCCGAGCACCAACCCGGCGAGCAGCAGGAAGAAGATCACAAGACCGCTCGACGCGCCCGCCACCACGGTCAGCAGCCAGATCTCCAGCACCAGCCACGCGGCGATGCCCAGCGGCAGGAACGTACGCAGCCGGGAACGCGGGGGCCGGGCGGCGGAGGAAGGGATGGGTGCGCCAGTCGTCATACATCCAGTGTGCCTGGGCCCGGCTCAGTGCGGGATAAGGGGACGATCAACGAGGTCTGTGGGGTTGCGGGGCTACGGCTGTGAGGGCTTCCCTCCGGGCTTGACCCGGCCGCGGAGTTTGCCGACCCGCTCCCCCACGCCCCAGGTGGTGACCCGCCACAGGGCCTCCACGAGGATGTCGCGACTCATCTTGGAGTCGCCGTGTTCGCGCTCCACGAAGGTGATGGGGACCTCGACGACGTGGTAGCCGGCCTTGACGGCGCGGCGGGCCAGGTCGACCTGGAAGCAGTAGCCCTGGGAGGCGACGTCGTCCAGGCCGAGGCCTTCGAGGGTCTCGCGGCGGAAGGCGCGGTAGCCGCCGGTGATGTCGCGCAGCGGCAGGTCGAGCGCCACGCGCGAGTACAGGCTGCCGCCCCGGGAGATGAACTCGCGGGACTTCGGCCAGTTCACCACCCGGCCGCCGGGCACCCAGCGGGAGCCGAGCACCAGGTCCGCACCCTTGAGGGCGGTGAGCAGCCGGGGCAGCTCCTCGGGCTGGTGGGAGCCGTCGGCGTCCATCTCGACGAGGACGCCGTATCCGTTTTCGATGCCCCAGCGGAAGCCCGCGAGATAGGCGGCGCCGAGGCCCTCCTTGCCCTTGCGGTGCAGCACCTGGACCTGTTCGTCCTCGGCCGCCAGCTCGTCGGCCAGCTTGCCCGTGCCGTCGGGGCTGTTGTCGTCGGCCACGAGGACATGAGCCTCCGGAACCGACTGCCGTACCCGCCCGACGATGGCCTTGATGTTCTCCGCCTCGTTGTAGGTCGGGATGATCACCAAGGCCGTGCCGAGCGGGCCGAACTTCCGCCCCTGGGCCTGTGCCGCGAGGGCTCCGTCGCCGTCGTTCACTGCTGCCCCTTCATGTCCGTACGCAGGCGTCCACCATAGTGGCCGCCGCCTGGGATGACGCGCCACGTCGTTCGTACGGTGGTGTCGATTCGACAAGAACGGGGTAAGACTGTGCGTTTTGGGCACCGGCGTGCTGCGGATGGGGGCCCGGCGCCCTTCGGGCCGACCTGGGACCCGCCGGCTGCGGGTCGACCAAAGCCGTTGTCTACTGGACGTCCGGGCCCCACCCGGGTCACACCAGCCGACCGGCCGGAACGTTCCCTCGCCGTGGCGCGGGCGCTGAGCCTGGCTCCCAGTGGCGGTGCCCGGTGCGGCACACCGTCCCTGACCCAGCGGCGCTTCGGCGATTGTTCGGAGGTTCCCCGGTCGGGCGTCCGGTGGTGGACTCGGACGAACCTACCGGCCCCCTGCGCCCGCCTGTCAACAGCCGTCTGATCTGTGCTTTCTCCATCAACTGGCTGGTCAGGGCTGAGGATGCGCAGGTCGCGCGACAGGGCGGCGGGCGCGGATCGGGGGCGCGCCACCCCGGGAGATCACTCGCCCGGCCGTACGAACACCGTCCGTCCGCCCACGACGGTGCGCAGACAGACGGGAAGGTCGCCGCCCGGCGTCAGGTCGGGCAGTCCGGGGGTGCCGGAGCGAGGGTCGGTCGACCAGCGCGCGACCCGGTCGTCGGGCGCCTGCACGACCAGGGCGTCGGTCCGCCAGACGGCATAGTCGGCGGGCGCGCCCGGGACCAGAACACCCGCGTCGTCCCGTCCTACGGCCCGCCAGCCGCCCCGTGTATGTGCGGTGAACGCGGCCCGCGCGGAGACCCGATGTTCAGCCGTTCGGTGGAACGCGGCGGCCCGGACCGTCCCCCAGGGGTCGACCGGGGTGACCGGGCTGTCGGAGCCGAAGGCGAGCGGCACACCAGCCCGGAGCAGAGCCGCGAAGGGGTTCAGGGCGCGCGCCCGCTCTACGCCCAGGCGCTGGGCGTACATGCCCTCCTCGCCGCCCCACAGCGCGTCGAAGGCGGGCTGCACGGAGGCGGTCAGGCCCAGCTCGGCGAAGGCCGCGATGGTCTCCGGGGTGAGCATCTCGGCGTGTTCGACGCGATGGCGGGCGGCGCGGACGCGGGCCAGGCCGACCTTCTCGGCGGCTGCGCGGACACCTTCGACCACGGCGGTCACGGCGGCGTCCCCGATGGCGTGGAAGCCCGCCTGGAGGCCCGCCTCGGTGCAGGCGACGACATGGGCGGCGACGGCGTCCGCGTCGAGGTACGCGATGCCGGTGTGCCCGGCGTCGCTGTACGGCTGATGCAGGCAGGCGGTGTGCGAGCCGATGGAGCCGTCGACGAAGAGGTCCCCGGCAGCCCCTACGGCGCCCAGCTCCCGTGCCTTCGCGACGTCCTGCTCGGCCCAGTAGCCGACGACCCGCGGCCCGGGCTCCTCCGCGGCGAGCCGCAGCAGGCCCGTGAAGTCGTCCTCGGAGGAGATGTCGGGCCCCGCGCACTCGTGGACCGAGCCGACGCCCAGGGAGGCCGCGTGGGCGAGGGCGGCGCGCTGGGCCTCGACGCGCTGCTGCAGCGTGATGGCGGCGAGCGCGGTGGCGCGGACGGTGTGGTGGGCGTCGGCGGTGAGGGGGCCGTCCGGCGCCTCGAAGCCGGGGACGACATCGAGCAGGGCCGTGGTGACGACCGCCGAGTGGACGTCGATGCGGGAGAGGTAGAGCGGGCGTCCGCCGGTCGCCGCGTCGAGTTCGGCGCGGGTCGGCGGGCGGCCCCCGGGCCAGCGGGCGGCGTCCCAGCCGTGGCCGAGCAGGACGCGGTCGGCCGGGCGGGCGGCGGCGAAGTCCCGGACGAGGGACAGGGCCGTCTCCAGGGAGGGCGCGTCGGAGAGGTCGAGGCCGGTGAGCGCGAGGCCGGTGGCGGTGGTGTGCACATGTGCGTCGGTGAACGCCGGGGTGACCAGCGCGCCGTCCAGGTCGACCACCTCGTCGACCCCCTCCGCGAACGCGTCGGCCGCACCCTCGGAGCCGACCCAGGCGACCTGGCCGCGCTCCACGACCATCGCGGTCGCGAAGGGGTCGGCGGGGCTGTGGACTTCGCCGCGGCGGAGCAGGACGGTGGCCGGTTCGGGGGTGCGCTCACTCATGGGGAACAGTCTCGCGCCTCGCCCGCGCGGCCTCGCACGCAGGTCGGTCAGATACGCGGCGGGCGGGCCTCGTACGGCGTCGAGAGGACCACCGTGGTGCGGGTCGAGACGCCGGCCAGGCCGCGCAGCCGGGCGAGCAGCTCCTCCAGTTCGTGCGGGGTGGAGACCCGCACCTTGAGGATGTAGTTCTCGTCACCGGCGACGCTGTGGCAGGCCTCGATCTCCGGGACGCCGGAGAGACGTTCCGCGATGTCGTCGGGGGCGCTGGGGTCGAACGGTTTCACCGAGATGAAAGCGGTCATGGGCAGGCCCACCGCCTCCGGGTCGACGACCGCGGCATACCCGCGGATGACGCCACGCTGTTCCAGCCGGCGCACCCGCTGGTGCACGGCCGACGTGGACAGGCCCGTGGCCTTGCCCAGGTCTGTGTAGCTCATCCGCCCGTCCTTGACGAGCAGCTGCACGATTTGTCGGTCCAGCTCCTCCATGGCGCAAGAACTTACATGGCGGCTGATCTCCTCCGATACCTCAGCGGCGCAGGTCATACCCGGTTCGTGATGTGGCGGAGTGCAGCCTGTGAGCCAGCTGGGGACAAACCCGCCGCCCCGGGCATCTGCGGGCGGCATGTGACGAACGCCACAGGCCCCGAGCGGTCTCCGTGATGTTCTCGTGATTACCGCGGAGACCGGACGGGAAGTGCTTGCTGTGGTCGAGGCCGCAGCGCCTTCACGGCCCAGCCCAGTAGGGGGAGAAACCCATGCAGAGTCTTAAGCGCCCTGGACGCACCGCGCCCAGGCGGCCGCAGCTCGTCGCCGAGTCCGAGCCGGAGGGCGTCGAACCCGACGGTTTCGAGGCCGACGAACTCGACGAGTACGACACCTTCGAGATGTACCGGGTGATCTGCCCGGACTGCGTGCAGCCCATCGCGCTCCTCGCGGACGAGGAGGTCCTGCCGGAGCACGCGCTGTGCGCCTCGCCGTGGAACCCGTTCGGGCTGACGGTCTGTGCCGGTACGGGCCGTCGGGCGGCCGACGCCCGGTCCGCCGACGAGTCCGCGGAACCCCAGGAGCAGGACACCGCACTGCTGTTGACGCTCCCTCAGGGACTCGACTGGCGGACACAGCCCTTCTCGCACGTCGGTGGCCCCAGCTCGCGTCCGATGCGGGTGCCCGACATGCGCCGCGCCGCCTGAGCGCTCTCGCTCAATCCCAGTAACTGCCCTGCACCATGGCCCGCAGGCTGCCGTGGTGCAGGATCAGTGTGTCCGGGTCCGCCGGGACGGCCGCCTCCCCGAAGTGCACCTGCCGGTAGGCGACGCGCAGCATCACGATCGCGTGCCGCAGGGCGGCGTACAGGGTGTAGAAGTCCATGTCGCGCGGGGTGTGGCCGGTGAGTTCGGCGTACCGGGCCTCCACCCGGTCCCGGCGGAAGAACTCCGGCAGGCCCGCCTCGCCGAAGGCGACCGTGAGGTCCTGGAAGAAGCGGTGCAGATAGACGGTCCAGCCGAGGTCCACCTCGCGCGGGGCCGACGCCGCCATCTCCCAGTCGAGGACGGCGACGGGGTCGAAGCCGTCGTAGACGACGTTCCCGATGCGCGCGTCGCCCCAGTTGAGGACCGTCTCGCCGGGGTCGGCCGGCCAGAGTTCCGTCAGCCGGTCGAAGGCGCTCTCGATGAGCGGTGAGCCGGCGAGTCCGTCGACAACCCATTCGTAGTAGGCGCGTTGGGATGCGACGTGGCGGCCGAGCGCGTCGCCCTCACCGGGGAGCGCGAGGAACTCGGTCTCGGTGGGCGGGACTTGGTCGTGGAGGCGGGCGATCAGTCCGATCGAGGCGGCCTCCAGACGCTCCCGTTCCGCGTCGGTCGCCGCGTGCAGCCAATTGCCCTCGTACGTATAGGGCATGACGTCCGGCGGCACACGTCCCGCTACGCGTTCCATGACGAAGAACGGGGCGCCGAGCGGACCCGGGTCCTCCTCCAGCCAGCGGACCTCCGGTACCGGGAGGTCCGTGCGGTCGGCGACCAGGCGCATGGTGCGGAACTGGCGCGGCATGTCGTAGACCGGGAAGACGGTGTACGCCGCCGGGTCGGCCGCGAGCCTCAACGCGCAGGCCCGCAGGGGGGGTTCGGGGTGTTCGATGTCGAAGAGCAGGGTCTCGCTGGACATGCCGTTCGACGCGGGAACCGTGATGTCGACAGCCTTGGCGCCGGGCAGGCGGGTGTCGAGCCAGGCGGTGAGGCGGTGGGCGAGTTCCTCGGGGTCGCGGGTGGTCGTACGGGGGCGGGGTGCCGTGGCCATGTGTCAACTCCCCTACGGAGCAACCGAGTCGAAGCCGGTGAAGCCGCTCGGGTCGTGGCGGCCGAAGGAGCCGTGCTCGAAGATGCCGTGACCCACCTGGCCGTCGAGGCGGAAGCGGGCCGCGTGGTCGGTGACTCCGTAGGCCGCGAGCGGGGCGGGTTGAGTGAGGTCGTAGGTGCGGCGGTCGAGCCACTCGCGGCCCCGCCAGGTGCCGTGCTGCCAGTCGTCGGCGGGCGGGTAGCCGGCGCCGACGGCCAGGGGTGAGGAGGCCAGGATCTCGACCTCGAGTTCCTGCGGTTTGCGGGTGTCCCCGAGGTGGACGAGGGCGCGCTCGGGCCGGCGGGTGCCGGAGCGGTAGGTGATCTCGGCCTGGGGCCAGCCGAGTTGGCGGTCGCGGTGGCCGGGGCGGACGACGGTCGCCTCGTTCAGGGTGCGGTGGCCGTCGGCGTCCTCCTGGATGATCACCATGAGGAAGCGGCCCTCGAAGCGTACCGGGCACCAGATCCAGTGGAAGCCCTCGGTCGGGTGGTCCACCGCGAGCCGGCCGCCCTCCTCGCCGGGGATGGGCCGCACGCCCCAACTGCGGTCACGGGTACCGGTCCACCCGTCGGCGGTGACCCGGAACTCCTCGTCACCGGCGCGGATCACGCCCTCAACACCGCCCGCCTGGACGAAGCGGCGTCCTTCGAGGGTGAGCCGGTCGCCGCGGTACTGGACGTGGTGGGGCTCCCAGAGCGCGGGGAACTCGGCGGTCCAAGTGAGGTCGTACGAAAGGGAGTTGTCGTCACAGCGCAGGCGCAGGCGTCGGAGTGGCTCCTCGACCTCAATGCGCAGCGGGCCGACCGCGAGGTGCATGCGGTCGTCACCGAGGGCGTCCGAGGCGCGGACGGCGTGCAGGGTGTCGCCGGTGCGGAGGGTCGCGTAGGCGTCGATCACGCCGACGTTGGGGTAGACGCCGAGGCCGAGGATGAGCAGGGCGCGTCCCTCGTGGTCGAGGACGTGGAAGATGCAGCGGTCGTAGGCGTTCCGGTCGCCGGTCGCTACGTGCTTCATCGACAGGGGGACCTGGTGCACGGGGTACTCGTCGAGGGGCACGGGACGGTCGTCTGCCACGGCTAACCTCCCCTGGGGACAGTGGAGGTGACGGTACGTCAGGTGTCGTGCGGTAGCCAGAGGCGAGAGCCGTACGCCGGTGAACTCACGCTCGATTTCCCGCGCCGGTGACCTGCCGCCGGGCTCTTACGTTGCCCTGGTATGACCCCCACATATGCGCCGACCGGGCGTCAGCGCCGAATCTACGTCCCCGCACCCGCAGAATCGGTTCAGCCTGCTCCGCCGCAGCCGCAGGATCCGCCCATCTACCGTGATCTCATGCGGACTTGGGCCGACCGGGGCCGCACCTTGCCGGGGCGGCACGACCCGGAGTGGGTGCGGCTGGCGGCGCCGCCGGCCGGGCTCAGCCAGTTCGGTGGGCTTCGGGACCCGCGAGATGGCGGGCGATGACCATGCGCTGGATCTGGTTGGTGCCCTCGACGATCTGCAGGACCTTGGCCTCGCGCATGTAGCGCTCGACCGGGAAGTCCGCGGTGTAGCCGTACCCGCCGAGCACCTGGACGGCGTCGATGGTGGCCTTCATCGCGGTGTCGGTGCAGTGCAGCTTGGCCATGGCGGCCTGTTTGGCGAAGGGCCGGCCCGCGTCGCGCAGCCGGGCCGCCGCGAGGTAGAGGGCACGGCCCGCCTCGATCTGGGTGGCCATGTCGGCGAGCATGAAGCGCAGGCCCTGGAAGTCGGAGATCGGGCGCCCGAACTGCTGCCGTCCGGTCGCGTACGCCACCGCCTCGTCGAGCGCCGCCTGTGCCAGGCCGATCGCGCAGGCCGCGATGCCGAGCCGCCCGGAGTCCAGCGCGGACAGGGCGATGGCGAAGCCCTGGCCCTCCTCGCCGAGGCGCCGCTCGTCGGGGACCCGGACGCCGTCGAAGTGGACCTGGGCGGTGGGGGAGCCCTTCATGCCCATCTTCTTCTCCGGTGCCGCGCCACTCAGGCCGGGCGCGTCACCGGGCACCAGGAAGGCGCTGATCCCGCGCGGGCCGTCCTCGCCGGTGCGGGCCATGACCGTATAGAAGTCGGCGATGCCACCGTGCGTGATCCAGGCCTTGGTGCCGTCGATCACCCAGCCCTCGCCCTCCCGCACCGCCTTGGTGCGCAGGGAGGCCGCGTCGG
Organism: Streptomyces sp. NPDC050549; assembly: GCF_040655035.1. Classification (NCBI taxonomy): domain Bacteria; kingdom Bacillati; phylum Actinomycetota; class Actinomycetes; order Kitasatosporales; family Streptomycetaceae; genus Streptomyces; species Streptomyces sp. NPDC050549. The sequence goes on from NZ_JBFAJD010000035.1 coordinate 56,499, forward strand.
AGCCGGAGGACGGCTCGGAGAGGCAGTAGGCGCCCAGCAGTCCGCCGCCGAGCATCGTGGGCAGGTACTCGACCTGCTGCTGCTTGGTCCCGTAGTTGGCCAGCGCATGGCAGGACAGAGAGTGGACGCTGACGCCGAGGCCGACGGTGAGGCGGGCCGCCGCGAGTTCCTCGAGCACCTGGAGGTAGACCTCGTAGGGCTGGTCGCCGCCGCCGTACTCGGAGTCGTAGGGCAGGCCGAGCAGTCCGGACTCGGAGAGCAGGGCGAAGACCTCGCGCGGGAAGTGTCCGGCGTCCTCTTCCTCGGCCGCCTTCGGGGCGATCTCACGCTGCGCGATGTCGCGGACCAGCGAGATCAGATCCCGGGCCTCGTCCGTGGGCAGTTGCCGGTCCACCGGCTGCGGGGCGCGGTCGGGCATGGCGACGCTCTCCTCCCTGTCGGGACATCGGCGGGCGTACGCCTGGGGTCGAGGCGCCTGCGCCGGATATCGCACGGGTACGGCCACTGCTCCCGCTCCCGGGTCTCGGAAGCGGCTGACCAGCGGCTCTGCGCTGTGAGTATGCCCGATCGGAGGTCTGCCGTCACCAGTTAACGACCGCTTACTTCGAGAATAACCCGGTCGTCCGGAACAGGTCGGAAGCGCCCGCTCAGCCGTCCCGGCGGGCCGGGGCCGGGGCCGGACATGTCGGGTCCAGTTCCTCGATCGCGCGCAGGGTGCCGCCCAGGGTCTTCACGAGGAGTTCGCGCATCGTCTCGCGGGACAGGTCGGGGCCGCTGATCCACTCCAGGGTCGCGCCCTCGACGCTGCACACCCAGCCGAACAGGCCCATGCGCGCGAGGCGGGAGATGTCGCTGCGGCCGTAGGCCCCCGTGGCGATGGTCTCGACGATGGCCGCGCGCACGCCGTCGCGGATGGCGTGCACCTCGGTGTCGAAGCCGACGCCGCCGCTGACGATGGTGCGGTAGGCCGCCTGGTTGTGCTCGGCCCAGCGGAGATAGCTGTCCATCGTGCGCTGTACGCGGTCCAGTTGGGGCAGTTCGTAGCCGCTGGCCGCGAAGGTCACCAGGTCGGCGACGGAGTCGTTGATGATCGCCAGGTAGTAGCCGCGCTTGGACTGGAAGTAGTAGTAGATCAGCCCCTTGGCGACATGGGCCTGCCGCGCGATGTCGTCCATGGACAGCGCGTCGTAGGACGTGTCGGCGAACAACTTCCGGCCAATGGTGATGAGTTCGGCGCGGCGCGCCAGGGAACGCTCGGTACCGCGCGCCCGGGGACGTGCGACGTCACGCTGCTGACTGATTTCCAATTTCGACTCTGGCTCTCCAACTGGGCTTGGTCAACCGCAGTATGGCAGGTCGGTTATGCGTCAGGTCACAACAGGCCGATTTGGGTCACGAGCATCGCGATCACCACGACGAGGGTCCAGCCCATGACGTGCTCGGCGATCTTCGGGCCGTCGCCCTTGGGGCCGCCGGTGCGGGCGCGGGTGCGGGCGGCGTCGGCTGCGTGTGCGGTCATGGTGGCTCACAGAGGTCGGATGTGCGGTGGACTCCCCCGTTCTGTCCACCTTGCCATCCATATCGCCTTTCGAGTCGGAGACCTTGGTCACAGACTCCGCGTCAGCGCACGCCCACCGCCGCGAGTGCCGTGCGCTGGCGGGCGGTCGGCCGCGCCGGGAAGTAGAGGTAGCAGACGCCGCCGGTACCGGAGGAGAGCTTGCCGGAGGCGTTGTACCGCTTGGTGCGCAGCCAGATGTTCTCGAACTCCCGGCGTTTGTAGACGCGGCGGACGGCCGGATCGCTGGGCGAGTTGGGGTCGTTGGCGATCACGTCACCGTCGGAGGAGAAGCCGATCACGGTCATCAGATGGCCGGCGGTGCCGTATCCCGCGCCGGTCAGCTCGCTGCTGAGGAACGACTGTGACGTTATGGCCGGGATGCCCGCCGCGATGAGCGTCTCCAGGTCGGTGAGCGAGCCGAGCCTGGTGACCACGCCCTGGAGGTCCTGGTACGTCGCCGCGTAGGCGGCGTTGAACGGCCAGTTGCCGCAGCCCTGGTACTGGTAGTCGTAGGTGAAGCGCGCCGCGTTGTCGACCTGCGGGTCGGCGTAGGACGGGTCGACCCAGGCCAGTTGCTCCGGGGTGAGCCGGCCGCCCCAGTACTCGATGATCATCTGCGAGGAGGTGGGGCTGCACCAGGCCTCGCCGCCGTTGTCGTACTCGGGGTACTGGCCGGTGTGGATCTCCTGCGAGTAGCGCGGGACGATCAGCTCCTGGGCGAGTCCGGGCACGGTGGCCGGGACGGTGAAGCGGTCGGGTACGTCCGAGCCCATCGCACCCAGCCGCCACACCGTGGGGGTGAGCTTGGTGCCCGGCTTGCGGTAGAGGGTCAGGCGCAGCCGGTACGAGGCCAGGCGCAGGCCCGTGGTCGCGTCGTCGATCGCGAAGGTGTCCGTCCAGACGGCGGACCTGCCGTCCTTCTGGTCGTCGACGGAGGTCCGCTTGATGTCCTGGTCGCCGGCGGCCCAGCGGCCCATCACGTACCAGGGGGTGTCCGCGCCGTCGGAGTACGTGCCGCGCAGCTCGATCTGGATCCAGGTGCCGGCCGGGGTGTCCGCGTTCCAGGAGGCGATGGTCTCCGTCGCGGGGACGGAGAGCCTGTGGACGGGGGAGGTCCAGGTCGCGTACTCCCAGCTCGCGGTCCTGCCGGTGTGCGGGTCCGTGTAGTCGACGCTGCCGAGGGCGGTGCCGACGACGAGGCCGGGGCGGGGGCCCGGGACGGCCCGGGTGCCCTTTGCGGTACCGCAGCACCAGTCGTCGTAGGTGGTCCATGCGTGGTAGTCGACCGCGGAGGTCGGGGCCCGGTCGGAGTCAGCGGCGTCGGCGACGGTCTCGGTGTCGGCGGCCGCGGGGCCCGTGCCACTCACCACGGCGGCGCCGACCGCTGCGGCCAGGACGGTTCTGCGGGAAGGATGTTCGACTCTGCTCATGCGGAATACCCCCGGGTGTTCCGAGTCGGGACAGATCCAATGGACGGTCGTACGCCCACTATGTACGTCGGCGGTGCGCCTCTGCCAGCGTGCCACGCCTACCAATATTGGTCTCGACCACTGGCATGACCTGGGGCGCAGACCGCCGCTCCGTAGAATGCCGGGGCGACCTGCGGCATCGGCCCACGACCCCCGGGACCCCTCATGCACGACCTCGCCCACCGGCTCCGCCGACTGCCCCCGTCCTGCGGCCCGGTCCGGCTCGTCGGGGTCGACGGACACGCGGGGTCCGGGAAGTCCACGTTCGCCGGGCAGCTGGCCGCGGCCCTGGGCGGCGCGCCCGTGCTGCACCTGGACGACCTCGCCACCCACGACGAGCTGTTCGGCTGGACCGACCGGCTGCTGAGCCAGGTGATCACCCCACTCGGCCACGGCGGGACCGCGCACTACGCCCCCTACGACTGGCACACCCGGCGCTTCGGAACACCCCGCGCGCTGCCGCCCGCACCCGTGGTCCTGATCGAGGGGGTCGGCGCCGGACGCCGGGCCGTACGACCGTTTCTCGCGCGGCTGCTGTGGATGGAGCTACCCCGGGAGGAGTCCTGGGCACGGGGGCGACTGCGGGACGGGAGTGAGCAACGGGACTTCTGGGACGGGTGGGTCGAGGCGGAACGCGAACACTTTGCCGAGGACCCTTCGCGACCGCACGCGGACTTCCTGGTACGGCAGTTGCTGAAGGGGTACGAGGTGCTGACGGGGCCCTCCGGGACGATTGGACCGGACCACGAAATCACCCACGGTGACGAACCGCCCGCAGTGTGCTGAACTTGTGAAGACCGTCATGCGCGAACTTGCTTGAGTGCCTCAACTCGGCTTGACCCAGGGGCCGTACAGGTCTTACGTTCTGAATGTGCGGCCGTTCGGAGCCGCCCAGAGTCGCGAAGCCCCCGGTTGTTCCCCCGTGATCGGGGGCTTCGTTCTGCTCTCAGCCCCTTTTCCGGCCGCTACGAGCCGTGATTTGCTCACCCTGGGTCACCGGCCCGAGTGCGCCCCATCTGCTCCCACCTCGCCAAACGGCCTGTGCGGCACCCTTCGATGGGCGACTGCCCCGCAGGTACGATGCCCAGGGTGCGACCAACGGACGGCTGCTTCGCGCACCACGGCAACTCCCGTCCGCGGCACAGTGGTTCGACCCAGACTGCCGACGGGCGCCGGCCCGGCGGTGAATCAACGGGGGCACGGTTTGTGGGGGGACGTGATGGACTTCGGCACGCAGGGCCCCGAGGCCCCGGCCGACCTCGCGTGGCTGCGAGGCGTGGACGCCTACACGATGGGCGCTTATCCGCAGGCGGAGGAGGAGTTCCGCACCGCGGTACGGATGGATCCCGGGATGGCCGACGGCTGGCTCGGACTGCACGCGCTGCGCGTCGACACGACCACCGCGCTGCTGCGGATGTACCGGCACCGGGAACGCTTCGGGGAACAGCGCACCAGGCACCGCCGGACGCTCAACTCCTGGTACTGGCTGGGCTGGTGGGTCCAGCCCGTGCTGGAGAGCCCGCGCGATCTGCTGCTCGCGCACGCCTCGCACTGGCTGGACGGCCGCCATGTGCCTGAGCTGGACCGCGCGTTGGCCGGACTGCCGCCCGTCGACACCGACCACCAGGTCCGCTTCCTGCACGCCTGCCGCGCCTATCTGGTCAAGGACTGGGAGCAGCTGGTCCGGCACACCGATCCCCTGCTGAACGACCAACTCCTGGGCATCGAGGCGGGGTTGTTCGGCGGGATGGCCCGGGTACGGCTTGAGATGTACGGCCAGGCGGAGCCGCTGCTGTCCTCCGCGCTGATGCGCTGTCGCAGCGAACAGCCGCAGCGCAAGGAGTTGCGGTACTGGCTGGCGCGGGCCCACGAGGGCACCGGCCGCAGCGCCGCCGCGCTCCCCCTGTACCGGGCGGTGCACCGCGTCGACCCCGCGTTCATGGACACCTCGGCTCGGCTCGCCGCGATCACCGACTCCGACGGGTACGACGGCTCCGAGGACGTGACCGACCTCGCGGCGATCACGCTCTCCGGCGGGCAGGACGCGCTGGAGGGGCCCGACGGACTCGATCCGCTGTTCGGCGCGGAGGGGCGCGATCTGAGGCTGTCGGAGCCCGGCCTTCCGCCGACCGGGCCGCTGCCCTCGGCCGCCGACTCGGTGCGCGAGAAGACCTCGGTACCCGTTCCACCGCTGCCCACCGGTCCCACCGACCCGGTCTTATTGGAGGAGGCGCTCAACGAGCTTGAGCGCATGGTGGGGTTGGAGCCGGTCAAGCGCCAAGTCAAGGCGCTGTCCGCCCAGTTGAACATGGCCCGGCTGCGTGCCGGGCAGGGACTGCCGGTCCAGCCGCCGAAACGGCACTTCGTCTTCTCCGGTCCCTCGGGCACCGGCAAGACCACCGTGGCCCGCATACTCGGCCGCGTCTTCTACGCCCTCGGACTGCTCGGCGGTGACCATCTAGTCGAGGCGCAGCGGGCCGATCTGGTCGGCGAGTACCTCGGTCAAACGGCCGTGAAGGCCAATGAGCTGATCGACTCCGCGATCGGTGGCGTCCTCTTCGTGGACGAGGCCTACTCGCTCTCCAACTCCGGCTACGGCAAGGGCGACGCGTACGGCGACGAGGCCTTGCAGGTGCTGCTGAAGCGGGCCGAGGACAACCGCGACCACCTCGTGGTGATACTGGCCGGCTACCCGGAGGGCATGGACCGGCTGCTGGCCGCGAACCCCGGGCTGTCGTCCCGGTTCACCACCCGCGTCGACTTTCCCTCGTACCGGCCTCTCGAACTCACCTCCATCGGTGAGGTGTTGGCCGCGGAGAACGGGGACGTGTGGGACGAGGAGGCCTTGGACGAGCTGCGGTCCATCGCCGGGCACGTGGTGGATCAGGGGTGGATCGACGAGCTGGGGAACGGGCGGTTCCTGCGGACCCTGTACGAGAAGAGCTGCGCGTATCGGGACCTGCGGTTGTCGGTGTATCCCGGGATGTTGTCGCGGGACGATCTGTCGACTCTGCGGTTGCCGGATCTGATGCAGGCGTATGGAGAGGTGTTGTCCGGGCGGGGGCCTGCTGGGGGTTGAGCGGTACGCGCTGGGTGGGGTGGATCCGTTGATTCGTGCCTGCGGACCGGTGGGGGCTGGTCGCGCAGTTCCCCGCGCCCCTGAGGTGGGCACGGGGAACCAGCGTCAACCGGGCACCGCTTGCTTCAGTTCTGCTGTCCTCGGCTGTGTTGGTACATCCCTGTGCGCCGGGTCCGTCACCTCGCCCACCAGCAGCTCCAGTACGTCCTCCATCGCCACCAGGCCCAGCACCTTGCCGGAGGCGTCCGCCACCTGGGCCAAGTGCGTGGCCGCGCGGCGCATGACCGTCAGAGCGTCGTCCAGGGGGAGCTCGGAGCGCAGGGTCGTCATGGGGCGCCAGATCTGCTGCGGGACCGCCCGTTCGGACTCCTCAACGTCGAGTACGTCCTTCACGTGCAGGTAGCCCATGAAGGCTCCCGTCTCCGCAGCGATCGGGAAGCGGGAGTAGCCGGTGCGGGCGGTGAGCGCGACGATCTCGCCCGGGGTGACCGAGGGGCTGACCGTCACCAGGTTTTCGCGGCGCAGGAGCACGTCCGTGACCGGGCGGGAGCCCAACTCCAGGGCGTCCTCCAGGCGTTCCTGCTCCTCGGGGTCCAAGAGGCCGGCCTGCCCCGAGTCCTCCACCAGGCGGTTGAGCTGTTCGCTGGTGAAGACGGCCTCGACCTCGTCCTTGGGCTCGACGTGGAAGAGCCGCAGGATGCCCTGGGCGACGGCACCGAGGGCCACGGTGATCGGCCTGCAGACCCGGGCGAAGGCGACCAGGCCGGGGCTGAGCCACATCGCGGCCTTCTCCGGCGCGGCCATCGCGAGGTTCTTGGGGACCATCTCGCCGATGACGAGGTGGAAGAAGACCACGGCGGCGAGCGCGAGGACGTAGCCGAGGGGGTGGATCATGCCCTCGGGCAGGTGCATCCACTCGAAGACCGGTTCCAGCACATGGGCGACCGTCGGTTCGGCCACCGCGCCCAGGGTCAACGAGCAGACGGTGATGCCGAATTGGGCCGCGGCCATCATCTGCGGGAGCCGTTCGAGGCCGTAGAGGACCTGGCGGGCGCGGGCCGTGCCGAGGGGTTCGATCTGGCTGCGGCGGACGGAGACGAGGGCGAACTCGGCGCCGACGAAGAAGCCGTTGGCGAGCACGAGCAGCACGGCGAAGAGGAGTTGGAGGACGGTCATCGGGCCGCCTCCATGACGTTCACGGGGGGAGCGGTGCGGACCAGGCGGACCCGCTCGGCGCGGTAGTGGCCCACCTGGCGCACCGAGAGCCGCCAGCCCGGGAGTTCGGCCTTGTCACCGGGGGCGGGGATCCGGCCGAGGAGGTCGGCGACCAGGCCTGCGACGGTCTCGTACGGTCCTTCGGGCACGTCGAGGCCTATGCGTTGGAGGATGTCGACGCGGCAGCTGCCGTCGGCGTCCCAGGCGGGTTTCCCGTCCTCGGGCGGTACGGCGGCGAGTTCTGGCAGGTCATGGCCGTCGTGCTCGTCGCGGACCTCGCCGACGAGTTCCTCGACGATGTCCTCCAGGGTGACCACACCGGCCGTACCGCCGTACTCGTCGACGACGACGGCGATCGGCTGCTCGCTGCGCAGCCGGGCCAGGAGAGGCTGGACGGGCAGGGTCTCGGGGACCAGGACCGGGGACTTGGCGATGCTGGTGACGGGGGTGCGCAGCCGGTCGTGCGCGGGCACGGCCAGGGCGTCCTTGAGGTGGACCATGCCGACGATCTCGTCGATCTTCTCCCGGTAGACGGGGAAGCGGGACAGACCGGTGGCACGGGTCAGGTTGACCACGTCCTCGGCGGTCGCCGACGACTGCAGCGCGCTCACCTTCACGCGCGGGGTCATGACGTGCTGCGCGGTCAACTCGCCCAGCGACAGGGTCCGTACGAAGAGATCGGCCGTGTCCTGTTCCAGGGCGCCGGCCTGCGCGGAGTGGCGGGCCAGGGAGACCAGCTCGCCGGGGGTGCGGGCGGAGGCCAGCTCGTCGGCGGGCTCGACGCCCAGGGCGCGGACGAGGCGGTTGGCGACCGCGTTGAGCGCGGCGATCACGGGGCGGAACAGGCGGGCGAAGGCGTGCTGCGGTGCGGCGACGAAGCGCGCGACCTGCAGGGGCCGCGACACCGCCCAGTTCTTGGGCACGAGCTCGCCGATCACCATCTGCACTGCGGAGGCCAGCAGCATGCCGACGACCACGGCGACACCGGAGACCGCGCCCTCGGGGATGCCGATCGCGCTGAACGGGCCGTGCAGCAGCTGTGCCAGGGCCGGTTCGGCGAGCATGCCGACGACCAGGGAGGTGATGGTGATGCCGAGCTGGGTGCCGGAGAGCTGGAAGGACAGCTCCTTGAGCGACTCGACGACCGTGGCGGCCCGTCGGTCGCCCTCGGCGGCGGCCTTCTCGGCCTCGGGGCGCTCCACGGTGACGAGCCCGAACTCGGCCGCGACGAAGAAGCCGTTGGCCAGAATCAGCAGGATCGCCGCTCCGAGGAGCAGCAGGGGGATGGTCATGCCGCCGCCTCGATATGCCGGGAGGGGGCGGCGCAGGTACTACAGGACGATCCGTCCATCGCTGGAGGGAGTCACTCCTCGGGTAGCAGGGGGCCTCGGAAGACAGGGGGGAACACCGGTGGCGGAGGCGCGAGGAAAAACGCCACCGACAACAGATTAATCAAGACATGGCCATCTACGGCAGATCCCTTGTCGAGTGGGCCTCGGTGAGCGCCCGCAGAGTGCGCGCGTCGGCGATGGCCCTCTCCTTGGCGATGCCGGGCTGGATGCCGAGCACGGGCAGGCTCGTGCCGTCGCTGAGGTTGAGGAACACCCAGGGGTCGCCGGGGCGGAGGTTCACCTGGAGGATCTCGGCCCACTCCAGACGGCGCCTGCTGACGATGTTCACGACGGTGACACCGGACTCGTCGGCGACGACCTTCACCCGTGCGAGCACGGCCAGCACGCCGAAGAGGACAGCACCGGTGAAGACGAAGCTGAGCTTCTCCCCCGGGGTGAGCTGCTCCAGGAGCATCGCGACGGTCGTGATGACGACGAAGATCGCGACGCCCGCGGTGAGCAGCACGGCACGGGTGCGGCCCGGCCGGAACGTGACCGGCAGAGCGGGGAGTTCGGACATGATCGGCGTGTTCCTCAGAGACGGCAGGCGTGGATCGCCGTCGTCAGGATGGCCCGGGCGCCGATGTCGTACAGGTCGTCCATGATCCGCTGCGCTTCCTTGGCGGGGACCATCGCACGTACGGCGACCCAGCCCTCGTTGTGCAGCGGGGAGACGGTCGGGGACTCCAGGCCCGGGGTGAGCGCGACGGCCTTCTCCAACTGCTCGACCCGGCAGTCGTAGTCCATCATCACGTACGTCCGGGCGACCAGCACGCCCTGGAGGCGGCGCAGGAACTGCTGGACCTTGGGCTCCTCGACCTCGGCACCCTTGCGGCGGATGACGACGGCCTCGGACTTCATGATGGGGTCGCCGAAGACCTCCAGGCCCGCGTTGCGCAGGCTGGTGCCGGTCTCGACGACGTCGGCGATGACCTCGGCGACACCGAGTTCGATGGCGGTCTCCACGGCGCCGTCCAGGTGGACGACGGAGGCGTCGATGCCGTTGTCGGCGAGGTGCCCCGCGACGATGCCCTCGTACGAGGTGGCGACCGTCTTGCCCTTGAGGTCCTCCACGCTGCTGGCCGCGCCGGGCTTGGAGGCGAAGCGGAACGTGGAGCGGGCGAAGCCGAGCGGGAGGATCTCCTCGGCGGAGGCAGCGGAGTCGACGAGCAGGTCGCGGCCCGTGATGCCGATGTCGAGGCGTCCGGACGAGACGTAGATCGCGATGTCGCGAGGGCGGAGGTAGAAGAACTCGACCTCGTTGACCGGGTCGACGATCCGCAGTTCCTTGGACTCCCGGCGCTGCTGATAGCCGGCCTCATGCAGCATGTCCGCCGCAGGTCCTGACAGGGAACCCTTGTTGGGGACGGCGATGCGCAGCATGAGGTCGGCTTCCTTCGCGTGAAATGGGCTGAAGTGTCGGAACTGGTTTTACAGGTGGGCGTAGACGTCGTCCAGCGAGATTCCGCGGGCGACCATCATCACCTGGACGTGGTAGAGCAGCTGCGAGATCTCCTCGGCAGCCGCCTCCTTGCCCTCGTACTCGGCGGCCATCCAGACCTCGGCGGCCTCTTCGACGACCTTCTTGCCGATGGCATGGACGCCCTTGCCGACCAGCTCTGCGGTGCGGGAAGTGGCGGGGTCGCCGGTGGCGGCCTTCTGCTGGAGCTCGGTGAAGAGCTCCTCGAACGTCTTATTGGACATGATGTCCCAACACTACAGAGTTGCGGGCACACCTCACCGCCAGGGTTCAGATACTGAGCGGAGGGTGGCCGCCGTCGCCACGGCCGCCGTCACCGCCTCGTGGCCCTTGTCCTCGTTCGAACCCTCCAAGCCGGCCCGGTCGAGGGCCTGCTCCTCGGTGTCGCAGGTCAGGACGCCCATGCCGACGGGGACACCGGTCTCGACCGAGACCTGGGTGAGGCCCTGGACCACGCCCTGGCACACGTACTCGAAGTGCGGGGTGCCGCCCCGGACGACGACGCCCAGAGCGACGATCGCGTCGTAGCCCCGGCCCGCCAACACCTTTGCCACGACCGGGAGTTCCCAGCTGCCGGGGACCCGGAGCAGGGTCGGCTCGTCGATCCCCAGGTCGTGCAGGGCGCGCAGGGCGCCGTCCACCAGACCGTCCATCACCTTTTCGTGCCACTGCGCCGCGATGACGGCGACCCGCAGGTCTCCGACGTTGCGTACGGACAGTTCCGGTGCGCCCTTGCCACTCACGTTCTCTTGTCTCCTCGGTGACTTCTGAAGGGGTCTTACTGGTCGTTCCTACTGGTTGCCGCAGGTGGACACGGGGGCCGTGTCCAGCCAGGGCAGGTCGTGGCCCATGCGGTCCCGCTTGGTGCGCAGGTAGCGGAGGTTGTGCTCGCCCGCCTGTATCGGCATCGGCTCGCGGCCGGTGACCTTGAGGCCGTGCCGGACGAGCGCGTCCGTCTTGTCGGGATTGTTGGTCATCAGGCGCAGGCTGCGGACGCCGAGGTCCTCCAGGATCTGCGCGCCGGCGCCGTAGTCCCGGGCGTCGGCGGGCAGGCCGAGTTCCAGATTGGCGTCGAGGGTGTCCCGGCCGCGCTCCTGGAGTTCGTACGCCCGGAGCTTGGAGAGCAGGCCGATGCCGCGCCCCTCGTGGCCGCGCAGGTAGACCACCACTCCCCTGCCCTCCTCCTGGATGCGCTCCAGGGAGGCTTCCAGCTGGGGGCCGCAGTCGCAGCGCAGGGAGTGGAAGACATCGCCGGTGAGGCATTCGGAGTGGACGCGGACCAGGACGTCCTCGCCGTCACCGATCTCGCCGTGGACGAGGGCGACGTGCTCGACGCCGTCGACGGTGGAGCGGTAGCCGTAGGCCGTGAACTTGCCGTGGCGGGTGGGGAGTTGGACCTCGGCCTCGCGGCGGACGGTGGGTTCGGCGGTCTGCCGGTAGGCGATCAGGTCCTCGATGGAGATGATCGTCAGGCCGTGCTTGCGGGCGAACGGGATCAGTTCGGGGAGCCGGAGCATCCGGCCGTCCTCGCCCGCGATCTCCACGATCGCGCCGGCCGGGCGCAGGCCCGCGAGACGGGCGAGGTCGACGGCGGCCTCGGTGTGGCCGTTGCGGACCAGCACTCCGCCGGACCGGGCGCGCAGCGGGAAGATGTGGCCGGGGCGGACGAAGTCGTCGGCCTCGGTGGTGCCGCTCGCGAGGAGCCGGAGCGTGGTCGCGCGGTCAGCGGCCGAGATGCCGGTGGTCACACCGTGGACGGAGGAGGCGTCCACGGAGACGGTGAACGCGGTCTTCATCGACTCGGTGTTGTCCTCGACCATCTGCGGGAGCCGGAGCCGGTCCAGCTCGTCGCCCTCCATGGGGGCGCAGATGAGACCTCGGCACTCGCTCATCATGAAGGCGACGATCTCGGGGGTGGCCTTCTCGGCGGCGATGACGAGGTCGCCCTCGTTCTCGCGGTCCTCGTCGTCGACGACCACCACCGGGCGGCCGGCCGCGATGTCGGCGATGGCCTGCTCGACCGGGTCGAGCGAGAAGTCCTCGAAACCGTCGGTGCTGTACAGGATCGGTGCCGCTGTCATGCCGGCGCTCCTTCCATGACGGGCTGCGGGGCCTTGCGGGAGCGCAGCCACCAGTCGCGCATGCCCCACAGGACGAGTGCGCCGTAGATGACGTAGACGAAGCCGGAGAAGGCGAAGCCGTTGGCGAAGTTGAGGGGGACGCCGACGAGGTCGACGAGGAGCCAGGCGAACCAGAACTCGACCATGCCGCGGGCCTGGGCGTACATGGCGACGACCGTGCCGACGAAGATGTAGGCGTCGGGCCACGGGTCCCAGGAGAGGGAGGGGTACGCCTTGAAGAGGGCGGCGACCGCGACCGTTCCCACGGCGGCGGCGCCGACCAGGATCGCGCGCTCGCGCCAGGTGGCGAAGCGGGGGGTGATGTGACCGTCGGCGGAGCCGTCCTTGCCGCGGTTCCACTGCCACCAGCCGTAGACCGCGACGACCATGACGACGACCTGCTTGCCGGCGCTGCCGGAGAGGTGGGCGGTGGCGAACGCGGCGAACAGGATCACGCCGGAGACGAACTGGGTGGGCCAGCTCCAGATCGAGCGCCGCCAGCCGAAGGCCAGGGCGATCAGGCCGACGACGTTGCCGATCATGTCCGACCACTTGATGTGCTGGCCGAACAGGACGAAGGCCTCGGAGTTGAGCCAGTTCACGGGGTCACCTCGCGATCGCCCATGAGCCGCTCTACGTACTTGGCGATGACGTCCACTTCGAGGTTGACCGGGTCGCCGGGCTGCTTGAGGCCGAGGGTGGTCAGGTCGAGAGTGGTCGGGATGAGGCTGACCGTGAAGTAGTCGGGGCCCGCGTCCACGACCGTGAGGCTGATGCCGTCGACGGTGATGGAGCCCTTCTCGACGACATAGCGTGTGAGGTCGGCGGGGAGCGAGATCTTGACGAGCTCCCAGTTCTCGGACGGCTTGCGCTCCAACACCGCGCCGGTGCCGTCGACATGGCCCTGCACGATGTGTCCGCCGAGGCGGGCACCGAGGGCCATGGGGCGTTCGAGGTTGACGCGGGAGCCGACGGCGAGGACGCCGAGGCTGGAGCGGTTCAGGGTCTCGGCCATGACGTCGGCGGTGAACTCGTCACCCTCGTGCTCGACGACGGTGAGACAGACGCCGTTCACGGCGATGGAGTCGCCGTGCTTCGCGCCCTCGGTGACGATCGGGCCGCGCAGACGGAAGCGGGAGGCGTCGTCGAGACTCTCGACGGCGGTGACCTCACCCAGCTCTTCGACGATTCCGGTGAACACTTCCCGGGTCCTCCTGCCACATCGGGGCACGGACTCCGGGGCCTGTCGAAGACGACAGAATGAAACGAACGTAAGCACCTTGAGCGACGCCGGACAGAACCCGCCCACGCAGGACGAGCCGATACGACGGCGCGCACGAATGCCCGCCCGCCGCGCACTGCCTCCCATCCGGACTTTAACCGTCGGTCCAGGAATTTCACCTGGTCAACCGGCCGCTGGAAGCGGACGGGTCGCGGACTGTAACCGCCGGTTCGGACTTTCACCGACCCCGGAGTGCGCTGCTTCTGGTACACGGCCAGTGTGCCACGCCCGGCAAGGGTCCATCCAGGTGAAGCGTGTGGGGTGGCTCACAGAGGGTGTCGATGGACTTCTCAACCTGCCCTCACCTGCTGGACCATATGGTCTAGTCCTTTATGGATCTCCGTACGGGAGCTCCGGCCAGGACGCCATGGACCGGTCCGGCGGTGGTGACGACGGCCCTTGCCCACCGCCGGGCCACTCAGCCGAACAGCTCGTCCTGCGCGCCGTCCTGTGCCGTCAGCAGCGCACCGCGCAGGACGGCCGTGTCGCCGAGGACGCTGGGACGCACCTCCGCTGGCAGGGGTGACATACGGGCGATCCGTTCGGCCACGCGTACGGCGAGTTCCTCACCGCCGGCCTGCCCGACCTCGCCGCCGAGGACCACGCACCCGGGGTCCAGCAGCGCGACGACGGACGCGACACCGAGGGCGAGACGATCGGCGAGGGCGTCCAGGAAGCGGGCGGCACGGGCGTCGGCCACGGTTGCGACCGCCCACCTCACGCCCTCCGCCGCGGTCGCCCCGTCCACCGCACCCTCGATGCCCGACACCCGGCATTCCCGGGCCAGTTCGAGCACCGCCGCCGCACCGGCCAGTGAGTGGAAACCCCCTTCGCAGTCGGTCGCCGAGGGGAGTCCCCGGGTGCCCGGCACCGGCAGGAAGCCGAGCTCGCCCGCGCCGCCGGACGCTCCCCGGCGCAGTGCCCCGTCGAGGACCACCGCGGCGCCGATGCCCATGTCCAGCCAGAGGAGGACGAAGGTGTCCCGGTCCCGGGCCGCGCCGTCGCGCATCTCCGCCAGGGCCGCGAGGTTGGTCTCGTTCTCGACGACGACGCGGGCGTCGGGCAGCCGTTCCTGGAGGGCGGCCACCAGGCTGCGGTGCCACGCGGGCAGGCCGGTGGTGTTGCGGAGCTCGCCCGTGGCCGGGTCGATCAGGCCGGGGGCGCCGATGCCGACCGTGTGCAGACTGCCCCACTCGCGGACGGGCCCAGGCTCACGCTCTCGACGCTGAACTCCCTCAGCCTCAGGGCTAGTTGCCCGCGCCCCCGCCTCCTTCACCGCCCGCTCCACCAGCGCGACGGCCTGCTCCACCGCGGGCCCCGTCCCCGCGTCGGCGTCGATCGGCACGGACGCCTCGGCGAGGACCCGGCCGACCAGGTCGGAGACGAGCACGGAGACGCTCTCCAGGCGGACGTCCAGCGCGGCCAGATGGGCGCGGTCGCCGACGATGCCGTACAACCGGGCGTTCGGACCGCGCCGTTGGGCCCCCGACTCGCCGACCATCTCGATCAGTCCGGAGGCCGTGAGGCGTTCGACGAGGTCGGCGACGGTGGGCCGGGAGAGTCCGGTGAGCTGCTTCAACTGCCCTGCCGTCAGCGGGCCTTCGCGCTGCAGGAGACGCAGGGCGAGCCGGTCGTTGATGGCCCGGGCGGTGCTCGGGGATGCGGGCATGCCGGGAATCCTCCCAGATCGAGGGGGCGCGACGGGCGGCCGGTAATTCTCTATCTATCAGGCAGGGTTCCTGATAGTTTACGCGACGCGAGTAGGGATCGAGTAGGGATGGGGATCGAGATCGGGACCGGATCGGGATTTCGGGATCGGGCTTCGAACAGCAGCAGGAGGGGCCGGCAATGAGCGAAGTGGTCTACGACCGACACGAGGTGAAGCGCGCCCGGTACGCCGTGGCGGCCGTCTTCACCGTGCACGGCGCGGTCACCGGCTCCTTCGCGACCCGGGTGCCATGGATCCAGGAGCACGCGCATGTCGCCGCCGGCTGGCTCGGATTCGCGCTCGCCTTCGGCGCGTTCGGCGCCTCCTGCTCGATGCCGCTGGCCGGTTGGATCACGCACCGCTTCGGCAGCCGTACGGCGCTGCGCGGGCTGATCTCGCTGTGGACGATGTCCCTGGTGCTGCCGTCCCTCGCGCCGAACCTGGTCACCCTCTGCCTGGCGATGTTCACGTACGGGGCGAGCGCGGGCATGGCCGACGTCGCGATGAACGCGCTCGGCGTCGAGATCGAGCGCCTCCTCGACAAGTCGATCATGTCGAGCCTGCACGGCATGTGGAGCGCGGGCGCCCTGATCGGCTCGGCGGGCGGCACCCTGGCCGCGCATCTCGGCTCGGACGCCCGCGTGCACCATGTCATCGCGGCCCTGATCCTGACCCTGCTCGGCGTGACCGCCTGCCGCTGGGTGCTCGACAGCCAGCCGGGGGTGGAGGAGGAAGCGCCGCCGCGGTTCACACTGCCGCCCCGGTCGGCACTGCTCATCGGCGCCGTCGGCTTCTGCGCGGTGTTCGCGGAGGGGGCCAGCCTGGACTGGTCGGCGGTGTACCTGCACGACCAGTTGGGCACGTCGGCCGGGCTCGCGGCGGCCTCGACCACAGGTTTCATGCTGACGATGGCGGTGGCCCGGCTGGTGGGCGACACGGTGGTGAACCGCTTCGGCTCGGTGCGCACGGTCCGCGCGGGCGGGGTCCTGGCCGTGTGCGGCGGACTGCTGATCGTCGTCGCGGACAGCCCGGCGCTGGCGATGGGCGGCTTCGCGCTGCTCGGTCTGGGCATCGCCGTGGTCGTACCGCTGTGCTTCGCGGCGGCGGGCCGCAGCGGACCGAACCCGAGCCAGGCCATCGCAGGCGTGGCGACGATCACCTACACCTCGGGGCTGGTCGCGCCGAGCCTGATCGGTGGGGTCGCGCAGGCGACGAGCCTAGTGGTGTCGTTCTGCCTGGTCACGGTGTTGGCGGGTGGGCTCGCGGCCTTCGCGGGTGTGCTGCGCGCCGGGGACCGGGACCGCCCGAAGGTCAGCGCTCCGAGCGCAGCAGTGCCCGACCGGCAGCTCTGAAGTCCTCGCTCCAGGGCGCGGGGCGCAGCGTCCCGGGGTCCAGCCGGACCAGCACGCGGGTGCCGGTCGCGTATGTCGTCGAGCCGTCCGCCGAGCAGAGCCGGAAACCGTAGGTCAGGCCGGTCGTGCCGAGCCGGTCAAGCCACAGGTGGACGGCGTAGGTGCCGGGCCTGGTGACCGGTGCCTCGTAGCTGATCAGCAGTTCCTTCACTACGTTGCAGGCGTCGCCGGCGCTCGCCCAGTCGCCGTCGAAGCGGACGCCGTGTTCCTGCCACAGCTCGGTCCAGGCGCGTTCGACGAGGAGCGGGTAGCGGGCGTTGTGCAGCATGCCGAGGGCGTCGAGGTCGTCGAAGTGGACGGTGACCGGGATGAGCCGGCCATGGGCGAGGTCGGTGGCGGTGGCGGACGGGGATTCGACGGTCACGGCGGGGCTCCCGAGCGGTGCTGAGTGGGGCGGTGGAGACTGCGGGGACGCCCCATTCTAAGCGACCGCTCAGGAACCCCTGTTCGAGAGGGCCCAGGTCAAGCGGGGGTCGGTGCGGGCCGGTCGGCGGGAGATGAGCGGGCCTGTGGGGCCTGTGCTGCCCGGCTGGGCGGCGATGGCGGGCCTTCACACCCGGCCGGACGGCGATGGGCGGACCTCCGCAGCCCAGCCGACAACAGGTAGGCCCTCGCGGCCCAGCCGGACGGCGACGGGCAGATCTCCGCAACCCGACCGGACGGCGGCAGGCGGCCCTTCACAACCCGGCCCGACGACACTGCGCGGGGCCGCCCCCGCGGCCCGGTCAGCCGGCGATCGAGTCCAGTTGCTCGGCTGCCGGGCGCAGTGCCCACAGGTCGCCGCCGGGTGGCGCCTCCAGTTTCGGTACGGCGGTCCTGGCCCGTGCGTCGCCCGCGTCGGCCGCCGCGTGCACTACGTCGCTGGCCGCGTAGCGGTAGAACTCCAGCTCCGGATGCGGCCACGCGGCGGCTCCGGTCGCGGCGGGCAGCAGATAGTCCACGGCCTTCAACAGGCCCTGCCCGTCCGGGCCTTGATAGGTCCACAGGTTCACACCGACATGCCGGCCGATGGCCGCGAGCCGGGTGTAGGCGACCAGGTCGAAGGTCGAGTAGTGCCAACTCCGGGTCCGCGCCAGCTCCTGCGGCTGGCTGCCGTCGCCCGCGATCTGCGGGTCGACGCGTTTGGCGCGCGCGTCCAGCACGGTCCGTTTCGCCAGCGCCTTGTCGCCGGTCGCGTAGGCGAGGGCGGCGAGCTGCAGGTCGTAGAACGTGCCGTGGTTGTTGGCGGCCGCGCCCTCCTCCTTGCCGAAGGCGCTGTTCTTCAGCCAGCCGAGGAAATCGGAGTTCCACTTGGTCATCGCCGTGCGGTCGGTCTTCGTCCAGCCGGGGGCGCCGGTGCCGAGGACGGCGATGGCGTCGACGACGCTGGTGTACGACTGGGAGAAGTCGATGACGCCGATGGCCCGGCCGTCGTACTTGCAGGGGATGAACTGGGCGTGGTTCAGGTTGGGGTTCATCCTCGTGGCCGGGTCGAGGAACCAGGTGCGCAGGACCTGGCCGGCCTTTCGCGCGTAGCGCTTGTCGCCGGTGTAGTACCAGGCGAGCGCGAGGTCGTACGTCGAGTCGAAGACCTTCTCGACGTCCTGGCGGTCGGTGCCCGTGTCGACCTCGGGGTTGCGCTGCCCGTCGCGCTGGACGTACGGGCAGCCCCAGGGGTTGCCGGCGGTCGGGGTGGTCGTGGGCCACCAGTACGGGGCCTGGCTCAGGTAGTCGTGAACATCGCCACCGGGGGCCGGTTTTGGTTTGTCCACGACCGTCCAGGGGCCCTGGTTCAGCCAGTTGTCGGCACGGGTCGTCAAGTTTCCGAGGGCGCGCCGGAGTTGGGGGTCGCCGTGGTCCAGGCGGAGCTTGGTCTGCTGGAGGCGGGCACCGTCGAGGACGGCGGTGTCGGGGGCGGCCGACAACGGGTGCGCGGCGGCGGAGGGCACGAACACGGCGGTCAGCGTGGCCACCACCGCGAGCAGGACCCCCAGTCGGGGTCTCGCACTCACCCTTGATCTCATCGGTGCACTCACCAGACAACTCCGATCATAAATGTGAACGCAGTTCATGAGTGGGACCGTGCGAGCGTAGAACTGCCAGGTACACGTGGCAATGGTCCGGACCGTCTTCATGTACGGAGACAGTGAGCCTCGTGGGGCTCGCGGTGAGGCTCGGCCCCGGCGGCGCCGCCCCGTTTTCGCGTCGGCGCACAGTTCTTTCTCACGGACGTGGTGTCGGACCGGAACCGCCGCGACAGCGGCGCGGCACCGCACGGGCATCTGATATATCGCTGGTATGCGCACTGAATACAACCCAGCCCAGCTCGAACCCATCGCGGTTTATCGACTGCTCACGTCGACCGTCGTTCCGCGTCCCATCGCCTGGGTTTCGACTGTCTCCGCCGACGGCGTCGACAATCTCGCTCCGCACTCCTTCTTCACGATCTCGTCGGTCACTCCCCCCATCGTCCAGTTCACGTCGGTCGGCCGTAAGGACTCGCTGCGCAATGTCGAGGCCACCGGGCAGTTCGTGGTCAACCTCGCTCCGGAACCGCTTGCCGACGAGGTGAACAGGACGGCCACCGACTTCCCGCACGGTGTCGGCGAGTTCGACGCCGTGGGAGTGGCGCGCGAGGACAGCGCACGGGTGAAGGCACCACGCGTCGCCCGCTCGCCCGCGGCGCTGGAATGCGAACTCCACAGCACCCTGCGGCTGGGTGACTCCACGGTGGTATTCGGACGGGTGGTGCATATCGCGGTCGACGAAACCGTGCTGGAGAACGGCCATCCGGAAATCACTCGGATGCGGCCCCTGGCACGCCTCGGAAAAGACGAGTGGAGCACTATCGGCGACGTTCTCGACCTGCGCCGTATTCGGTACACCGACTGGCCGGCATCGAGTTAAGAGTCCGAATTCCCGCCGGACCGGCCCAGCGGCTTCTCCAACACCGCCTTGCGGTGGCTGAACGTCTCGATCGAGCAGCGGCCGTGGCAGTTGCCCGTGCCGCTCTCCCCCACACCGCCGAACGGCAGGTCGGGGACGGTGAGATGGGCGATCGGAAGACCGTGGCCCAGGCCGCCGGAGGAGGTCTCGGCGGCGATCCGGGCCCGGGTGTCGCCGGAGTCCGTGAAGGTGTAGAGGGCGAGCGGCTTCTCGCGGTCGTTGATGAAGTCGATCGCCGCGTCCAGCCGCCGCACGGCCGCCTCTCGCACGCGTGCGAGCGGGCCCAGATCTCCTGGAACGTCATGAGACCGCCCGGACGCACCAGCCTGGTCAGCGCTTTCACCACCGCCACGGGGTCTTCGAGATACATCAGGACGAGCCGGCCCACCAACGCGTCGACAGGTTCCGCGAGTTCGGCACCGGGCAGCACATGGTGCTCGAAGACGACGTTCTCCATCGCCACCGCGGCGGCATTGGCGCGCGCGGTCTCCAGTACCGCCGGATTCATGTCCACGCCCACAACGCGGCCCTGCGGGCCGACGATTCGCGCGGCGGCGAGAGACACTCCGCCCGTGCCGCAGCCGACGTCGAGGACCCGCATTCCCTCCCGCAGGCCGACGGCCCTCAGGAGGTACTCGGTGGACCCTCCGTACAGCGCGTCCTGGACATCCAGTCTGGCCGTCTCCGCGGAGGTCCTTCCCATCGCGAACGTGCCGCTGCCCGCCTCTGACATGTTCGTTCCGCCACCGTTCACGAGTACCGACCGAGACACCCCGACGGTGACTCGCGGACGACTCTGCCAAGGCGTGGCGGAGCCGTCTTTCGTGTCGGCGCACAGTCCTTTCCCGTGGACGAGCGGATCAGCGGGCCAAGTCGTAGGCGTACGACGCCGTGAACGTGCCGGCCGCGCCCTTGCAGCCGTCCGACTCCCCCGGCAGTTTCACCCACAGATAGCCGTCGATCCGGGCCTCCCCGGTGTTCAGCGTCGGTGCCCGGCCGATCTTCCGGCCGACCGGGTCGCACCACTGGCCGTCGGCCGGGGCGCCGTTGCCGTTGCGGCTGGTGTCGATGACGGCGCCGAGATCCGCGGGGCCGCCGAGGGTGTCGAGGACCTGGCGGTCGTAGGCGATCTCGGCCGAAGTGGTGTGGAAATTCGAGACGTTGCTGAAGATCCCGTCGGAGGACCCGGCGGAGGCCGCGCCCGCCTGCTTGAGCAGGGCCGCCTGCCGGTCGGCCGGGTTCCAGTCGGAGTGGCCGGCGTCGTAGTACACGCGGGCCTGCGGATCGGCGGCCTTCAGAACGCGGCCGGCGCGGGCCAACGCCTGGAAGCGTTCGGCGCGTTGGGTGTCGTCGAGGCAGTCGGACTGGGCTATGGAGTCCGGCTCCAGTATCACGACGACCTCCCGGGAGCCCAGGCCCGCCGCGAAGTTGTCGATCCAGCCGTCGTACGCGGCGAAGTCGGACGCGCCACCCTCGGAGGCCCCGCCGCAGTCGCGGTCCGGGATCGCGTACGGCACGACGACCGGCACCCTGCCCTGCGCGGCGGCGCCCGAAGTGACCGCGCGGACGCGGGAGGTGATGGTCGACGGTGTGAAGTCGGCGAACCACACCGCCGCCGGCCGGTCGGCGATCCTGGACTCGATGACCTCGGTACGAGGGTCGTCGGGGTGGTCGCGGACCCAGTCGAGGACCTGGGACTCGGGATGGCGGTAGAGACGCGGGGAGACGGTGGCGGTCCGCCGCGGTTTCCGCGCGGTGCCGGCCGTGGCGCTCTTCTTCGGGCGGGCGGACGAACTCGCCTTCGTAGACGGGGAGTTCGACGCCGAGGGCACATCGGGCAGCGGAACCAGAAGAGTCGCCCCCGTCGCGTCGGGACGCGCCGAGCTCGCATCGCTGCCGTCGTCCAGCGCTCTGATCATCCCGGTCACCGTGCCGACCGCGACCACGACCGACGCGGCCACGACCAGCACGCTCCGGCGGGCGCCCCGGCCGCGCCGCCGGCCACGCGAACCCGACACGCTGCCGCCCCCTCCCGTGCGGCGCGCCCGTTCCCCCGTTCTGGGGAAGTGTCGGGCCCGCCGGCACCTCGGCCAGCCTAGGACTGGGACGCTGCCCCCATGGGGCAATTGGCACACTTCACCACACCCGTGGACAAGGTCGTCCTCCGGCTGCGCGCGCTCGACGAGGAGCTGCCCGCACGGGACGGGATCGCGGTGTTCAACCGCGTCTACCTCGCCGTCACGGAGGCGGTCGACCGGAGCGTCGACGCCGGGCGGTTCACGGACCCACGGGCCGCGATCACGCTGGACGTACGGTTCGCGGAACGCTATCTGGCGGCCGTGGACGTGGTCGCCAACGGGCGGCGCGCGCCCGCCTGTTGGCGTCCGCTGTTCCAGCTGCGCCGGCATCCGGGTGTACGACCGCTGCAGTTCGCCCTCTCGGGCATCAATGCGCACATCGGCCACGATCTCGTGCTCGCCGTGGTGGACGCCTGTCGTACGCTCGACTGCGAACCGGCCGATCTGGAGGACGAGTTCGACCGCGTGGGCGATCTCCTCGTGTCGCTGGAGGAGCGCATCCGCGAAGAGCTGATGCCGGGGCCCGACCTGTTCCAGATCGCCGATCCGCTCACTCATCTGCTCGGCTCGTGGAGCCTGGAGCGCGCCCGGGACGCCACCTGGACGGCGGCCCGGGCTCTGTGGGCGCTGCGCGGACTGCCCGATGTCGCCGAGGAGTTCATCGAGCGGCTGGACGCGGCGGTGGGGCTCGCGGGCCGCATGATGCTCACCCCGCTGCCCGACTGAGGTGGCCTGATCCGATCGCCGCGCGAGCCGCTTCGGAATCTCCCGGTGATCGCCCTACGTTGACGGCAGGCACCCGACGGCAAAGGAGCACCGGTATGACTCGGCTCGGCCTCAGCCTTCCCCAGATGCGGCAGTACAGCATCGGCGCGGACGTTCCCGACGTTGCCCGCACCGCCGAGCACATAGGCTACGACAGCCTGTGGGTCTTCGAGCGGGCCCTCTTCCCGGAGCCCGCCACCCAGGGGCTGTACGGCGTCCCGGGTCTGCCCTGGCCCGACGCGTACCGGAACGTGGCCGAGCCGCTGGTCACACTGACCCTCGCGGCGGCGGCCACCGAGCGGGTGCGACTGGGCAGCAGCGTGCTGGTGGCACCGCTGCACACGCCCTTCCAACTGGCCAAGTCCCTGGCCTCGTTGGACGCGGCGAGCGGCGGCCGGGTGATCGCGGGCCTGGGCACCGGCTGGTCGCTCGACGAGTACGCGGCCTCCGGCATCCGGCCGTTCGGGGAACGCGGCAAGGTCCTCGACGAGTTGATCGAGGTGTGCCGGGCGGTCTGGGGCCCCGACCCGGTGAAGTACGACGGGCAGCTGACGAAGATAGCCTCCGCCGTGGTCGGGCCGAAGCCCGCCCGGCCGATCCCGATCATGCTGGCCGCGACCAGCAAGAAGGCCCAGCGGCGACTGGTGGACCACGCCGACGGCTGGCTGCCGGTGGGCATGGGTGCCGAGCAACTGGCCGCCCAGTGGCGGGAGTTGCAGGATCTGGCGGCCGAAAGCGGGCGCACCGAACCGATCCGGACAGTCGTGCGGGTCAACACCGTGTACACGGCCAAGCCCTACGACGGACCCGACCGCCAGCCTTTCCAGGGCAGCACCGACCAGATCGTCGAGGACCTGGTGGCACACGCGGCGGTCGGCCTGGAGGAGATCCTGATCGACCTCCAGACCACCCCGCGGGACGGCCAGGAGCTCAAGGACGTCGCTGCGGAGGTGTACGAGAAGGCGCGGGCCGCCGGGATCTGAAATCCGGCCGATCCGCCTCCGGCCGGTTGAACTCCCCTCAGTCCTCCGGGAGTTCGACCGGCGCGATGTCGTCGTAGACGTCTCCCGGGCCCGGGTTGGTCGGGTCGGTCGTGCCGCCGAGCTGGTGCATGACGCCCCAGACCGCGTTCAGGGCGGTCTGGACTGCGCCCTCGGCCCAGCCGGCCGTCCAGGAGATGTCGTCCCCGGCGAGGAAGACGCCCCGCTTGTCCTCGGGCAGCCGGTCCTGCATGAAGTGGGTGAACAGGCGCCGCTGGTAGCGGTAGTGGCCGGGCAGGTTGGCCTTGAACGCGCCCATGAAGTAGGGCTCGTTCTCCCAGGAGACGGTCACCGGGTTGCCGATGACGTGCTTCCTGATGTCGACCTTCGGGTAGATCTCGCCGAGCGACTTCAGCATGACCTCCATCCGCTCGTTGGCGGACAGCGGCAGCCACTTGAGGCTGTCGTCGCACCAGGTGTACGAGAGGCAGATGACGGCGGGCTTGTCCGGGCCGTCGTCGAGGAGGTAAGTGCCGCGCGTCATACGGTCGGTGAGAGTCATCGACATGACGTCCCGGCCGGTCGCGTTTCCCCTGTCGTCGACGGCCTTGTCGAGCCAGAACGGCCGGTCGACCGGGACGAAGAGCTTGGAGCTCTCCATGTAGTGGGTGCGCTCGATCGCCGTCCAGTGGTCGATCGGGAAGAGCGAGTCGTCGCAGGCGATCTTGGAGAGCAGCATCCAGGACTGGGCGGTGAAGATCGCGGCCCGGTAGGTCCGGATGTCGCCGTTGGCGTCGGTGACCGTGATCCTGTTGCCGGCCGTGCGGTGGAGCCGGGTCACGGCGGGGCGGGGTTCGCCGTTCACGTGCAGGGACGCCAGCGAGGTGCCGTAGGGCCAGTGGACGATCTTCTCCGGCTCGCGGTCCCAGAGCCTGAGCGGGAGTTGCTGGGAGCCGCCGACGATGCCCCGGTGGTGGTCGTCGGCCTCGGTGTAGACGACGCGCAGGATTTCGAGGATCGAGTTGGGGAAGTCGGTGTCCCAGCCGCCGGTGCCGAAGCCGACCTGGCCGAAGATCTCGCGGTGCCGGAAGGACTTGAAGGACTCGGATTCGCAGAGGAAGCCGTAGAAGGTCTGGTTGTCGAGCTTCTCGACGAGCCTCGACCAGATCTCGCGGATGCGCGGGACGTCGCGTTCGCGCATGGCGCGGTTCATGTCGGAGAAGTCGGCGCCCTCTTCGAGGCAGGCGTTCCAGGCGTGCATCACATCGCGGTAGACCTGCGGGAGGTCGTCGACGGTGGTCGCGTAGTGGGACTCGCCCTTGAGGTCGACGACGGTCGAAGGGGTCGCCTCCGCAAGGGGGTTGGGGAACGGGCGCGTCTCAAGTCCGACCAGGTCGATGTAGTGCTGGAGCGCGGTGGAGGAGGGCGGGAAGCGCATCGCGCCCATCTCTGCGGTGAGGGAGGGGTCGCAGCCCTCGAAGCCGACCGTGCGCAGTCGGCCGCCGATCCGATCGGCCTCGTAGACGACGGGCTTGAGGCCCATCTTCATCAGCTCGTAGGCGGCCACGATGCCGGACAACCCGCCCCCGACGACCGCGACTTCGGTGCCGTGCTCGGTCGCGGGTATCTGTCCGAGGCCCGCCGGGTGGGCGAGGAAGTCGTCGTAGGCGTAGGGGAAGTCCGGCCCGAACATGGTGATCGGCGGCTGTCGATCGTCGGCGTGCTGGACGGCGTTGGGCACCGTGGACGTCATGGGGCAGGGACTCCTTGCGACAAAGCTTTTGGGAGAAGGCCGGGAAAGGCGGGGAAGGCGGGGGATTCAGGCCAGGGACCCGTAGAGGCCGGGGCGGCGGTCCCGCAGATACGGGTTCGCGGCGCGGGACTCGGCGAGGAACGCGGGGTCGACGTCGCCGAGGAGCAGTTCCTCGCCGGGGCCGGCCTTGGTGCGGGCGACTCCGTCCGGACCGGCGAGCGTGGAGAGGCCGAAGAAGTCGAACTCCCCTTCCTGGCCGATGCGGTTGATGTACGCCACGTACATCTGGTTCTCCCAGGCCCGCACCGGGACCACGGACTCGGCGACCAGCTCGAACGGGTGCATGTTCGCCGTCGGGACGAGCAGCAGGTCGGTGCCGGCGAGCGCGTGGGCGCGGACGGGCTCCGGGAACTCGACGTCGTAGCAGATCATGAGGCCGATGGTCAGACCGCTCAACTCGGCCTGTACGACGGGCTGTTCGCCGGGGGTGAAGTGGGCGCGCTCGAAGTCGCCGAAGAGGTGGGTCTTGCGGTAGTTCGCGAGGCGGTCGCCGTCGGCGGAGATCAGCTGGGCGGAGTTGTGGACGGCGTCGCCGTCGCGCTCCGGGTAGCCGTAGGTGATGGCGAGTCCGTGCCGGGTGGCGATCTCGGCGACCGTGTCGGCCCAGTCGCCGTCGGCGGGTTCGGCGAGGCGGCCGATGTCGTCGCCGATCGCGTATCCGGTGAGGAACATCTCCGGCGCGGCGAGCAGCGCGGCACCGCCGGCCGCGGCCCGGCCGGCGGCCTCGTCGAGGACCTTGAGGTTCTCGACGACGGAGCCGGGGCGGCCGGAGCTCTGGAGCAGGGCGGTGCGCATGTGTGGTCCTCACCGGTACGAAAGGGTCGAAAGGCCGAAAAGGTTGAAGAGCCACCTATCGGGGGCTCTCTAGACGGTACGGCCGAGGGGCTGGGCCGGACAAGAAGGAGCCGTTGCGCGCCGGTGAGCGTTTCGTTGCGTGCGGGTGGGTCGGGGCGGCGATTCGTTGCGTGCCGGCCGTTCCGGTGCCGCGGCCCGGTTGTCAGACCTCAGGCGTAGGTCTCCGCGCATGAATCCTGACCTGATCAGCCGGCTCGCGCCGTTCCGTGCGGAGGCACTGAGTCGCGGGATACCGCTCCAGGACGTGGAGGCGTGGATCGCCACTGCCCGTCCGTCCGGGACCTTCGTCACCCGTGGGGACGGGCCGGTCGTGCGCAGGTTCGGCGGGCTGCTGCTGCACGCCGACGCCCCCGACCCCTGGTACCCGTTACTCGCCACCCTCGACTGCGCAGCCCTGCCCGACGAGGTGACGGGCCTCCCGCTCCCGGCCGACGGCCGCATGCTGCTCTTCGGCTTCTCCGAGATGACGTACTACGGCGGTACTGCCGGTGAGGTCGTGTACATCCCCGAGGGGACCCCCGTCGAGGAGCGGACCTCGAAGTACCCCTGCGTCCACGGCGAGAAGGGGGCCGAGTTCGGCAACGGCGACGCGCTCGGCATCTACGAGCAGTCCCCCCAGGAGGCGCTGCGGCTGGAGCCCGTCGTCTCCCTGCCCTCCCATTTCCTGGCCCCGTCCCCCGAGTCCGGCGAGGAGACCGTCACATTCCCCGGCCATCCCCGCGCCCGGGAGCTGGCCGAGGTATGGGAGGAGACGTGCGGCGACATCGTCGTCGACGGCCCGCTGCACATCGGCGGGTGCCTCCACGAGTGCACGGAGACGGATCCCGTCGCGGACGCCGCGGAGGACGCGGAACAGGCGCGACAGCACCGGACCGAGGCTGCACCCGGGGCCGCCGACGCCACGCCGCTGCCCGCCCCCGAGGAGTGGACGCTGCTCGCCCAGTGGGACAGCGGTCTCAACGAGCGAGAGGGTTCCACCCTGCACCGGGTGATCCCGCGCCAGGATCTGACCGGGCGCCGCTTCGACCGCGCCCACGTGTCGTTCTTCTGGAATCCCCGACAGGGCCTACGGCTTGGGCACCGCGAAGACCGTGAGTACGGCCGCGTGGTCCGAGGGCCAGCAGTTCGCGGACACGTCCGGCCAGGGGCTCGGAGTCCCGGTGACGAACGTCCGGGAGTCCAGCACGGTCAGGCCCCGGTGCAGCACGTAGTCGATACGGTCCTGCGGCTCGGGGCGCCCGCTGCCGTCCTCGTGCAGGAGGTGGATCGGCGACCAGGTGTGGCCGGGGTCGGCGGCCGGGTCCGGGTGGGCCTCCCGGTAGCTGTCGCGCAGGCCCGCGTCCGCCGCCGCCTTCGTGACCGGCCATTCCACGTCCGGCCGGTCCAGGTGCGAGGGGCTGTTGAAGTCGCCGACCAGGACGACGGGTACGGCGTCCTCGGCCGCCTCCGCGATCCGGTCCAGGGTGTCCCGCATCTGGGCGAGCCGTACCTCCTCGTGGGCGATCAGCTCGGCGGCCGGGAGCCCGTCGAAGGCTGACTCGTAGGGGCCGTAGGGCGTGTAGTCGAGGTGGCAGGTCCACAGGTCGATCGCCCGGCCCCCGGGGACGGCGATCCGTACCCCGGCGGCTCCGTAGAAGCCGACGTCCGGGTCGCCGAATCGGGCGGTGATCGGGTGGCGGCTGATCACGCCGAGGTTCTCACCGGCCCGGTGGTGGTGCCAGCCGAGCGCCTCGGCCAGTTCCTCGGCCGCGGTGCCGCCCGTTTCCTGCAGACCGACCACGTCCGCGCCGGTCTCCGCGATGACCTTCAGCTGCTTGGTCCGGTGGTCGTCGACCTTGCTGCCGCCGAGCCAGAGATTCCAGGTCAACACGCGTAGTTCACGTGCCGCGCCCGGCGTCACCATCGCGCGCAGGTCCGCCGGGGTGACGCCGACGAGGCTCGCCCGTACCGTCCGGCCGGGGGCCGTGTCTATCGGGGCCAGCGACGGTACGGCGAGGACCGCGCAGCCGGCCGCCTCGGCGGAGCTGACGCCGGTCTGGGTGTCCTCGACGGCCACGCAGGCCGCCGGGTCGACGCCGAGGGCGCGGCAGGCGGCGAGGTAGGGGTCCGGGGCGGGCTTGGTGGACCCGGTGTCGTCGGCGGTGACGGAGACCGCGAAGCGGCCGGCGCCGAGGGCGTCGAGGACGGTGTCGGCGACCGCGCGGGGGGACGCGGTGACGAGCGCCGTGGGGACGCCGTCGCGGGCGAGGGCGTCGAGGAGGTCGAACGCGCCGGGGCGGGGCACGATGCCGGTGCGGACGCGGTCGGCGAACTCCCGGTGCAGTTCGGCCGCGAGGTGCGTCGCCGACGCGCCCGTGGTGGTGGCGAGCCAGTCGGCGGTGTGCTCGACCGGGCGCCCGAGCACCTCCGACTGGTCCGCGTCCGTCAGGGTTCTGCCCGCGACCTGCTCCACCGCCTCCCACCACAGCCGCTCGGTGTCGACGAGCGTTCCGTCCATGTCGAACAGGACAGCCTGGAGCGGGAGTTGAGCGTGGGGGGTCACGTTTCTCTCTTTCACTGCGGGTTCACTACGGGCCTGTGGGCCCTACGGGTTGACGCGCTCTGCCACGAGCACCGGCCGCTCCGGCAGCGACACGCGTACGGCGACTCCGGCGCCCAGGGTGGTGGCCTCGTGCGTGGGCAGGTCGGCCTTGACCTCGGTGCCGTCGGCGAGCAGAACGCTGACGCGGACGACCGCGCCGTGGAAGGCGGTGCCGACGACACGCGCGTCTCCGGCGTCGTCGGCGTGCACGTGGATCGCCTCGGGCCGGACGAGCACGTCCACGTCCGGTCCGGCCGGAGCCTCGCCGTCGACGGGCAGCCACTGGCCCCCGAGGACTTCGACGACCCCGTCCGCGAGTCGTCCCGGGAGCCGGCTCATGGTGCCGACGAACTCGGCGACGAACGGGGTCGCGGGCCTGCCGTACAACTCGGCCGGTGCGGCGCACTGTTCGAGCTTCCCGGCACGCATCACGGCGACCCGGTCGGCGATGGACAACGCCTCTTCCTGATCGTGCGTCACGAAGAGGGTGGTGATGCCCAGTTCCTGCTGAAGGCGGCGGATCTCCTCGCGCAGGGAAAGCCGTACCTTGGCGTCGAGCGCCGACAGCGGCTCGTCCAGGAGCAACACTCGCGGACGCAGGGCGAGCGCGCGGGCCAGCGCGATGCGCTGCTGCTGGCCGCCGGAGAGCTGGTGCGGGAAGCGCTCACCCTTGTCGCCGAGCCCGACAAGGTGGAGCAACTCGTTTGCGCGGAAGCGTCGTTCGGACTTGTTCACCTTGCGCATGCGCAGTCCGAAGGCGACGTTGTCGAGCGCGTTGAGATGCGGGAAGAGGCTGTACGACTGGAAGACCATCCCGGCGTCGCGGCGGTGCGCGGGCACGTCGGTGACGTCCTTGCCGTCCACCAACACCTTGCCGGAGGTGGGGTGTTCGAAGCCGGCGAGCATGCGCAGGGCGGTGGTCTTGCCGCAGCCGGAGGGACCGAGCAGGGCCAGGAACTCGCCGGGCTGGACGGTCAGGTCGAGTCCGTCGAGGGCAACCGTCGGGCCGAACTCCCGGCGCAGGCCCCGGAATTCGACGGTGGCGGCGTTCTCCGTGGCGGTTTTCTCAAGCGTGGTGGCGGTCATGGTTCATCCCCGGGACGAAGCGGTTTTGTCGCGCCCGCCGACACCGGCGAGCGTGAGGAGGAGTGCCCAGGTGACGACCAGGCTGAGCACGGAGACGGCGACGGAGAGCTGGGCGTTGGACCCGCCGACGCTGTAGATCCACACGGCGAAGGGCTGGAAGCCCAGGAGCTGGGCCACGGTGAACTCGCCGAGCACCAGCGCCAGCGTGAGGAAGGACGCGTTGAGCAACGCCCCGCGCAGATTGGGCAGTACGGCCCGCACGAGGGCCTGCGGCCAGCCCGCGCCGCAGCTGCGGGCGGCCTCGACGAGGGTCTTCACGTCGATGGCCCGCAGCCCCGAGTCCAGCGCCCGGTACACGAAGGGCAGCGCCATCACGACGTAGGCGAGGACGAGGACGAACGGGAAGCTCGGGTTCTGGATGGCGACGAAGGTCTCGAAGAGCGGGGTGCGGGACAGGTAGTCGGGGCCCCACTTGAGGACCGTGGCAATACCGGCGACGAACGCGATCGGCGGCACCACCAGCGGCAGCGAGCAGATCACCTCGACGACCGGGCGCAGCCGGGGCGCGCCGAGCCGTAGCGCGACCATGGCCGGGACCATCAGGAGCAGGACTACGGCGATGGTGGCGGCGGCGAGTTCCAGCGAGAGCACCAGGCTGGAGGTGAAGCCGTCGGCCGAGACGATCTGGGTGTAGGCGTCGAAGGTGACGCCCTCCCCCGGCACGTCGACCGTGAAGATCACCGACGCGGCGAGCGGCACCAGGAAGTACAGGGCGGCTAGGCCGAGGACGACCCACCGCCAGAGGTTCAGGCGTCCAGCCATCGCGCGCTCCGTCGTTGCAGGGGCAGGTACACGGCCATGACCAGGCCCGCGACCAGGACCATGTCGAGGCTGAGGGCGAGGGCCACGTTCTCCTGGCCGACCAGCACATTGCCGGAGATGGCGTCGGCGATCTGCAGGGTGACCAGCGGGATCGAACTGCCCACCATGGCCGCGGCGGTGGCGTACGCGGCGAAGGCGCTGCCGAAGAGGAGGACGAACCCGCCGAGCAGCGAGGGCAGCAGCACCGGCAGAGCCACGTGCCGCCAGTACTGGACGCCGGTGGCGCCGTTGTTCTGGGCGGCCTCGCGCCACTGGGTGCGCAGGCCCTCCAGGGCGGGGGTGATGGTGAGGACCATGAGCGGGATGAGGAAGTACAGGTAGACGAGGACCAGGCCCGAGAAGCTGTAGAGGTCCCAGCCCTTGTCCTTGAGGCCCAAGTGGGTCGTCAGCACACCGGCGTTGCCGAGCGTGGCGACGAACGCGAAGGCGAGGGGGACACCGCCGAAGTTGGCGAGGACACCGGACGCGGTGAGCACGGCCTCGCGCAGCGCGCGGAAGCGGGAGGTGACGACGACCTGCGCGAGCGGCAGCCCGAGCAGGGTGCCGAGGGCACCCGAGAGGGCGGACAGCTTGACGCTGCCGATCAGCGCGGTGAGGTAGGCGCCCTTGAGGGAGTCGGTCAGGTTGACGGTGCTGTACGAAGTGGCGCCCGTCGCCTGGTCCTTGACGGTGAAGGCGCCGTTCAGCATCGCGATGGCGGGCACCCCGAAGGCGACCGCGACGAACACGAGCAGCGGGACCACGGCTATCCAGCCGGGGACGCGGCGCCGCCGCTTCTCGGAAGCGGCGGCGTCGACGTCGGCCCGCGTGAGCGTGGCCGTCATCCGGAGACGGCCTTCGCCCAGCCGGACGCGATGACCGTCTTGGCCTTGCTCTGCTGGGCCTCGGTCGGGAAGGACGGCGTGCCGGAGACCTTGGGGAGCTTGGCTGCGGCGGTCTTGTCGAGGGTGCCGGCCGACTCCATGGAGGTCATCAGCGCCGGGCGCGCGTAACCCTTGAGCCACAGGTTCTGGCCCTCGGCGCTGTACAGGTACTCCTGCCACAGACGGGCGGCCGCCGGGTGCGGGGCGTCCTTGTTGATGGCCTGCGAGTAGTACTGCGCGTACTGGCCGTCGCTCGGGATGGTGACCTTCCAGTCGACGCCCTTGGACTTGAACTCGTCGGCGTAACCGGCGTTGAGGTAGTCCCAGTCGATGGAGATGGGCGTCTCGCCCTTCTCGACGGTGGCCGGGGTGGACTCGACGGGCGTGTAGTTGCCGTTCTTCTTCAGCTTGGCGAAGAGGTCCAGGCCGGGCTGGATGTCGTCGAAGGAGCCCTTGTTGGCGAGCGCCGCCGCGTAGACGCCGCCGAAGGCCGAACCCGACTTGGTGGGGTTGCCGTTGAGGGCGACCTGGCCCTTGTACTGCGGCTTGAGCAGGTCCGCGAAGGTGGTCGGGCAGGTCTTGACGCGCTTGGCGTCGCAGCCGATGGAGATGTAGCCGCCGTAGTCGTTGAACCACTGCCCCTTCGGGTCCTTCTGGCCCTCGGGGATCTGGTCGAAGGCGGCGACCTTGTACGGCGCGAGCAGGCCCTGCTGGGCGGCGCTGAGCGCGAAGGAGGAGCCGAGGTCGAGGACGTCGGGCGCACGGTCCTGGCCCTTGCGGGAGGTCACGGCGTTGATCTCGTCCTGGCTGGAGCCGTCCGGGTTCTCGTCCGTGATCTTGATGCCGTACTTCTTGGTGAAGCCGTCGATGATGGCGCCGTAGTTGGCCCAGTCACGGGGCACCGCGATGATGTGCAGCGCGCCCTCCTTCTTGGCGGCCTTGACCAGGGCGTCCATCCCACCGAAGCCGGCGGCGGAGGTGGCGGTGGCGGCGTTCTTGCCGTCGGCGGTGGTCGACGAGTTGGTGGGAGCGGCGCCGCAGGCGCTCAGGGCGAGCGCGGCGACGACGGCGAGGGAACCACCCAGGACGGCGTTTCTCGGCGGGGACACGGTCACGGTCTCTCCAGGGGTGCGCACGAGGGTCAGAGCAGATCGGAGAACTTGTCTGAACAAGTTGGCCTCAGTACGCCCGCCAATGGTGTCTTGTTCGTAAACATTGGCGAAACCGTGACCCCTTATTCGCTGCACACTCCTGGCTGACACGGATCACCGAGGGAACTCGACTACGCTGCTCACGCTGTGCACAGTGGCCGACTCAGAGGGGAAGCATGACGGCGCGACACGAGGAGATCGCCGACGAGCTGCGCAAGGCCATCGACCGCGAGGAGTACACAGTCGGCAGCCGGCTGCCCGCGGAGACGGAGCTCGCGGCGCAGTACGGCGTCTCGCGCGGCACGGTCCGCCAGGCCGTCGCGGCCCTCACCGCCGAGGGGCTGATCGGCTCCCGCCAGGGCGCCCGCCGGATGGTGCTGGCCAGCCGCCGCAGCCAGAGCTTCGCGGAGCTGCGCAGCTTCGCCGAGTGGGCGCGCGCGATGGAGCGCGAGGCGACCGGTCACGTGGCCGAGCAGGGGTACCGCCCGGCCACGGCCGAGGACGCCGTACGCCTCCAACTCGCCGAGAAGACACCGGTGTTGCACGTCCTGCGGGTGCGTGGTCTGGACGGCGAGCCCGTCCTGCTGGAGCGGACCGTGTACGCCGACTGGATCTCACCGGCCGTCGAGGCGATCGAGCCCGACTGCCCGTCGGTCACTCAACGCCTGTACGACGACACGGGGTTGGTCTTCGCCTACGGCGAGCACGTGATCGACGCGGTGGCGGCTGGCGCGCAGGACGCGGAGCTGCTGGGCATCCGGCGGACCAGCCCGCTGCTGCGGGTCCGCCGGGTCACAACCACCCGCGAGGGACGGCCTGTTGAGTGGTCCGACGACCGCTACCGCTCGGACGCGGTGACCTTCAGCGTGCACAACTCGATAGGCAACAACGCGCTGGCCCGCAAGACGGCGGAGTGAACCCGGGGAGCCCGGAGGCTCAACCGGCCGCCACACAGAACTCGTTGCCCTCCGGGTCGGCCATCACCACATGGTGCCCGTCGACCTCGGTGAGTACCCGGCCGCCCGCGTCCACCAACCGCTCGGCCTCGGCTCTGATCGCGGCCCATCTCTCCTCGGACCCACCCCGCGCCGGGACCCGGATGTCGAGGTGGAGCCGGTTCTTGACGGTCTTGGGCTCGGGGACCTTGAGGACGGACAGGCGCGGTCCGACGCCGTCGGGGTCGCACAGCCAGGCGCCGTCGTCCTCGGCCCCGTCGTCCTCCGGGTCGTGGTGCGCGATCCACTCGGCGCGCGTGGCGAAGGGAGCGGGCGGCGGCTCGTCGACGTAGCCGAGGGCCGTCTTCCAGAACGCGGCGAGGAGCGGGGCGTCGTCGCAGTCGAGGGTGAGATCGATTCGTGCTGCCATGCCCGAGACCGTACGGCGTCCCACTGACAGTCGCCCTTAGGCGGGCGAGCCGGACGAGAAGCGGCGCAGCAGCGGGGACAGCACCAGCACGGACTTCGTCCGTTCCACGAACGGCTCCCCCGCGATCCGCTCCAGCACCCGCTCGAAGTGGCGCATGTCGGCGGCGAAGACCTGGACGACGGCGTCGGCGTCGCCGGTGACGGTGGAGGCGGCGACCACCTCCTGGTAGCGCTCCAGGCCCCGTCGGATGGTGTCCGGAGAGGTGTTGTGCCGGCAGTAGATCTCGACGAACCCCTCGGTCTGCCAGCCGAGCGCCGCCGGGTCCACCCGTACGGTGAAACCGGTGATGGCGCCGGTGGCCCGCAGTCGGTCCACGCGCCGCTTCACCGCGGGCGCGGAGAGGCCGACCAGGTGCCCGATGTCCGCGAAGGAGCGGCGGGCGTCCTCGGCGAGGGCGTGCACGATGCGTTCGTCGAGTTCGTTGAGCACTGCGGGCGGTTCACTTCTCTGCGCTGGCCGGGTGGGATCGGCGATGGCCGTATACGAAGTAGAACACGGGCCCGACAGCGATGCCGAGCGCCTCGGTCAGCCCTCGTCCGGATCCCCCGCGAGGGCTCGCGCCCTCGCCAGGTCCTCCTCGTCGAACCCGATCCGCCCGGGCTGTCCGTGCACCTCCGCCTGCGCGTCGATCCAGCGGGAGTGCGCCTCCCAGGCGGCCTGCTTGCTCATGCCGAGCGCGGCCCCGATCTGCGTCCAGGAGGCACCGGCCTCGCGGGCCTCGCGAACCGTGAGCTGACGGCCGTAGGCGGCCTTGCGGGCGACGACCTCACTCAGGGCGAGCAGTTCCAGCGTCTCGGCCTTGTCGAGGGCCTCGGCGTCGCTGCCGAAGCCGGCGAGGGACTCGCGGGTGCGGAGGCTGTCGAGACGGGCGACGGCGGTGAGGAGGGTGTGCTCGGGTTCGATGCCCTGGGGTGTGGTCATGGGTTCAGCGTTGCGTCAGGCTCCCTTGACGTCAAGGGAGCCTGACGGCAGCTCCTTGGTGAGGAAGGTGCAGAGGTCCACGCACTCATGGACGCTCCCGTCGCGGTCCAGGTACGACCAGCGGTCCACGTAGTCCGTCAGAGGCCGGTAGCCGAGCCGCGCGTAGAGGGCGGCGGCCCGCGGGTCGTCGGCCGCGCCCCCGAGACCGAGGACCGTACGGCCGCGCTCCCGGGCCAGTTCCTCGGCGCGCCGGATCAGCGCGCCGCCGATGCCGCGCGAGCGCAGTCGCGGGGGCCGTACTCCGAGACCGTTGAGCTCCGGGCAGACGGGCAGCGCCGCCCGCACCTCGGGCGCCGCGCAGCCGTCCCAGATCACCTCCGCGTGCCCGACGGGCCGGCTATCGATCCAGGCGACGAGACAGGTGCCCCTGCCCGCCTGCTGCCGTGCGAACCGCCGGACACGGGACGAGGCGCCCCCCGGCGAGCCGATGAACTCGTCGAGCGGCGCCACGTCGGCGGCCCTGCACACGGCGATCTCCATACGTCCGACGGTAGCCGCCGCAGTACGCCCACGGCCCCTGTTTTCCCGAGCGCCGGGACAACAGGGGCCGCAGGAAAGGGAGTTGGATCAGCTCCAGCTGGCGTGCAGGGGCTTGCCCTCCGCGTAGCCGGCCGCACTCTGGATGCCGACGACGGCCCGCTCGGCGAACTCCTCCAGGGAGGCCGCGCCGGCGTAGGTGCAGGAGGAGCGGACGCCCGCGATGATCGAGTCGATCAGGTCCTCGACGCCCGGGCGGGCCGGGTCGAGGAACATGCGGGAGGTGGAGATGCCCTCCTCGAACAGCGCCTTGCGGGCGCGGTCGTAGGCCGACTCGTCGGACGTGCGGTTGCGGACCGCGCGCGCGGACGCCATGCCGAACGACTCCTTGTAGAGGCGCCCGTTGGCGTCCTGCTGCAGGTCGCCCGGGGACTCGAACGTGCCCGCGAACCACGAGCCGATCATCACGTTCGACGCACCGGCCGCGAGCGCCATGGCGACATCGCGCGGATGCCGGACACCGCCGTCGGCCCACACGTGCTTGCCGTACTTCTTCGCCTCGGCGGCGCACTCCATGACGGCCGAGAACTGCGGGCGGCCGACGCCGGTCATCATGCGGGTGGTGCACATCGCGCCGGGGCCGACGCCGACCTTGATGATGTCGGCGCCCGCGTCGACGAGGTCCTTGACGCCCTCTGCGGCGACGATGTTGCCGGCCACGATGGGGACCTGCGGGTCGAGGGCCCGCACCTGCCTGATCGCGCTGATCATCGACTCCTGGTGGCCGTGGGCCGTGTCGATGACGAGCGTGTCCACGCCCGCGTCCAGCAGCTGCTTGGCCTTCTGCACGAAGTCGCCGTTGATGCCGACCGCGGCGGCGATCCGCAGCCTGCCGTCGGCGTCCACGGCCGGTGAGTACAGCGTGGCGCGCAGGGCGCCCCTGCGGGTGAGGATGCCGGCGAGCCTGCCGTCCTTGTCGACGGCGGGCGCGTAGCGGCGGTTGGCGCCGTCCAGCCTGTTGAACGCCTCCCGCGGGTCGATGTCCGCGTCGAGGAGCAGCAGGTCACGGGACATGACCTCGGCGAGCTGCGTGAAGCGGTCCACCCCGTTCAGGTCGGCGTCGGTGACGACACCGACCGGGCGCTGGTCCTCGTCCACGACGACACCGGCGTTGTGCGCGCGCTTGGGCAGCAGGGCCAGCGCGTCGGCGACGGTCTGGTGCGGGGCCAGCCGGATCGGGGTGTCCAGGACGAGGTGGCGGCCCTTCACCCAGGCGACGACCTCGGTGACGACCTCGATCGGAATGTCCTGCGGGATGACCACGAGCCCGCCGCGCCGGGCCACGGTCTCGGCCATGCGCCGGCCCGCGATGGCGGTCATGTTGGCGACGACCAGCGGGATGGTGGTGCCCGAGCCGTCCGGGGAACTGAGGTCCACACCCTGACGCGAGCCGACCGCGCTGCGGCTCGGCACCATGAAGACGTCGTCGTACGTCAGGTCGTACGGGGGCTGGATGTCGTTGAGGAAACGCACGTGCCGCACATCCCAGTCGATCGAGGTGACCCCCGGACAGATCAGCCAGGGGGAAGAGCACGTACTTCATTGTCCCATGTCAGGCGGAATGCCATGCCTCGGATCATCGTCCAGGCAGGTCACAGGGGTCTCTGGAGGAATGTCCAAGGAGCCGGTGATTCATGTGCGGGCAACCTTCGGGACGGTTCGCGCATCGAACACGCATGGCTCTCCACCGCACGGTTCTCGCGGCCCTGGCGCTCGTCCTGGCAGCCGGACCGGCCGCCGTGGCCGCCGGTCCGGCTCCCCTGCCGACGGGGATCCACGGCTCGATCGAGGCGGACCAGCAGATCGACGTGGGATCGGCCGCGCAGTCGGTCCATGTGGTCTGGGCGTTCTCCAACAGCACGGGGGACGCTCCCGTGCCCCCGCACCAGACCTTCGTCGTCGATGGCCGGGGCCTGGCGGGCATCGCGAGGATCACGGTCGCCGACCCGAGGTGCACGGCCCAGGGACAGCTCTTCACCTGCCTCAACAAGGACATCTCCCAGCTGGCGAACCTCGACTTCACCGTGCAGTCGGATGTGGGCACCGCCCTCGGTGCCACCGGCACGATCGAGTACAGCGTCTCCGACGGCCACGACCCCGGCGCCACCGCGCGGACGAAGGTGGTCGTCGGCGTCCCGAAGCTGGTCGTCGGCAAGGTCCCCGCCATGACGCACGTCAGAACCGGGTCCCGGATCGGCCTTCCGCTCCGGCTGCGCAACACCGGCGACCTGGCCACCGACCGGCGCATCGTTCTGCGCTGGGAGTCGGCGGGCGGTCTGGACTTCGACCGGAAGTTCTCCAACTGCGGCTACGGCGTGGGCTCCGACCTCGTCGCACTCGACGGCCGGACATCCGTCACCTGCGTGTTCACGGCCCCCGTGGCCGCGGGGGCCACCGTGGAGCTGAGCAGCCCGCTGACCGCCACGGTCGGCGAGCACGTCATGACCGGCGTGACCAACTACTGGGTCGAGTTCCTGAAACCCGGCGATCAACCCGTCACGGGCACCGAGCCGGGCACCGGTCCGGCGCTCACGCTGGTGCCCGCGTCCGGGGCCGGCGCCGGTTTCGAGCGCGGCACCACGGGCCGGGTCGACGTCTCCGCCGACAACTCCGCGGATCTGGCGGCCAGGGCCACCGCGAAGCCCGCACCGGGGGCACATGAATGGACGCTGGCCCTCAACGCCGTGGACCACGGCCCGGCCTCCGTGTACGGGACCGACGACGAGGCCGTCGCCGTGGTCGACGTCGTCCTGCCCGAGCACACGGTCGCGACCGCCTACCGGCACTCGGAGTCGGAGGACAGCGTCTACGGCCCCTGCCTCCTCTGGAACGGCAACACCGGGACGGCACCTTTCGAGGCGGGCCACCGTCACTATGTGTGCACCGTGCCCTACGGCATCGCCGCCGGCCGAAGCCAGGAGTTCGGACTGTCCGTGAAGACGGACAAGGACTACGACGGCGCCAATGGCACGGCGACGGTACGCCCCGGCCCGGCCGGCATCCACCTCCACGACCCGCACGCCTCGAACGACAGCGTCACCTTCACCTTCGGCACGCTGGCCGCCACCGGCACGGACCGCACCGCGCTCGTCGCCACCGCGGCAGCCGTGGCCGCCGCCCTGCTGGGCGGCACGCTCCTCGTCCTCCTCCTCGTCCCCCGACGCCGCAGGCGTTCCCGCTAGGACAAGGGATCAGTACAGGAACCGGTGCAGAGGAGCCGACTCGGTGAGCAGCATGGTCAGCCGGTGGGCGAGGCGCTGCCACGCCTCGTCCTGCCCGTAGCTGAGCCGCACGTCCTCGCCGTCGGCCGCGTCGATCGCCGCGAAGAGGGTGGCCGTGTCGGCGTCGGGCGTGAGGTCCACCAACGACAGCACCCGCGCCAGCGCGCCGACCAGGCCGACGGCGGTCTTCTCGGGCGTCAGTACGGTGCCGAGGACCGCGGCCACGACGCCCGAGGGGTCGGGCAGGTCCGGCGGCGCCACCAGGAGCCCGGAAAGCTCGCGCAGCAGCGCGTAGAGCAAGTCCGTGTCGTCAGTGGGCAGTTCGACGATCCGCAGGCCCTCGTGCTCCCAACGGCCGTTCGGCGTCCACACCTTGGGGCCGCGCGCCACCGCCTCGGCGAGGGTCTCCCGCACCTGCCGGAAGACCACGAGCCCGTCCGCGAAAAGCGCGTGCCCACCGGCTCCCCGCACGGACTCGGCCAGCGGCGCCAGCAAATGCTCCTCCACCCGGTCGCACTGCGCGTCGAGATCCGGATCCACGACCACGAGACGCACCGACGTGCGCTGCTGCTGTTGCTCCATACCGACCACTCTGCCAGCCGCCTCGGACAATCGGCCTAGCGCCCGCCCCCGCCCAACGCGAGCACCACGG
Organism: Streptomyces sp. NPDC050549; assembly: GCF_040655035.1. Lineage (NCBI taxonomy): Bacteria > Bacillati > Actinomycetota > Actinomycetes > Kitasatosporales > Streptomycetaceae > Streptomyces > Streptomyces sp. NPDC050549. Next base: position 96,008 of record NZ_JBFAJD010000035.1, read on the forward strand.
ACAGCGTCGGCGTCCGGTCGACCGCGTCACCGAAGACGTCGACCGCCGTCTCCCACTCCTCCGGCCGTGCCTTCGCGTACGCCCGCCAGTTCCGTACGACGACCAACAGGCCCCGCTCCACGGCCTCTTCGGGCCACACGGTGTGGTCGCCGAGGCTGTCGGCGAGCGCGTCCCAGTTGCGGCCGAACCAGTCGGGGAGTCCGAGAGCGTGAACCACACCGTCCATCAGGCCGGCCTTGTCCGTGACCCCGTCGAGGTCCAGGGTGACCGCGAACTCCGTCATCTCAGTACCGTCCTGAACGACTTGTAGTGATCATCGGTGTAGTAGATCTCGCCGCCCTGCCCGGTGACAATGCGCCGGGCCCCGCGATCGCGCGAGCCCGGCGTCCGGACGGTGTATTCGTGGTAGTAGCCGCGCTTCTGCTCCGGCAGCAGCTTCTCGTAGTTCCCGAAGACGACCCCGTCCTTGGCGTACGGGAAGGGGCCGCCCCGGTCGATCAGGGTGAGGGTCTGCCGTGCCTCGGCGGGGAGTTGGGACGCCTTGACGGTCCCGGTGCCTCCGCTCGCGGCCGTGGACGAACAGCCCACGGGCAGCAGTACGGCCAGACAGACGAGAAGCACTCGGGAGACGAACCGCAGCAGCATGCGCCCGATGCTGCCACGGCCGTCCCCGTACGAGCCTTTGTCAGGGCCGTCCCCCACGGCCCGCTGTCAGAACCCTTCAGATCCCGTCGGGGTCCGTCCGGCCGAGCGCCGACTTCGGTGGCGTGCCGGCCGTCATCAGATAGTCCGCGGCGGCGGTGTCCGTCACCAGGCTGGTGACCAGACCGGACCGCAGCACCGCGTCGATCGCCGCCGCCTTCCGCTGCCCGCCCGCAATCGCGACGACCTCGGGGATACGGCGCAGCTGGTCCGCCTTGACCGTGATGCACCGCTCGCCCAGGTCCCGGCCGACCCGGCGGCCCTCGGCGTCGAAGAGGTGCGCGGACGTCTCGGCGGCGACACCGAGGGACGAGTAGTGTGCCCGCTCCTCGTCGCTGAGCATGTCGTACACCGTCGAGATGCCCGGCTCCCAGGAGCCGATGGAGACACAGGCGACCGTGACCTTGTCGAAGTACTCGAAGGCCCGGGCGATCCCCGTCTGGTGGCGCAGCGCCTCCGCGGTGGCCGCGTCCGGGAGCAGCATCGGCGCGTAGATCGGGTGGGCGTCGCCGCCCGACACCTGCGCGGCCCGCCGTACCGCCTCGACCGAGCCGCGCTCGGCCGTCCCGGCGTCGTACACACCTGTCAGCTGGACCACCGTGCAGGGCGGCAGCCGGTCGAGGGCCGCCGCCATGTGGATGGTGGAGCGGCCCCAGGCGAGGCCGAGCACATCTCCCTCGTTGACCAGCTCGCCGAGCAGGTCGGCCGCGACCTCCCCGAGATTCTCGGGGTCGGGCGACTCCTCGCTGACCTCGGCCGGGGACTCGACCACGACGGCGTGCCTGAGGCCGTACCGGGCGCGCAGCGCGTCCGAGCGCTCCGCGTCCAGTTCGGCCGGTACTCGGATCTCGATGCGTACGAGATCCCGTTCGAGGGCGGTCTCCAGGACCCGGGCCACCTTGAAGCGGCTGACGCCGAACTCCTCCGCGATCTGGATCTTGGACTTGCCCTCGAGGTAGAAGCGGCGGGCCATGGCCGCCGCCTGCACCAGCTCTGCGGGTCCCATCCGCATGGCTGACCGGCCCGCCGACATACCCGACACGGCGATCTCCTCACTGCTGTTCACACTCTGGATTCGCCGTTCATCCTTGCAGATCCGGCGCTGTTGATCAGCCTTGATGGCCGCCGTTCACATACCTGCCGCTCAGTGGTCGCACGCCCAGGATGCCTTGCTCACGACCCCTTCGGCCTGTGTGCGCAATGCACGTACCGCCGCGGCCGGGTCGGATGCCCCGTAGACCGCCGAACCGGCGACGAAGACATCGGCTCCGGCCTCCGCGCAACGCTCGATCGTCGAGGCCGAAACTCCCCCGTCGACCTGCAGCCACAGCTCCAGTCCGTGCTTCCTGATCAGCTCACGGGTACGGCGGATCTTCGGCAGCATGATGTCGAGGAACGGCTGGCCACCGAAGCCCGGCTCCACGGTCATGATCAGCAGCATGTCGAGCTCGGGCAGCAGATCCTCGTACGGCTCGATGGGCGTCGCCGGCTTGAGCGCCATGGAGGCGCGGGCGCCCTTGGCCCGGATCTCGCGCGCGAGCCGCACCGGAGCGCCGGCCGCCTCGACGTGGAAGGTGACGGAGGAGGCACCCGCCTCGACGTACTGGGGGGCCCAGCGATCGGCGTCCTCGATCATCAGATGGCAGTCCAGCGGGGTGTCCGTCGCCCGGGCCAACGACTCTACGACCGGCACGCCGAGCGTGAGGTTCGGGACGAAGTGGTTGTCCATGACGTCGACGTGGAGCCAGTCGGCGCCCTCGACCGCCTTGGCCTCCTCGGCGAGGCGGGCGAAGTCGGCGGACAGGATGCTGGGGTTGATCTGCACGGCCATGCCCCAAGCCTGCCATGTCCCGCGGGGGTTAGCGGCATCGGTCGGTGGCGGAGGCGGTGGGGTGCGGGTACGGGGCCGCCGCACCCGCTGCGAGAATCCCTCCCTGAGCGAAGAGGGAGATGGCATGGGACAGCCGTTCGGCTCCTATCAGAACGAGATCTACTTCAACGGGCTCGGCGGCATCCTGCCGTCCTACCCCATGGCTTTCGCGGAACTGGAGGAGAGGGCGAGCGCGGCACTCCCGCCCTCTGTCTGGTCCTACGTCGCGGGCGGCGCCGGCGACGAACGCACCCAGCGCGCCAACGTGACCGCCTTCGACCACTGGGGACTGGTCCCCCGGATGTTCGTCGGCGCGGCCCAACGCGACCTGTCCGTCGACCTGTTCGGGCTGAAGCTGCCCTCTCCCGTCTTCATGGCACCCATCGGAGTCATCGGCCTGTGCGCCCAGGACGGACACGGCGACCTCGCGACCGCGCGGGCCGCCGCGCGCACCGGTGTGCCGATGGTCGCCTCCACGCTCACGGTCGACCCACTGGAGGAGGTCGCCGCCGAGTTCGGTGACACCCCGGGCCTCTTCCAGCTCTACACCCCGACCGACCGCGACCTCGCCGCGAGCCTCGTCCACCGCGCCGAACAGGCCGGACACAAGGGCATCGTGGTCACCCTGGACACCTGGATCACCGGCTGGCGCCCCCGCGACCTCTCCACCGCCAACTTCCCCCAGCTGCGCGGCCATTGCCTCGCCAACTACACCAGCGATCCGGTCTTCCGCGCCCGCCTCGCCCGCACCCCGGAGGAGGACCCCCAGTCCGCGGTCCTCCTCTGGACCCAGCTCTTCGGCAACCCCCTCACCTGGGACGACCTGCCCTGGCTGCGCTCCCTCACCACCCTCCCGCTGATCGTCAAGGGCATCTGCCACCCCGAGGACGTGCGCCGGGCCAGAGACGGGGGCGTGGACGGCATCTACTGCTCCAACCACGGCGGTCGCCAGGCCAACGGCGGCCTCCCGGCCCTCGACGCGCTCCCGGCCGTGGTCGAGGCGGCGGACGGCCTCCCGGTCCTGTTCGACTCCGGCGTCCGCAGCGGCGCCGACATCGTCAAGGCGATCGCCCTGGGCGCCACCGCCGTAGGCATCGGCCGCCCGTACGCCTACGGCCTCGCCCTGGGCGGCACGGACGGCATCGTCCACGTCCTGCGCTCACTCCTCGCGGAGACCGACCTGATCATGGCCGTCGACGGATATCCGACGCCGGCCGACCTCACGAGGGAGTCCCTCCAGCGCGTCGCATGACACAGGCGTCAACGGGTCCTGCGGACGAGCCCGTTCAATGACCGGCGGGTGAGCCGGCGCTGCGGATGAACACGCCCCGTGACCGGCACGTCTGCCGGTCCCGCAGATGACCGCGCTCTACGGCCCGCGCGTGATCCGGTCCTGCGGACGAACGCGTCGCCTGGCCGGCACGTCAGCCGGTCCCGCAGATGACCGCGCTCTACGGCCCGCGCCTCAGCCAGCGCTGCGGATGAACACGTCCCATGATCCGCACGGCAACGACGGCACACCGGCCGGCCCCCGCACGGCAACCAGTCCTCCCGATGACGGCGCACCGACTGGCCCCCGGGTCAGCCGGTCCTGCGGATGAGCGCCAGATACATCGCGTCGGTCCCGTGCAGATGCGGCCACAGCTGTACGTCGGGGCCGTCGCCGAGTGCCGGGACTCCGGGCAGGAGCGGGCGGGCGTCGATCAGCTCGGTGTGCGGGTACTGCTTGAGCAGGTCGTCCACGACGGCCCGGGTCTCGGCGAGGTGCGGCGAGCAGGTCGCGTAGCCGACGACACCGCCGACGCGCACGGATTCCAGCGCGGTGCGCAGCAGCCCGCGCTGCAGGGGCGCGAACCCGTCGAGGTCCTCGGGCCGGCGCCGCCAGCGCGCTTCGGGGCGGCGGCGCAGCGCGCCGAGCCCGGTGCACGGCACGTCCATCAGGACGCGGTCGAAACTGCCGGGCCGCCACGGCGGCCGGGTCCCGTCGGCAGCGATGACCTGGTACGGCCCGGGGTTCCCGGCGAGCGCCTTCGCCACCAGCCCCGCACGGTGCGGCTGCTTCTCCGAGGCGAGGAGCATCGCCCCGCGCTCGGCGGCCACGGCGGCGAGCAGCGCGGCCTTGCCGCCGGGCCCGGCACACCCGTCGAGCCACTTCTCGTCCGGCCCGTCGAGCGGCGCGTCGGCCAGCGCGAGGGCGACCAGCTGGCTGCCCTCGTCCTGCACCCCCGCTCGGCCTTCCTTCACGGCCGCCACGGCCCCGGGCTCGCCGCCCTCACTGAGCCGCACGGCGTACGGCGACCAGCGCCCCGGCAGCGCGGCCTCCTCGCGCAGCAGCTCGTCGGTGGTGGACCGGCCTGGCCTGGCCACGAGGGTCACCTCGGGCCGCTCGTTGTCTGCCTCCAGCAGGTCCTCGATCCCGGCGCGCGGGCCGCCGAGCGAGTCCCACAGCGCGGAGACGACCCAGCGCGGGTGCGAGTGCACGATGGCGAGGTTGTCCTCGGGATCGTCTTCGTAGGGCGGCGCGACCCGTTCGACCCACGTGTCGAAGTCGTCGTGCGCGACCTTCCGCAGCACGGCGTTGACGAACTTGGCCCGTCCGTCGCCGAGGACGACCCGGGCCAGCTCGACGGAGGCCGACACGGCGGCATGAGTCGGGATCCGCGTCCCGAGCAGCTGGTGCACCCCGAGGCTCAGCACGTCCAGCACCGGCGGGTCGACCTCACGCAGCGGCCGGTCGACGCACGAGGCGATGATCGCGTCGTACGTCCCCTGCCGCCGCAGCGTCCCGTAGACCAGCTCGGTGGCGAGCGCCGCGTCCCGGGCGTCGAAGTCGCCCTTGTCGCGCGCCTTCCGGAGCAGCGGAGGCAGCACGAGGTTCGCGTACGCGTCCCGCTCGTCGACGGCCCTCAGCGCCTCGAAGGCGAGGATGCGGACGGGGTCCTTCTGCGGCCGGCGGTAGGGCTTGCCGGGCTTACGGGGTCGCGGGGACTGCTCGCTCACGAAAAAGGTGCTCCGGATTTCTGGCTGAGATGTGCGTCCAGCCTACGTCGCACCGGCCGGACCGCGCGCGAGACGTCACACGGCGGGAGTCCCGACCCTCTCCCCCGCCCCGATCCGCGCCCCGCGCGCCCAGTCCGCCGCCCGCATCGGCTTCTTGCCCTGCGCCTGCACCCACAGCAGCTCGACGGCGTACGAGCCGGTACCCACGTACACGTTGTTCTTGCCCACGGAGAGCTCACCGGGCGCGAGGTCGGTCCGCTCCGGCACGGGCACAGCCTGGATGATCTTGAGACGCTCGCCGCGGAAGCCGGTCCAGGCGCCGGGCGCGGGCGTGCAGCCGCGCACCACCCGGTCCACCCGCAGAGCCGGAGCCGTCCACTCCACCTGGGCGTCCTCGACGTTGATCTTCGGGGCGAGGGTGATGCCCTCGGCCGGCTGCGGTACGGCCTTCAGGGTGCCGTCCTCGATACCGTCCATGGTCGCCGCGAGCAGGCCCGAGCCGGCGAAGGCGAGCCGGGTCAGCAGGTCGCCGCTGGTGTCCGTGGGGCGGATCTCCTCGGTCACGGTGCCGTAGACGGGCCCGGAGTCGAGGCCTTCCTCGATCAGGAAGGTGGAGGCGCCGGTGATCTCGTCGCCGGACATGATGGAGTGCTGCACGGGGGCGGCGCCGCGCCAGGCGGGGAGCAGCGAGAAGTGCAGGTTGACCCAGCCGTGGACGGGGATGTCGAGGGCGACACGGGGCAGCAGGGCACCGTAGGCGACGACGGGGCAGCAGTCGGGCGCGATCTCCCTCAGGCGCTCCAGGAACTCCGGGTCGCGCGGCTTGACGGGCTTCAGCACCTCGATGCCCGCCTCCTCGGCCCGCTCGGCAACGGGGCTCGCCACCAGCCTGCGCCCCCGCCCGGCCGGTGCGTCGGGCCGCGTGACGACGGCGGCCACCTCGTGCCGTCCGGAGGCGATCAGGGCGTCCAGTGCGGGAACGGCGACCTCGGGGGTACCGGCGAAGACGAGCTTCATGGGTGCGTTCGGGCCTCTCGGGCGGGAGTGTGCGGGCAGCGCACCAGTCTATGGCGCGCGGGCCCGGGGGCCCACGTCGGACAGCACACGGCCGCCCGCAGCGCGCACCGGTTCACCGGGGGCGTACGCATATGCCCTTACGCCCCCGTTGCGTGACCAGCGGAGCGCACACGCGTTGGTCAAGAAAGAGTTGACCACTATGGGCCGCATTCACGCGGCCCGATCCTTTTCAACGCCGGTTCGAGAGGCTTGTTCATGGCCGACCACGCAACCCACGACGCCCAGGCTCGGGCCAGCCTGCACTTGCTGGTGCGGGACATCGAGCGGGTCCGCCGGCAGGTGGACGCACTGCGCACGCTCACCGCCCAGCTGGGCAACGTCTACCGCCCGCGCCGCTCCGGCCCGTCCACGGGCTTCGTCGTCTACGGGCGCGCTCCCGCCCCGACGGTCCGTCTCGCGCAGGAGTTGCGGGACAGTGTCGAGACCCTGGTCACGGCCGCCGTGGACTTCGACCGCTCGCTCGGTTTCTCGTGGGACGCAGTGGGCTCGGCCCTCGGAGTCACCAAGCAGGCGGTGCACCGCCGCTACGGCGCCCGCCGCGCCGCGACCCAGGCAGCGGCCGACGCCGAACGCACGACCGAGGCAGCGACCGCCCGCCCGGTCACGGTGAACACCGGCCTCCCCCCGATGCCCGCGCTCCCGACGGTCCCCGCCGCCCGCTCCATGCCGACCCAGCCCACAGCAGGCAGCCCCACCCTCCGCGACGAGGCCAGGCCAACAGCCTTCCCGGGCCCGCGCAACGGCTGACCCGACGACCGAACCCTGCCTGCCTCCCGGACAACAACCGGGAGGCAGCCGCATGCCGGTCGGCCGAACTCAGGGCCGGTCGAACTCACGGACAGACAGACGCCAACGGCGGGAACCCCCACGGGAAACGCCAGCCTCTCGACCGACCGTAAACAGGCGGTGCACGGGTGGGAGAGAAGCCGAGGCCGAAAGCCGAGGCCCCTCACCCGATATCCGGCGGATCAACACGCACCCGCACCGCATCCCCCCCACCCCGAGCCATCCGAGCAGCCTGCGCCCCCTTCAACGCGGCAGCCAACGCCCCCCCACTCCCCGGCCGCACCCGAATCAACGCCCGCTCCCACCGCTCCCCCACCGCCGGCCCCCCAACCCGCCGAGGCCCCCCGGCCAACACGACCGGCACCGGCCCCAACACCTCGGCATCCGGCGGCAGTTCGACAGCCGCAAGAAACTCCGCGACAGCCTCCGCCGCCCCGGCCACCGCAGCCATCCGGGACACCGGCGGGAACCCCAACTCCGCCCGCTCGGCCAGCTCCCGCACCGCATGCCCCACGGGATCCCACCGCACAAGCGCCTGCACAGGCCGCAAGGTGGGCTCAGCCACGACGACCACCGTCCCCCCATCCCCCTGCGGCCGTACCAGCGAACTCGCCGCGATCCACCGCCGCAGCGCATCCTCCCCGGCCCGCAGATCGGGCCGCCCGAGCATCGCCCATCCGTCCAGCAGCAGCGCCGCCGCATACCCACCCTCGGCAACCGGCTCGGCCCCCGGCGTACTCACGACCAGCGCGGGAGTCCCCGGCACAGTGTCGAGCACCTGCTCCCGCCCGGACGTCCGCACCGGCACGGCGGGAAACGCCCGCCCCAACTCCTCGGCGGTCCGCCGCGCCCCCACCACCTGGGCCCGCAACCTGAACCCCCCGCACTCGGGACAGTGCCAGGAGTTCTCCTCGACCCCGCACCACCCGCACCGCAGCACGCCCGCGTCCTGCGCCTCCAAGGGCCCGGCGCAGTGCCGGCACCGCGCGGGGGCACGACACTGCGCGCACGCCATCCGCGGCACATACCCCCGCCGGGGCACCTGCACCAGCACGGGCCCGTGCTTCAGTCCCTCCCGCACCGCCTGCCAGGCCAGCGTCGGCAACCGGGCGGCCCGAGCGGCCTCGTCCCGCGCGAGATCCCCGTCCCCCACGGTCCGTACGAGCGGAGCGGCCCCCCGCACCTGGTCGCGCGACGCGACCAACGGCCGCGCCCACCCGCTCTCCACCAGCTGCGCCGCCTCCACAGTGCAGCTCCAACTCCCCAGCAGGAAGCCGCACTTGTCCAGGGCGGCGCGCAGCAGCAACACCTCCCGCGCATGCGGCTGCGGCGCGTGCTGCTCGCTGTGGCTGTCGTCCCCGTCGTCCCAGATCACGACGAGCCCCAGGTCCTGAACCGGCGCGAACATCGCGGCCCGGGTCCCGACGACCGCCCGCACGGACCCGCGCCGCACGGCCAGCCACTGCCGGTACCGCTTCTCGGGCCCGGCATCGGCGGTGAGCAGCGCATGCCGCCCCTCACCCAGCAGAGCCGTCAACGCGGCGTCGACCCGCCCGGCGGCCCGCCCGTCCGGTACGACGACGAGCGCCCCGCGCCCGGAGGCGAGCGTCGCGGCGACGGCCCGCGCGATCTCCTCGCTCCACTCGGGTCCCGGCAGCGCGTTCCACACAGCGCGCGGCGCACCCCCCGAGGCCAGCGCCTCCAGGAATCCTGCCCCGCGCTCATACCGCCTCCAGGACCCGACATCCGGAACCCCCGGCGGCGGCAGCGGCGCGGGCGACGGCTTCTGCTCGGCGCGCGCGCTGCGCGGCGGCACGGCCAGCTGCAGCACATCGGCGAGGCTCCCCGCGTACCGGTCGGCGACGGCCCGGGCGAGTCCGAGCAGTTCCTCGCTCAGCACCGGCTCCGGCGACACGACCTGCGCGAGCGCGGCGAGCGGCCCGGAGTAGTCCGACTCGGCGAGCCGCTCGACGAGGAACCCGTCGATCAGCCCCCCTCCCTCACGCCGCCCGTCCCGCACCCGGTGCCGCCCGGCCCCGAACCGCACCCGCACCCGCACCCCGGGCTGCGCGTCGGCGTCGAGTTCCGCGGGCACGGCATAGTCGAAGTACCGGTCGAGATGCAGCACCCCTTTGTCGACCAGCACCCGCGCGACGGGCAACTCCGCGGCCAGCGCGGCCCCCCGCCACGTCCGCGGTTTCGCCTTCGGCCCCTTCGCCTGCCGCACACTCTCCCGAATCAGCGCAAGCTGCTCAGGCGGCGCACCCTGTGCCCCGCCGTCCCGTTCCCCGTCCGCGCTGCTCACGCCTGCATTCTTACCAAATGCGACTGACAACGGCCGACGACCGCCGTCGACGCCCGGTCTTCTAAGCGGTTTGGGTGATGTCGGCTGCGGTGTGGGTAGGCGTCCTGCGGGAGGGACGCGATGCCGAAGAACCTCCATCTCGAGCTGACCGATGA
>NZ_JBFAJD010000036.1:0-101801 GCF_040655035.1 Streptomyces sp. NPDC050549
TCATCGGCCCGCACGTACAGTGCAGTTGCGAGGGTGTCTATCTCGGTCGTCACACACTGAGAATGGGCACCCTCGCTCCGTCCGCGCAGCTACCCCTTGGAATCAATCATCTAGTCCGGAGCGGGCTGCTCGGGGTATCTCGGCTGCAGAGGACAGGGCGTGAAGGGCCCCGGCGTCAGCGGCGGCCCCGGCTTGAAGGTGCTGTCCCGCAAGTGGCTCGCCAGCCGCTGAGTCCGGACGCTGGAGAGGGTGAGCAACGGCACGGGCCGAGCGCCCGGTCGGGCCGTGAAGGGGGAGCGGCCCCACCGTCGCCGATGCGGATCATGACGGCCACGGGCACCCGGCCAACTCCCCGGCCGACTCACCGTCCACAGCAGCACGAGGCACCGCACCTCGGCCCCACAACGCGGGCCGGGGTGCGGTGCCGGGGCGCCGAAGGCGACCAGCAGCAGGACGACAGCTCGCGCCTCTCGGCTTGTCCTACCGTTCTGGCGCGGGCCCACGCCGGTCATTCGTAGGATCGGTGAGCCCGAGGACTCCGGGTATGGCTGTCAGCCTGTCGCCGTTCGATGGCTGAAAGGACTTGGCCTCCCGGAGCCCGTGACGGTCACAACCGCTCACTGGGAAATCTTCTAACGTTCGGCGTCGAACGCGGCTTGAACCTGATCAACATTTTCGCGGTTCGGCGGACGTGTAGGCGGCCTTCGTCTGATCCTGCGCTCCGTCGCAGAGTGGATCAGCGCGAAGGCCGTGGTCGTGAGTTTGGTGCGTCAGGGCCTCCTGCGGGATGCGTTCGCGGAAGCGTCACCCTTCCGGTCGGAGCTGTAGGCGTGTCTGACCGCGCGGGGCGACGCGTTGTTCGAGTTGTGCGACGCGCTGCTGTGCACGGACGGGCCGGTGCGGACGCTGGTTGATCTCGCGCTCCCGCGCGCGGGGTGGGTGGACGGAGGTCAGGTCAGGACGAGTTCCAGGACCGTGACGGAGAGCGGCGGCAGGGTGCTGGTGAAGGTTGCTGCCGCGCCGGTGACGGTGCTCGTTGTGGGGACCAGCGTGGTGGGGTCGGTCAGTGTGTTGGTGGCGGTGCGCGAGGGTCCGGTCAGGACCGTGGCGGTGGCGTTCTTCTTCACGCCCTTCGCCAGGCCCTTCAGTTCGACCGGTACGTTCACCTTCTCCGTTCCGGAGTTGACGACCGCCAGGTAGAGACGGTTCCCCGCGCGGGTGGCGACCGTGGCGACGACGGGCAACGCACGTGTGGTGGCCGGCAGTACCGTTCTGCCCAACCTGCTTGTCAGCATCTGCTGTGCCCAGTAGCTGGGTGACACATAGCTGGTGAGGTTGTCGTAGGCGATCAGGTTGGTGGCCCAGACGTTGTTCTTGACGTGGGAGAAGAGCGGGGCGTAGCACTCCATGAGGACCTGGTCGGAGTTGCGGATCAGCCCGGCCAGCCATGCTGCGTCGCCCAGCGCGGCGTTGAGGTCGGGCGTGGGGCGTCCCTCCTGGGCGGCCCACTCCCCGACGAAGACCTTGGTCGAGGCGCGGTCCCGGTTGTCGTACTTGTGGGTCGCGGCCTGGGCGGCGGACGGCGCGAGGTAGTAGTGCTCGTCGATCAGGTCGGGCGTGCGGCTCGTGACCGTTGCCGTGGCGATCAGCTTCAGGTGCGGGTACTTCGCCTTGATCGCGTCGTAGAAGGCCGCGAACCGCTCGTTGTAGGACCCGGAGGAGTCGAACCAGTCCTCGTTGCCGATCTCCACGAACTCCAGCGAGAACGGCTCCGGGTGGCCGTCGGCCGCGCGCTTCGCGCCCCAGGTGCTGGTGACCGGACCGGTGACGTACTCGATCTCGTCGAGGGCGTCCTGCACGTACGGCTTGAGGGCGTCGCCGGTGACGTGTTCGCCCTTCAGCGTGTAGCCGGCGAAGACGGCGAGGACCGGCTGGGCGTGCATGTCCTCGACCCAGTGCAGGTATTCGAGGAGGCCGAGCCCGTCCGTGGACCAGTAGCCCCAGGCGTCGTCCATGTGGCCGGGGCGCTCCCAGGCCGGACCGATGGTGTTCTTCCAGTTGAAGCGTGTGGCGATGGTGTTGCCCTCAAGGAAGTTGCCGCCGGGGAAACGCAGGAACTTCGGCTTCAGGGCGACCAGCTTCTCCATCAGGTCGATGCGCAGGCCGTTGGGGCGGTTGTTGAAGGTGGGCGGGAAGAGGGAGACGTACTGGAGCCAGAGGGTCTCGCCTGCGGCGGACGGGTCGTCGGTGGTCACGGTCAGCCTCGCGTCGCCGGCCACAGGAGTGCGCGGACCGGTGCGCAGGGTGAGTTCGAAGGGGCGGTCGGGGAAGTCGGTGCCGACGTGGTGCAGTCGTGCGGAGGCGTACACCGTCGAGCCGTCCGCCGACTCGATGGCCACGGTGAGGGGGCCGATCCGGTGCGACGCCTTGGCGAACAGCCGCGCGGTGTACGTGGTTCGGGGGCGGACGGGGATGCCCCAGAATCCGTCGTTGGCCACTCCGGCCCGGTTGCCGGCCCCGGTGCCGTTCGGCAGTGCGACCTTGAGGGAGCGGCTGAGGGCTTCGTTGAGGGGTGTGGTGGTGTCCAGCGCGAGGGTTGTCCGGCCGACGGCGGACCAGTGGACGGCCGAGGTGTCGCTGGCCATCATCGAGCGGTTCTGCACCAGTTCGGCGTAGATGCCGCCCTCGCCCGAGTGGTTGATGTCCTCGAACATCAGGCCGGGAAGGATGGGGGACACGGCGTGCGCCGGGTTGGCGACGTCCACGCTCAACAACGGTGTCGTGGACTCCACCGGAACCCCGGCCAGCGTCGCGACCTGGTCTGAGGTGAGGGCGGTCGGGAACATCCACACGTCGTCGATCAGACCGTGCCACTGGTCGACGTGCCCGCCGCCGTAGAGGGCGCGACCGATGGCGGTGTCGCCGGTGCCTGCCCAGCCCGCGGTGTAGTCGCTCTCACCCTCCAGCACGCCGTTGACGTAGAGGCGGGTGACACCGGCCGACGGGTCGCTGACTCCGACGAGGTGGGTCCAGGTGCCGGTGGTGGGCGCGGAGGCGGCTGCCGCGACGGCGGCACCCTGTGTGGCGTCCGAGGCGAGCCGGGCGAAGGCGAAGGTGCCGGTGTCGTCGCGCAGCCCGAGGTAGAAGGCGCTGACGACCTGGCCGTCGATACTGACGGCGGTCTGGTAGCCGCCCAGTTGACCGAGGTTCACCCAGGCGGCCACCGAGAACGCCTTGGAGGTGTCGAGGGCGGGCCCGGTGGCCGCGGCGTTGCCGCCCGCGGTGAGGCTCAGGCTGTGGGCGCCGATCTTGCCGGTGTCCCAGGCGGCCGCGCCCTGGAGGGCGGCGGTGTGAGCGTTGCCGGACGAGTCGGCGGCGGAGGATCCGGAGCCCTCGTCGAAGGTCCAGTGCGCGGCTGCGGCGGGCAGCTCCGAGGCAGTGGTGTCCGCCGCGGTGCCGGAGCGTCCGGCGGCCTGTGCCGGAGCGGCGGCGGCGAAGGTTCCGGCCAGGGACGCGGCGCCGAGGGCTGTGAGGACGGTTCTGCGGGGCAGTCCGGTTTCTGCGGGCATGCGGGAGTTCCTTTGCGAGGCGGATCGATCGGACAGCTGCGTATGGGGCGCAGTGAGGGGGAGCGGTGAGTGGCTTTCCGCGGTGGGTTCCGAACGAGTGGGGGCGGGTGATGAGTGCTCGTCTTGGGATCGACGGCCGGGACGGGCCGATGGTCCGCCGCCGGGGAGGCCGGCGGACCATCGGCGGGTCGGTTCTCCGGTCAGGAGGCGATGTCCCACTGCTGGCAGGTGTTGTCGAGCTGCTGCCACTGGCGCACCACGGTGCCGTTGGCCGTTCCGCAGTTCGTGACGTCCAGCGTCATGCCGGTGTTGACGTTGGAGATGGTGTAGTGGCTGCCGACCTTGGTGACGTCCCACTGCTGGCAGGTGTTGCCGAGCGAGGCCCACAACTGGACGGCCGTGCCGTTGCTCTGCCCGCAGTTCTTGTCGTCCAGGACAGTGCCACTGTTGACATTGGTGATCGTGTAGTGGCCGTTGCCCGCGCTCGCGAACTTCCACTGCTGGCAGGTGTTGCCGAGCGAGGACCAGAGGTCGATCGAAGTGCCGTTGGCCGTACCGCAGTTCACCGCGTCCAGGACCTTGCCGGAGTTGGTGTTGGTCAGGCGGTAGGCGGTGCCGGTGACCGGGAAGCTCGCGGTCGGGGTGGTGTACCCGACGGAGGTGACGTTGGCCTGTACGGCGTTGTCGGTGGCGTCGGACGGATAGCCGGAGGTCATGACGCCTTCGAAGAAGGAGCCGTCGGACCCGTTGCTGTTGTCACCACCGGTGCCCAGGACGATGGCACCTTCCTTGTGCATCGGGTTGTATCCGCTGGTGGTGGGCAGGGCCCCGTTGTAGAAGGTGCTCAGTGAACCCGACTGGGCGTTGCCGCCCTTGATCGCGTAGGCCGAGGTGCCGTTGTTCTTCTCCATGGCGGTGACGTACTCGCTGGAGATGCCGGTGTTGCCCGAGTAGGCGCCGTTCGCCCCGAAGAACAGTCCGTTCTCCAGGTCCGCCTCGACCCAGGGACCGGAGCCGGTGCAGGAGAACCAGCACTCCGTACCGAAGTTGATCGCGTCCATGTGGCCGTTGCCGGTGTCGTTGCCGGACGTCTCGGCATTGCCGTAGTCGAAGCAGCACCGGTTGTTCACGTGGTGGCCGCTGGTCACCATGTACGCGCCCTCGGGGGAGCTGCCGGTGGCGATGCCCGTAGTGCTGTTGTCGCGGTAACCGACTCCCGCGGAGACGAAGACGCCGTACGCCGCGTGGCCGCCGACCGTGACCGGCAGGGCGTTGGCGATCGCACCGACGTCCTGGCCGCCGTTGCCGCCCGGGCCCTCGATGGTGAGGTCGTTGTGGTGCGAGCTCTGGTCGTAGATCTTGGTGATGACGCAGGTCGTGCCGGAGCAGAAGGAGTCCTGTGCCGCCGCGTTGGCATAGCCGCCGGTGCTGAGGACGCCGATGTCGGTGGTGGTGGAGTCCGAGGCACGCTTGACCTGGTAGAGAGCGCCGGCGTAGGAGGCGTAGAGGGCTCGCGTGGTGCTGTGCGCCGCGGCGCAGGGGGTGCCGGCGGAGGCGTAGATGTCACACGGCAGGGACGAGGCCGCCTGGGCGGTGCCCGCGGTGCCGATGGCCCCGACCAGGATGCCGGCGACAAGTGCGAGGACCGCGCCGACCACCCTCAGCCGGAGCCCTCTCAGATGCCTTGCTATCACTGTGAACCTCTTCCGTGTCACGTTCTTCTCGGGCCCGGCGTCGCCTGCGCAGCGAGCGGGGGGACGTCCGGTATGCGGTGGTCTGCATGCCGGGAGCTGCCGCCGGGACATGGGGTCGGCGCTGAACGGGGCATCGCCGTCCCGCTCGGCGGGAAAATGTGAGCGCTAACAATCGAGGTTCCCGGATGCCGTCACTCATCCGGGCTCCATGGGGACAGGGGTGTTGGCGACCTGTGTCTTCCTCTGTTCGGGCACGGCTGCCGAGCGTGATGACTGCATGCCGGAACGGCTGACCCGGCCTGGAACCGGGGCGTTGTGCAGGTGCCGACCTCGTACGGTCGACGGTGATCGACCGGTCTCGCAACTCCGCCTTTTTTACGCGGGGATGAATGGGCGGTCAACAGTGGCGGACGGTCAAGAGTGTGGAAACGAATGCCCTGGATTTCGTGGGGGATGGTCTGCGGTCACGGTGGAGCGGAGCCCTTTTCGGCAACGACCTGCCAGCTCAGGGCAGTTCGAGGGTGCGTGACAACGCTGTCCGAAACATCCGAAAGCGAGCAGTTGCGATCCTTGACCCCTCCGGAATGTGTGCGCTAACAATTCTCCACGGCAGGCTGGTTCCGGCCGGAGAAGCAACCGATCGGAAACACGGCAGCACGTGAGGAGGCGGAGGATGGACGGGGAACGCGCACCGGTGATGGCGGACGTGGCCCGGATCGCGGGTGTCTCGCATCAGACCGTTTCACGGGTCCTCAACGACCACCCGAACGTACGGTCCGCCACCCGTGACCGTGTGCTCGCCGCAGTCCGTGAACTCGGATACCGCCCCAACGCCGCCGCCCGCAACCTGGCCACCCGACGCACCCGCACCCTGGGTGTGATCAGCTTCAACACCACGCTGTACGGGCCGGCCTGCATGCTCTACGGCATCGAGCAGGCGGCCAGGCAACACGAGTACTTCGTCACCGTGGCCGCGGTCGGCACGCTCGATCGCCGTTCGGTGCTGGACGCCGTCGACCGCCTTCGGGACCAGGGTGTCGAGGGGATCATCGTCATCGCGCCACAGACCTCGGCCGTCGGAGCGCTGGCGAGCGTGCCGTCGGACGTGCCGCTGGTCGCGGTCGGCTGCGGCACCCACGCCAAGCTCGCCTCCGTCGCCGTGGACAACGAGGCGGGTGCCGAACTCGCCACCTCCTACCTGCTCGACCTCGGCCATCGCACCGTGCACCACATGGTCGGGCCGCGTTCCTGGCTCGACGCGCAGGAGCGCGAGACCGGATGGCGCAACACCCTGGAAAAGCGGGGTGCTCCGACGGTCGAACCGTTGGGCGGCGCCGACTGGACGGCCCGTACCGGATTCGAGGTCGGTCAACGGATCGCAGCCGACCCCGAAGTCACCGCGGTGTTCTGCGCCAACGACCACATGGCCCTCGGCCTGCTGCGGGCTGTGCAACAGGCCTGCCGCCGGGTGCCCGAGGACATCAGCGTCGTCGGATTCGACGACATGCCGGAGACCGAGTATTTCGGCCCGTCACTGACCAGCGTCCGTCAGGACTTCGACGAACTCGGCCGGCGTGCCCTGCGCGCTCTGATCGAGATCGTCGGTGACCCGGATGCGGGGCTCCCGGCGGCCGACGAGAGACCTCACATCGTCATCCCACCCAGTCTTGTGGTGCGCACGTCGGCGACCCGACCCCGGCACTGACCGGCGCCTCGGTCGCACCACCGGCCTGCCCAGAGAAGAGGAAACGAGATGGGCCCCTTCCCGTTAGCGTGACCGCCGACCATCCTGCCGCGGGCCCCCGATCACCCGGGCGCCGTCGCACGTGAGTGCCGTAGGCCGAACGACCGCTGTTCCCGGTCCACTTGGGTCACGGGACCGGACAAGTGGTCCGTCCTCCGACCCGATGGTCCCCACTACCTGACAGCCCGTCAGGCGGCCGTAGACTGCCGCCCTCGCCGCGTTCACCACGTTCGGCCTTCACACTCCTGCAGCCGACTTCTAGCTCCCCAGGACTTCCTGGCCGGACTGCCACCGACCATCCCCCCCCGCCTCCGACGCACCGTCATGCCCAACAGCCGGAGCGGGCCGGCAGGTCAGTGCCCCGGTCGTTTCCCGATCCGCCCACACCGCATCCGGTCGTGGGAGCTCTCTTCACCCCGACACGCCCCGAAAGGCTCTGATCAACCATGATCCGTACCAGAAGGTCCCGCACCGTGGCCGCCGCAGCCGTGGTGTTCATCTCGCTCGCCGCGGCCGGCTGCTCCAAGAACGCCACCGGCTCCTCCGGCTCGGACTCGGCGAGCTCCAGCGCCGCCCCGGTCGCGTTGGCCGGCTCGGTCACCTTCAACCAGACGAACCTCGCCAAGCTCGACGCGGCACTGAAGTCCGCGCTGGCCGGGAAGGACCTGTCCAAGGTCGACATCGCGATGGTCGTGAACGTGGCCGCCGACTACTGGAAGGCCGGCCAGGTCGGCTTCCTCAAGGGCTGCTCCGACCTCGGCATATCGAAGAGCAAGTGCACCTACTTCGCCCCGCCCAACGGCAAGTTGACCGAACAGAACTCCGAGCTGGAGACCTTGCGCTCGCAGGGTGTCACCGGCTACTCGATCTCGGCGATCGACCCGACCTCGGCCGCGGGCACCATCCACACCGACGTCCAGAAGGGCATCGGAGTCCTCGCGATCGACTCACCGCTGCCCGGCACCGATGCCGCCTCCCTTTACCTGGGCACCCCGAACTACACCGCCGGCTTCCAGGCCGGCACCGCGATGAAGCAGGTCCTCGGCGGCAAGGGCAAGGTGGCCATCCTGGTCGGCTCGCTCACCGCGTCGAACGCCACCCAGCGCATCGCAGGCTTCGAGGCCGCGCTCAAGGGCACCAAGATCACCGTCGCCCAGAAGGTCAACGACAACCTCCAGGCCAGCACCGCGACCTCCGACGCCGAGACCATCCTCGCCAACAACCCCGACGTCACCGGCCTCTACGGCGTCTACTCCTACGACGGTCCCGCGCTGGCCCAGGCGGTGACCTCAGCCGGCAAGACCGCCTCGGTGCACATCGTGTCCGACGACTCCGACGCCCAGACACTGAAGTTCATCAAGTCGGGCGTCATCTCCGGCACCGTCGTGCAGATGCCGTACCAGCAGGGCTACACCGGGGCGTACATCCTGGCCGCGGAGAAGGTGCTGGGCAAGGCCGCGACGATGGCGCTCGTCAAGCCCTACCTGGAGAAGGACGGTTCGACCCTCAGCTCCGGCGTGGGCCTGGTCACCAAGTCCGACCTGAGCGCGTACCAGTCCCTCGAGTCGCAGCTCGGGATCGGCTGAGCATGACGGCCACGGAGAACGCCCCGGGCCGCGCGATCACGGCGCGGCTGCGGGGGGTGCACAAGTCCTACGGACCGGTGCGCGTCCTCGACCTGCCTGAACTCGACCTGTACGCCGGCCAGGTGATCGGCGTGGTCGGCGAGAACGGCGCCGGAAAGTCCACGCTGATGGGCACGCTGGCCGGGTCCGTCCACCGGGACGGCGGCGAGATCCTGGTCGGCGGCGAGCCTCTCGCCGCCGGGTCGACCGAGGCCGCGGGACAGCTCGGTATTGCCATGGTCTCCCAGGAGTTCCCGCTGGTCGGACAGCTCTCGGTGGCGGAGAACCTGCTGCTGGGCCGCCGCCCGCGGAAGTCGAAACGCCGGGTCCTGGTCGACGGCGCCGCGCAGCGTGCCGAGGCGAAGGCGATGCTGGCGGAGATCGGTCTGTCCGCCGAGACGATTCCGGTGAGCCGGGAGGTGCGCACCCTTCCGGTGCCGACCCGGCAGATGATCGAGATCGCCAAGGCCTGGGGCCGCGAGCCCAAGCTGCTGATCCTGGACGAACCGACCTCCTCGCTGGGGCCGGTCGAGGCCGAGATGGTGCTGGGCCTGGCCCGCCAACTCGCCGACCGCGGCGGCACGGTGCTGTTCATCGGGCACCGTCTGGACGAGGTGCGGGAGATCAGCGACCGCGTCCTGGTCCTGCGCAACGGCAGGCTGGTCGCCGACCTCGAACCGGCCGAGGCCACCGAGGAACGGCTGATCCGGGAGATGGTCGGCGGCGAGGTCGCACAGGGCGAGCCGAAGGCGCCGCCGGCGACGAGCCCGGTCCTGCTGCAGGTCGAGGGACTGACCGCGGACGGTCTCGGCCCCGTCGACCTGGAGGTGCGCGAAGGCGAGATCCTGGGCGTGGCCGGGCTGATGGGCTCGGGCCGCAGCCGCCTGGTCCACACGATCGCGGGCGCGCAGCCCTCGACGGGCGGCCGGATGCGGCTGGGCGGCGAGTCCTACCGGCCGCGTGGCGCGGGTGACGGTGTGGCGGCCGGGATCGCCCTGATCCCCGAGGACCGCAAGGAACAGTCGCTGGTCCTGTTCGCGTCGATCCGGTCCAACGTCGTCGTCTCGGTGCTCAAGCGGATCAGCACCCGTGGCCTGCTCGGGCCCGGCCGCGAGCGCGCCGAGGCACGGAAGATCACCGAGAACGTCAACGTGCGGATGCAGTCCGTGGAGCAGCCGATCGGTTCGCTCTCCGGCGGCAACCAGCAACGCGCCATCTTCGGCCGGGCGTTCGCCGCCGAGCCGCGCCTGCTGCTGCTCGACGAGCCGACCCGCGGCGTGGACGTGGGCGCGAAGGCGGAGATCTACAAGCTGATCGACCGGGCGGCGGAGCAGGGCATGGCGCTGGTGGTCGCCTCCTCCGAACTGGAGGAGCTGCTGTGGATCTGCCACCGCATCGCGGTGATGAACCACGGCCGGGTGGCCACGGTCATCGACCGGGCCGACGCCACCAAGGAACGGATCATGACGGCCGCGGCCGGAACGTCCCCGCTCGACCCGGAAACGCCGGACCAGGAACAACTGACGAACGGAGCCACAGCATGAGCGCGCAGAGCACGCTCGCACCCGAAGAGGCCGCGCCGCGCTCCCGCCCGGCCCTGTCGAGCCTCGCCCGCAAACTCGCCGCCTCCCCGGAGGCCGGCGTGATCATCGCCTGCGTGCTCGTGTTCGTCGGGATCGCGGCCAACGCGGAGACGTACACCGCGGTGGGCAACCTCCAGGTGATGGGCCGCGACCTGTCGCAGGTCGGCATCCTGGCGATCGGCGAGTCGCTGGTCATCCTGACCGGTGGCATCGATCTCTCGGTGGGCGCGCTGGCAGGTCTGGCCGGGATCCTGGCCGCGTGGATGAACGTGAACGAGGGCATGCCCGCGCCCCTCGCGATCCTGTTCACGCTGGTGATCTGCGGTGGGGTCGGTCTCTGGCACGGCATCATGGTCACCCGCCTGAACGTGCCGCCCTTCGTGATCACCCTGGTCACCTACACCGTGGCGCAGGGCATGGCGCTCGCGATCACCAGCGGCTCGCCCATCAACAATCTCTCGCCGCTGTTCAGCAACCTGAGTCAGTACTACATCGGCGAAGTGCCGGTCCCCGCACTGTTCTTCGTCGGCGCGGCCGTCATCGCCTGGTTCGTGCTGGAGCGCACCTACGTGGGCCGGCAGATCTACGCGGTCGGCGGCAACAAGGAGGCAGCCCGGCTGGCCGGTATCCCAACCGCCCGACGGATCACCTCCACCTACGTGGCCAGCGCTGCACTGGCCGGTGTGGTCGGCATCATGGTGATCGGCCGGATGAACGTGGCCGACCCGTCGGTCGGCGCCGGTTGGGAACTGACCGCGATCGCCGCAGCGGTGGTCGGCGGCATGTCGCTCTCCGGCGGCGAGGGCCGCATCGCCGGCATCGCGGCGGGCGCGATTCTGCTGGAGTTCATCACCAACGGCCTGCTCGCGCTCAAGGTCAGCCCGTACGACCAGCAGGTGGTCCAGGGAGCGGTCCTCGGCATCGCCATCCTGCTCGACCGGGCACGGGCCCGCTACTTCGGCAAGAGCCGTAGCTAGTACGTCGATCGACTTCGCCGATCTCTGCGTGGATGCCGCCGCGGCGGCATCTTCGAAGAGTCGGACAGCGATCGTGATATCGAACATCCTTGAAAGGAGACTGATGGTGAATGCCGGAGACCGGACGGCAGGGAACCCGGAACCCTGTGTCATCGGAGTCGATTACGGGACGCTGTCGGGGCGGGCGGTGGTGGTGCGGGTCGCCGATGGTGCCGAGCTGGCCTCCGCCGAGCACCCGTATGCTCATGCGGTCCTGGACCGGCAGCTTCCCGACGGCACCCTGCTGCCGCCCGACTGGGCGCTTCAGGTGCCCGCGGATTACATCGACGTGCTGCGTATCGCCGTCCCGGAGGCGCTGGCGCGTTCGGGGGTGCGGCCGGAGCAGGTCGTGGGGATCGGTACGGACTTCACCGCGTGTACGGTCCTGCCGGTCCTGGCCGACGGTACGCCGCTGTGCGAACTGTCCCAGTTCGTGGGCCGTCCGCATGCCTACGTCAAGTTGTGGCGCCACCATGCCGCGCAGGCCCAGGCGGACCGGATCACGGCGCTGGCCGAGGTGCGCAAGGAGCCCTGGCTGCGGCGGTACGGAGGGAAGATCTCCTCGGAGTGGGAGTTCGCCAAGGCCCTGCAACTCCTCGAAGAGGATCCCGAGCTCTACGAGGTGACCGAGCGGTGGATCGAGGCCGCGGACTGGATCGTGTGGCGCCTGTCCGGCTCTTATGTCCGCAACGCGTGCACCGCCGGGTACAAGGGGCAACTGCAGGACGGGAGTTACCCCTCCGCCGGCTATCTGGCCGCCCTCAACCCCGACTTCGCGGGTTTCGTCATCGACAAGCTGGACCAGCCGGTCGGCCAACTCGGGGAGCGGGCAGGCGGGTTGACGGCCGAGGCGGCGGCGTGGACGGGTCTGCCCGAGGGCATCGCCGTGTGCGTGGGGAACGTCGACGCGCATGTGACCGCCCCCGCGGCGACTGCCGTGGAGCCGGGCCGGATGGTCGCCATCATGGGCACCTCCACCTGTCATGTGATGAGCAGCGACCGGTGGGCCGAAGTACCGGGCATGTGCGGGGTCGTCGACGGCGGCATCCTGCCGGGGCTGTGGGGGTATGAGGCCGGGCAGAGCGGGGTGGGGGACATCTTCGGCTGGTTCGTGCGCACCGCCTTCCCCGCCTCGTACGCCGAACAGGCTGCCGCGCTCGGCCGTGATCCGCACGAGCACCTCACAGCCCTGGCGGCCGAACAGCGGGTGGGGGAGCACGGGCTGGTCGCGCTGGACTGGCAGAGCGGCAACCGGTCGGTTCTGGTCGACCACGATCTCAGCGGTGTCGTGGTGGGCCTGACGCTGTCGACCCGGCCGGAGGACGTCTACCGCGCGCTGCTGGAGGCCACCGCCTTCGGTACCCGCACCATCATCGAGGCGTTCGAGACGGCCGGGGTGCCGGTGCGGGAACTGATCGTCGCGGGCGGGTTGATGAAGAATCCGCTGCTCATGCAGATCTACGCCGACGTCACGCGCCGCCCCCTCGGTGTCATCGACTCGGCGCAGGGGCCCGCGCTCGGTGCGGCGATGCACGCGGCGGTCGCCGCCGGTCTGTACCCCGACATCCGTGCCGCCGCCCAGGCGATGGGCAAGGCCCGGCCGGCCGTCTACCGGCCCGACCCGGAACGCGCGGCGGCCTATGACCGGCTGTATGCCGAATACCGGCTGCTGCACGACTACTTCGGCCGCGGTGCCAACGAGGTCATGCACCGTCTGCGCCGCCTGCGCGCCGAGGCCTCCGCCTGAGCGGCACCCCCTTGCCCGGCGGTCAACTCCCTTTGAAAGGAATCTCGATGACCGTGGCAGACCTGCATCCCGGCGTTGACGACATTCGTCGAGAACTGCGTCGCGCCATCAACGTCGAGTGCCACCACCCAGTGGTGCCAGTCGCCAGCCCCTGAGACCCGGCGGCTATTCCCTCCGAGTCATCAACGGCAGACCCCATAAGCCGCGTCCCAACCGCCCAACACTCTGAAGGAACCCTCATGGACACCGACACCAGCCCCTACCCGGACCAGGAGATCTGGTTTCTCACCGGCAGTCAGGGCCTGTACGGCGACGACATCCTGCACCAGGTCGCCGAGCAGTCCCAAAGTATCGCCGAGATCCTCTCCGGCCCGGGGAAGATCCCGGTCAGGATCGTGTGGAAGCCGGTCCTCACCGACGCCGACGCGATCCGCCGGGTGTGCCAGGAGGCGAGCGCCTCCGACGCCTGTGTGGGCGTGATCGTGTGGATGCACACGTTCTCGCCGGCCAAGATGTGGATCGCCGGTCTGTCCGCCCTTGACCGGCCGTTGCTGCACCTGCACACCCAGTACAACCTGTCGCTGCCCTGGCCCAGCATCGACATGGACTTCATGAACCTCAACCAGGCCGCCCACGGCGACCGGGAGTTCGCCCACATCGAGTCCCGCCTCGGCATCGACCGCAAGATCGTCGCCGGGCACGCCACCGACCCCAGGGTCGTCCACCGCGTCGCGGCCTGGGCCAGGGCCGCCGTCGGCCGCCACGCCTCGCGCACCCTGCGCCTGGCCCGCTTCGGCGACAACATGCGCGACGTCGCCGTGACCGAGGGCGACAAGGTCGAGGCCCAGCTCCGGTTCGGGTACTCGGTGAACACCTACGCGGTCAACGACCTGGTGGCCGTCGTCGACCAGGTCACCGACGAGGAGACGACCCGACTGGCCGCCGAGTACGTCGAGGTGTACGACGTGGTCCCGGCCCTGCGCCCCGGCGGCATCCGCCACGACTCCCTCCTCTACGCGGCCCGCCAGGAGATCGGCCTGCGTAGCTTCCTCACCGAGGGCGGCTTCACCGCCTTCACCACCAACTTCGAGGACCTGGGCGGACTGCGCCAGCTGCCCGGTCTCGCCGTCCAGCGTCTGATGGCCGACGGCTACGGCTTCGGCGGCGAGGGCGACTGGAAGACCTCCGCGCTGCTGCGCACGATGAAGGTCATGGGCACCGGCAAACCCGGCGGCACCTCCTTCATGGAGGACTACACCTACCACCTCGGCCCCGGCACCCCCCGCATCCTCGGCGCCCACATGCTCGAGGTCTGCCCCTCGATCGCCGCCGACCTCCCCAGCTGCGAGATCCACCCCCTGTCCATCGGCGGCCGCGAGGACCCCGTCCGCCTCGTCTTCAACGCGGCCCCCGGCCCCGCCCTGGTCGTCGGCCTCTCCGACCTCGGCGACCGCTTCCGCCTCACCGCCAACACCGTCGACGTCGTCACCCCCAGCGAACCCCTGCACCGCCTCCCGGTCGCCCGCGCCGTGTGGAAACCCCGCCCCTCACTCGCCGAATCCGCCGAGAGCTGGCTGCTCGCCGGCGCCCCCCACCACACCGTCCTCAGCTCCGCCGTCGACACCGAGACCCTCACCGACTACGCGGCGATGACCGGCGTCGAACTGCTCACCATCGACGAGACCACCCACACCGGGCACCTCGCCAAGGAGATCCGCTGGAACGCCGCCTACCACCGGCTCGCCCAGGCCCTCTGACCCCCCATGACCCCGATGACCCCCCGTGACCCCCGTGACCCCTCTGATCCCCGTGATCCTGACCGATCCGCAAGGAGAGCACCGATGACCGCGCGAGTCCGTGACGGCCTGCGGCACGAGGTACTGGACGCCAACCTGACCATCCCCCAGGCCGGGCTGGCCACGTTGACCTGGGGCAACGTGAGCGGCGTCGACCGCGAGGCCGGCGTGTTCGTCATCAAGCCCTCCGGGGTGCCCTACGACGGCCTTGTCCTCGACGACCTGGTCACCGTGCGGCTGTCCGACGGCAAGGTCGTCGGCGGCGACCTGCGCCCCTCCACCGACACCGAGACCCACCGCTGCCTCTACCTCGCCTTCCCCTCCATCGGCGGCATCACCCACACCCACTCCACCCACGCCGTCGCCTTCGCCCAGGCCCGCCGCGACATCCCCGTCCTGGGCACCACCCACGCAGACACCTTCAACGGACCCGTCCCCTGCACCCCCGACCTCACCCCCGACCAGTGCGCGAAAGACTACGAGTACAACACCGGCCGCGTGGTCGTCGACCTGCTGGAGAGCGACGACCGCAGGGCCGTCGAGGTCCCGGCCGCCCTCGTCGCCAACCACGGCCCCTTCACCTGGGGCGCGACGGCCCGAAAGTCCCTGGAACACGCGATCATCTGCGAAGCCGTCGCCGAGATGGCCATCCAGACCCTGGCCCTGTCCCCGACCGCCCCACCACCCCCACACCTCCTCGCCCGCCACTACACCCGCAAACACGGCCCAAACGCCTACTACGGCAACCCGGGACCGGAGGCGTCTCGCAGCTGACCGCCGCCGTCCGCCGAACCGGCTCACGCCGCGCCGGGGCAAGCGCCCGCCCGCGCCCAGGTGCGGCCACCGGTCCGCTCCTTCCGCGTAGTGTGCAACGCGATGGACCGTGCGAGGTGTGTCCCGCCCAGGCCGGAGCGCTTTTCGTGCAAGGCCGGGCTCTATTGGGCGTACAGCCCGAGGTTGACGAACGGCGGGTCGGGAAGCCTCGGGTGGACGCGAAAGGATTGTCCCGGGCGTGGCCGACGCGGAATGCGGATCTGCACGTGCGGCATTTGCCTGATGCCCGGCCGGCGTCGCGGCGACGGGGTTTCCCTGTGTGCCCGGCCGGCGGGCTGTCCGCCCCGGTCCGCGTCGCCCTGGCTACGCGGCATGCGCGTTTGCGGGGCCGGCAGCACGGACTGCGGCGGTAACACCCCCTGGCAGGAGGGACTTTGCGCAGGAGTGGAGGGGGAGGAGCCGGCAGTCTGCCGGACGAGCGTGCCGGCGTCCTGGTGATTGCGTTCAGCGCGTTACGGAGAACCGGACGGTCGGGTCCGCCGCTCCGGCGGCTGTCCTGCTTGGGCTGTTGCGGCGTGGCGCAGGAGTTCGGCCAGTACGGAGACGCCACGGATGCTGCCAGGGCGTCGATCAGGTCCAGATCCTTGGCGACCAGCGACAGCGTCATGTGTACGGCCGCCTCACGTGGTCGTACGAAGGTGTCACGGTTGTACAGCATGAAAGGGGCTGCGGCGGGGCTCTGGGTGAAGGCGTCGTAGGCGTAGGCCCGGTCGATTCTGGCGCGTTCTGCGAGGCCGAGCGCTTCGGCGAGTGCTGTTGCCAGCGACAGCAGCATTGAGTTGATCGCCAGTTTCATGATGCTGCCGGCGCCCGATTCCCCGAAGGCAAGGATGCGGGTGGCCAGGACGTTCCTGACGGGACGCACATGGTCGAGTGCTTCCTTGGGGCCGCCGACCAGGAAGGTGAGTTCGCCGCGGGTGGCGAGTTCGGCGCAGCCGGACACCCGAGTGCCAGGGAGAACGGCGCCGTGTTCGAGAACCCGGGGTGCGAGGGCCTGTGCCGTCTGTGGGGCGATGGTGCTGGTCTCCAGGACGGTTGTTCCCGGGCGTAGCCCGGCGAGGATGCCGTCGGGCCCGTCGTAGACCTCGCCCACTGCCGTGTCGTCGGTCAGGCAGATGATGACGATGTCGGCGGACGAGGCCGCCTCGCGCGGAGAGCTGACCAGGCACGCTCCACATGGCGTCGGTCTCTGCCGCGACGTCGAGGGCGCGCGCCTGGGCGCGACAGTGATGACGGACTTCTACGGAAGCTCCAGAGTGAGAGCAGGCAGACCCCGTACCCGTTGGAGGCGCTCCGCCGGGCCCGCGATGCGGACAGGTCTCCTCGCAGCTGAGCAGGAACTCAGCGGCGGGGCTCCCCGCGGCTGTTCTCGCTTCGTACGGTGACTGCATGGACAGGGACGGGGCGCCCCGGCTGAAGTTGATCGTGATCACGGATGGCGTTTCCGGGAATCAGGCCGCGACGAGCTCCTGTTCGCGGTCCGGCGTCTTGACCTCGGGCTGCTTCTTGTTGGGCAGCGAGAGCCGGAAGACCTTGTGCCACGCGGAGAACACCTGCTTGGGCAGCGGGCCGGTGACGTACTCCAGCTCGTATTTTTCGAACAGCGCGCGCACCTTCACCGCGACCTCGGCGTACCGGTTGCTCGGCAGGTCCGGGAACAGGTGGTGCTCGATCTGGTGGGAGAGGTTGCCGGTCATGAAGTGCATTGCCTTGCTGCCGCTGATGTTCGCCGAGCCCATCATCTGGCGCAGGTACCACTGGCCGCGCGTCTCGCCCTTGATCGACCGGCGCTCGAAGACCTGCACGCCCTCGGGGAAGTGCCCGCACATGATCACCGAGTGGGTCCAGATGTTGCGGACCAGGTTCGCGGTGAACGTGGCGCCGAGCGTGGGGAGGAACGACGGGCCCGACAGCAGCGGGTGGATCACGTAGTCCTTGAGCACCTGCTTGCGGATCTTGCGGCCCACGGCGCCGGCCCGCGCGCGGAACTCCGGGTTCTTGCGGCGGCGCTTGTTCAGGTTCTTGCCGAGCTCCAGGTCGTACGCCGCGATGCCGTACTCGAAGAAGCAGGCATTGAGGAAGTTCCACAGCGGCTGGCCGAGGTGGAACGGGTGCCACCTCTGGTCCTCGTCGACGCGCATGATGCCGTAGCCGAGGTCGTTGTCCTTGCCGATCACGTTGGTGTACGTGTGGTGCAACTCGTTGTGCGAGTGCTTCCACTGGTCGGCCGGCGAGACGTGATCCCACTCCCAGGTGGTGGAGTGGATCTTCGGGTCTCGCATCCAGTCCCACTGGCCGTGCAGGATGTTGTGGCCGATCTCCATGTTGTCCATGATCTTCGCCACGGACAGGCCGGCGGTGCCGATCAGCCACGCGGGCGGGAAGAGCGAGAACAGCAGCACGCCGCGGCTTACGAGTTCGAGCTTGCGCTGCGCCGAGATGACCTTGCGGATGTAGGCGGCGTCTTTCTCGCCGCGGCCGGCGATCACCTCGTCGCGGATCGCGTCCAGTTCGCGGCCGAGCTGCTCGATCTGCTCTGCGGTCAGATGGGCGGTGGGGTCGGTGGCGGTCAAGGTGCTCCTACCGTTCGATGTCGCAGGGGCCCGCCGCGGCGGACACGCAGGTCTGGATGAGGACGCCCGGCTCGGCCTCGGTGATCTCGCCGGTGCGCAGGTCGCGGACGGCGCCCGCCTTGAGCGGTGTGACGCAGCCGAAGCAGATGCCCATGCGGCACCCGGAGGGCATGAGCACGCCGGCCTCCTCGCCGATGTCCAGCAATGGCGTGGCGCCGTCCGCGTCCACGGTCTTGCCGGTGGCGCTGAACGTGACCTCGCCACCGTCGCCGGTGACGACGACGCCGGGGCGGAAGCGTTCGGTGTGCAGGCGCTCTTGCACACCGTGCTCGGCCCAGTGCTTTTCGGCGGCGTCGAGCAGGCCCGCGGGCCCGCAGGCCCAGGTCTCGCGCTCGGCCCAGTCGGGCACGAGTTCGGCGAGACGGGCGATGTCGAGCATGCCGTCCGTGTCGGTGTGCACCTCGGTGAGCCGCAGCTTCTTGTCGGCGACCAGGTCGTGCAGTTCGTTGCGGAAGATCACGTCTTGCGGCTGTGGCGCGCTGTGGACCATGACGACGTCGTCGAACTCGGTGTCGCGCAGCATGCCCATCACGGGCGTGATGCCGCTGCCGGCCGTCAGGTAGAGCACCTTGGCGGGTTTGGCCTGCGGCAGCACGAAATCGCCGGTCGCGTGGTCGAGATGGATCAGCGTGCCCGGTTTCGCCCTGCGGACCAGGTGGTTGCTGACCTTGCCGTCCGGGATAGCCTTCACGGTGATCGTGACGCGGCCGTCCTGACGGTTCGTCGGCGAGGTGACGGAGTAGGCACGCCACAGGCGCACCCCGTCGACGTCGACCCCGACCCGCACGTACTGACCGGCCGTGTGGCCGCGCCAGCCCCGTCCCGGTCTGATCACGACGGTCGCGGCGTCGCCCGTCTCGGGGTGCACGGCCTCGATGCGCCCACGCAGGTCGGCGCCCGCGCGCAGCGGGCTGACCAGGTCCAGGTAGTCCGACGGCAGCAGCGGCGTCGTGACCATCTCCAGCAGTTTCCACGCCCTGGTGCGGAGGGCTGTACTCGTCATGACTCCAGCCTGCTGCGCCGCAAGGCGTAAAGTCCTGACCGCAGGACGTAAATCTGGTCGGCTGAATTGTTCGCAGGGAACAAAGAGATGAGCCATGCAATCCGGAGGGTCAGCGAACTGGCCCTGGATGAGACGACGGTCACCGTACTTCGGGCCGCGCTGAAGAGCACCGCGGACGAGGTCGTCCAGGCGATCATCGACGAGGTCCCTCCCTACGCCAACGCCCTTTCGGGCCCCATGGGCGGCACCATCCGCCGAGCCGTCCGTACCGCTCTGGGGCACTATCTGGACCTCGCGAGCGGGAACGCCACGGGCGGCGACGGCGGTGACGCGGCCTACGACCTGGGCCGCGGCGAGGTCCGCGACGGCCGTTCGATGGACGCCCTGCTCAGCGCCTACCGCGTCGGCGCCCGCGTGGCCTGGCGATGCCTGGCAGCGGGCGCCGTACCGGCAGGTCTGCCCGCCGCCGAGGTCGCCAAGTTCGCCGAGCTGACCTTCGCCTACATCGACGAGCTCTCCGCCGCGAGCGCCGCGGGCCACGCCGACGAACTGGCCGCACGGGGCAGGGACCAGGAGCGCCACCTGGAACACCTGGCCCGCGACCTCCTCGCCGGCGCGAGCCCTGACGTGCTGCTGGCCTCTGCTCAACGGGCCGGGTGGCAGCCTCCGGTTTCGCTGACCGCGGTCCTGCTGCCCGCCGTCCAGACCCGGCCTGCCTACCGCGCGCTCGACCCGAGCACCCTCGTCCTCGACGATCTGCCCGATGCCACCGGTGTGCTGCTCGTACCCGATGCCGACCGATCACATCTCCTGCGGCAGCTGACCGTCCGCGCCGCCGTGGTCGGCCCCGCCCGGCCATGGACCCGCGCGTCCGCCTCGTACGCACGAGCCGCACGCGCGCGCTCCCTCTCCTCCGACATCCGCGACACCGAGGACCACCTGCCCGAGCTGGTGCTGAGCGCCGATGCGGAAGCGTTCGCAGACCTGCGTGCCCGAGCCCTCGCACCGTTGCGCACCCTGCCTGTCGCGACCGCACGGCGGCTGGAGGAGACGCTGCGGGAGTGGCTGCTGCACCAGGGCAGGCGGGACGAGGTGGCGGCGGCGTTGTTCGTCCATCCCCAGACGGTCCGGTACCGGATGTCGCAGTTGCGGGAACTGTTTCCGGATCTCGCATCGCCGCACAGGGTCCTTGAACTGACGCTGGCGGTCGGTCTTCGGGTCGGCTGAAGCGTTCTTCGATCGTCCCCCACCGCGGCGACGACCGCGTCCGCGAGCGGTCCAGGAATCGTTCCTCGTTCTCGGTGCCATCAGCTGGTTCATGCGGCCCGGGTGGTTCATGCGGCCCGGGGAAGAGCGGTATCAGCCAGTTGAGTCCGGGAGATGGCCCGAAGACCAGACCAGGCCTCGGGAAAACCCGCCCGGGGCGTTGCCTCTGAGAAGCGCGGTGCCGGATCGTGCACGGAGGCAATGTCGGCTCCGTAGCGCTGCGCGGCTGGGCCCGACGCGAACCGCGGGGCTACAACGGCGTGGACCTGGCGGACACACCGTTGTGCCGCGTGGTCGTGGCGCCCTTGAGGATCGACACGGCGATGATGCACGGCTTCGTGACGGGCCAGCAGATCAGCCCGGGGCAACTGCCTGCCTTCGCCCGTGACCCGATCGGCAACGAGCTCACCCTTCGGATGGGGATCGGTGAGCTAGAGGCTGCCGCGCGTCGCGTCACAGAGTCGGACGGAGTCCTGAAGCTTCTACCGCCGCGAGCGCCCGCAGCAGCCGACCATTTCCATAGGCCATGAATATAAAACAGCTATGCTTCGGGCGTGAGTCGTCAAGACACCGCTCCCGGCGCGTCCGCCGCCGTCGGGGCAGTCCTCTATGGCCTGGCCACCAGGGCCGCGAGGCGCCTGCCCCGGGACATCAGCCTGACGTCGGCCGCCACTCTGGCCACCCTGGACCGGACCGGCCCGCGGCGCATCACCGATCTGGCCGCGGTCGAGGGCGTCACCCAGCCCGCGATGACCGCCCTGGTCCGGGTGTTGGAGGAGTCCGGCCTGGTCGAGCGGCGGGGCGACGGGTTCGACAAGCGGGTCACGCTGGTGTGCCTGACCGAGGCCGGCGCCTCCTATGTCCGCACGCGGCGCCGGGCGGGCGTCCACGCGTTCGCGCGGTTGATCGGCGAGCTCACCGGCGACGAGGTCGAGGCGCTGGTGGCGGCCCTTCCGGCGCTGAAGCATCTGGCAGAGCTCGAAAGCCAGGACCGCGAAGGGCCGAAGCGGTGACCGGGCAGCCGGTCGGCGGGGGCGCGGTGCAGGCCTTTCCGGTGGCGCGTTCCGAGGCGCAACTGCTGGTCCCCGCCCTGATGTTCGTCGCTCTGGTCGTGGCGGCGGTCGCCAGCCTCGGGACGCCGCTCATCACCAGCGTGGCGACCTCGTTCCACGTCTCGCTCGGCAGCGCGCAGTGGACGCTGACCGTCGCGCTGCTCAGCGGCGCCGTCGCCACGCCGGTCCTGGGTCGGCTCGGAGCCGGCCCGCACCGGCGGGCCACGATCCTCGCCACGCTGGCGGTCGTCGTCGCCGGCAGCGCGCTCACCGTGCTGCCGCTGCCGTTCGCGTGGCTGCTGGCCGGCAGGGCGGCCCAGGGCGTCGGGCTCGGGCTGACGGCGCTGATGATGGGCGTGGCCCGGGACCACCTTCCCGAGGAGCGCAGCGCGTCCGTGATCGCCCTGATCTCGGTGGTCTCGATCATCGGGGTCGGCGTCGGCTACCCGCTGGCCGCGCTGCTCGCCGAGCTCGGCGGGGTACGGGCCGCCTACGGCCTCGGCCTGCTCGTCACCGCCGCCGCCCTCCTGGCCGCGTGGCGCTCCGTGCCCCAAGCCCCCGAAGGCCGCTTGGCCCACGTGGATGTGGCAGGCGCGGTCGTCCTGGCAGCTGCGCTGCTGCTGGTGCTGTTCCTCGCCGGCGAACGGAATCTGTGGAGCCGGCACCTCGCCGTGGCGGCGGGCCTCGCCGTCGTCGCGGTGGTGCTGCTCTGCGTCTGGGCCGTCGTCGAGCTGCGCAGCACGACTCCCCTGGTCGATGTGCGGGCGGTGCGTCATCCGGCGGTCGCCGGGGCGAACCTCGCGATGTTCGTCGGCGGGATCGGCATGTACCTCCTGCTCACGCTCGTCACCCGGTACGCACAGACGCCGCACGGCGCCGGCTACGGCTTCGGGCTGACGACCTTCGTCGCCGGGCTGGTCCTCATACCGTTCTCGGTGCTGGGGTTCGTCGCCGGCAAGCTCACGCCGCGGGTCCAAACGCGCATCGCCGACCCCCTGCTCCTGGCCGGCAGCGCCGTCGTGGTCGGCGGCGGGTTCGCCCTGTTCGCGGCGGCCCGGTCCGACCTGGCCGAACTGTTCGCGGCGATGGGCGTGCTCGGCTTCGGCGTCGGTGCCTTCTCGGCCGCGATGCCCGGCGTCATCCTGGCCGTCACCCCCAAGAGCGAGACGTCGAGCGCCATGAGCTTCAACTACGTCGTGCGCAGCGTCGGGTACTCCCTGGGCAGCGCCATCGGCGGCCTGATCCTCGCCGCGGGCACCGGCCCCGGTCACCTCTTCCCCGACGACAGCGCCTACACCACCGCGGCGCTGGTCGGCATCGGCGCCATGGCCATCACGACGCTGACAAGCCTCGCTCTCGCCCGCCGACGCCCGTCCGGGACCAACCCGTAGGTCCTGTTAGCCAGATGCACTCATCCTCACACTGGAGGTTCCATGCCCAAGGGCTACTGGGTCAGCGTGTACCGCACCATCTCGGACCCCGAGAAGCTGGCCGCCTACAACAAGCTGGCTGCTCCGGCCGTCAAGTCCGCGGGCGGTCGGACCATCGTCCGTGGCGGTCGGGTCGTGGCGTATGACGCCGGAATCGCCGAGCGCACCGTCCTGGTCGAGTTCGACAGCTTCGAGCAGGCCGTCGCGGCGCACGGGAGTGCGGCCTACCAGGAGGCGCTGGTCGCCCTCTCAGACGGCGTCGAGCGCGACTTCCGCATCGTCGAAGGCAGCGACTGACGTGCCGCGGGTGGTAGCCGACACCGGGGACAACGGGGTGGTCGACCGGCGGTTGGTGGAAGGCGTGTGTGCTGTCGGCTGACTGTGGGACCAGTGAGTGCCTGGTGTCCTGCTAGGAGGTGGACGGGGTCGCGTTCACGGGTTCGGCGGGTGTGGGGCGCCGGGTCGCTTCCGTCGCGGGTTGACAGTTCAAGCGGGTGAGTCTGGAGTTCGGCGGTACGTGTGTCGCCATTGTGCTGCCGGACGCCGACCTGGTGGAGTTCACGGCCGCGGGGGTGGCGTTCTCGTGCCTGCTCAGCAACGGTGAGGCGGGTGTCGTGCAGACCCGTATCCGTGTTCCGTGCGGGCGTTGTGAGGAGGTCGTCGACGCTGTCAGGCGGGTTGTCGGGTCGCTGAAGGTCGGTGATCTGCGGGACCCGGGCACCTTCATCGGTCCGATGATCTGCTGTGACCGGCAGCAGCGGGTGCGCGACTGCATCGGGACCGGCATCAGGGAGGGAGCATGTCTGGTCACTGGGGGCCCGCAGGTGCCGGCCGGCCTGGAGCGGGGTTGCCATGTCATCCCGATCGTCTTCGTGGATGTCGATAACGCCATGCGTATTGCCCGGGAGGAGATGTTCGGCCCGGTCCTGGTCGTCATCGCCTATGAGGACGAGGACGATGCCGTGCGGATTGCCAACGACTCGGAGTACGGTCTGTCCGGCGGCGTGTGGTCCGCCGGTGAGCAGCATGCCCTGGCTGTCGCCCGTCCTATCCGTACTGGCACTGTCACCATCAACGGTGCCCCCATCGGTTCCGACGGGCCGTTCGGCGGTTTCAGGGCCAGCGGCGTGGGCCGCGAGTACGGCTTCGCCGGTCTGAACACGTACCTCGAATACAAGACCGTCACCCTCTGGCCTCGGTAGAACAGGGGGCCGTGGGCGCGCGGCCCACGGCTGGAGACGTACTCCGCCGTGTCCACCGCTCTTGCCCCCAGTCCGCAGCGGCGTCGCGCACTCCCCTCGAACACGACGGGCGCCCCGGCGTCACCGTGGCCATGAGCGCTCTGGTCCTCGCCGTGCTGCTGGCCGCCGTTGATCAGATCATCGTCTCCACCGCCCCGCCCCGCCCCGTGCCGCTCTGTGCCGCGTCGCCTGCGACCTCAACCGCTTCGCGGACATCGCCCGGGTCGGTGCCGCCTCGATCGGATCAGCGGTCGCCAGCCGGACCTGCTCACGCCGAATCCGCTCCTCGGCCCTCGGCTCTCCGCCGTCGGGATGCCTCGTCCATCCGTCGTGGTGAGGCCCGCGACAGCCGTCACGGCCCGGCGTATCCCGCACCGTTGAAGACTTTCGGCGTGACCCGTCATCATGTCTTCGGCCCGTGGTGGTGGTCCGGAAGGCCGGCCGGCTGTCCGTTCCCCGCTCGTGGTTCGTCCTGCCGGCCCGGCCCGGATGACTACGGCCACTTCGGCCTGGACAAGACCGAGGTGTCGCCGGGTGATGAGGCTGCGTGCCAGGGGGACGAGGCCGTCGCGAGTTGGAAGTGCCGTTCCCCTCGGACGGCGGGGCGTTCGAGCTGGTGGTGGGTGAGGGCCTGCTCGACGGTGTGGCGTGCCTGTTACCGGTCGGCTGCGAGGAAGTCCTCCAGGATCTCGGCAAACCGTGCCGGCTGTTCCTCGGCCGGGTAGTGGCCGCAGTCGTCGAGGACGACGGCCGTGACGTCGTCGGCCGCCGGCCGCATCGTCTGGGCGGCACTCGCGCCGCTCCACAGCGCGCCGCCGACGGCGAGCACCGGCACCGTCAGCCGGGTCTTGCTGCGCTGCTCGTTCTGGGCGATCGTCTCGTCCAGCGCCCGGTAGTACGCGAAGCTCGCCCGCAGCGCGCGGGGATCCGCGGTGATCGCGTCGACGTAGACGTCGACGGCGTACGCGGGGATCGCGGTCGGTGTGGCGGCCTTGGTGGCGAACTGCCAGCCGAAGAAGAGCCGTTCCCGTCCCCGGACCAGGTCCTCGTTGAGGTCGGTGAGCCGGTTGAAGCCGAACTGCCAGAGCTTCAGGTTGGCCGCGGCCGGGCCGAAGAACGGCGGGGACGGTGTGAGACCGGGGATCACCGCTTCGACGATGGCGAGCCGGCCCACCCGCTCGGGGTGATCGGCGGCGAGGGCGTATCCGGTCCATGTGCCGATGTCGTGGCCGACCACGTCGAACCGGTCGTGCCCGAGCGCGGCCATCAGCGCGACCAGATCGGCGGCGAGCGTGCCGGCGTCGTACCCGTCGTCGGGTTTGTCGGAGAGCCCGGCGCCGCGCGGGTCGACGGCGACGACGGTGTGCCGGCGGGCGAGCGCGGGCATCACCTCCCGCCAGGCGTACCAGGTCTGGGGCCACCCGCCGACCAGCAGCAGCGCCGGGCCGTCCCCGCCGGTGACCGCGTGCAGCCGCAGTCCGTTCACCTCCACGAGCCGGCTGGTGAAGACGTCGAGGAATCCGTCGGGCAGTCGCAGCGAACTCAAGCGTGTCATGCCGGCGACCCTACCCATCTTTGAACGATCGTTACAAGATGTGTAGGCTGACGGACCATGGCAGGCCGCAAGCAGTTCGACGTGGACGAGGCGCTCCGACGTGCGATGCACGTCTTCTGGCGCTGGGGTTATTCGGAGGCCTCGATCGATCGCCTGACCGAGGGCACGGGCCTGGGCCGGGGCTCGCTCTACGGCACCTTCGGCGACAAGAGCGCCCTCTTCCGGAAGAGCCTGGAACGGTACGCGCAGACCTACCACCCGCTGTACGAGCAGGCGCTGTCCGGCCCCCACCCGAGCCCGGGCGCCGTTGTGGCCGCCTACCTTCAGGTCGCTCTGAACCGCATCGCCGACCCGACGGTCCCGGACGGCTGCCTGCTCACGGTGTCGGCGACGCAGTTCCCGGCGCTCGACGCGGAGGGCCGGGCGATGGTCCACGCCATGATCGACGGTTTGCGGACGATGCTGGAGCAGGCGTTGGTGGCGGCGGGGGCCGGTGAACGGGAGGCAGCTGAGCTGGCGTTGTGCACCCTGGCGACGAACAAGTCCCTGGCGGTGCTGAGCCGCGTCGGCTTCCCGGGCGAGGACCTGGCAACCGTCGCGGCAGCCGCCGCCAGGAATGCCGAGGCTGGGCCGAATCGACCGGCCGGAGCGTCGGGGCCGCGATAGGCGGGAACGGTTCCGTCGCCAATCCTCCTGCGTGGGCGGCGACGAGGCGGTGGCGCGCGGTAGGGCTGCCCGCCAGGAGCACCGAGGCGATTCGGATTCGAGGCGTGCGATCCTCCGTACAGCATCACGAGCTGAGAGGCGTTCACCGGCTGGTCGCCGATGGTGTCGGCCGCCCGGCTGACGCACTCTGTCGCACCCGCGTGATCCCGTCGGGCTCACACGCGAGGCCGAAGAAGCCGCGGAACTCGGCTGCTTCGGCAGGGTCGCCATACGTCCACGGCAACTCCCCGCCGTTAAGGATGGGGTCCGGCCGCTCCTCCGGGGACTCGCCGCCGCGTTTGCCGTGGCGTTGGCTGTGGTGGCCGCCGCGGCTCCCCCCCCTCACGGAGGGATCACAGCCGTCGACGGTCGCATGATCGGGCCGGTGCTGGTCGCCCCCGCCGCGCGGTAGCCGATCGGGCGGGCGCCATGCCCGTGTCCGTCACGTTCACGGAGGCGGGAACGTATTCGCAGTTGTGCCGTAGCCGTCGGGCCCGGCAGGCCAGGGTGTCCCGCGGGTACCTGGGAGGGTGAGGGGCGCCGGTTTTCGTAAGGTCCGGTGATTTTTTGTCGGGTGGAGTGGGCGGTGCGTTCCTGGTTTCGCCGGAAGTCGCGTTCGGCTCGGCGGGCGGTAAGGATTTGAGGGCGGAGTGCAGACGTGCCTCGTTGTACCCGGTGACCCGATGGAAGATTGTTCGTTCGGCCTGGTTGAAGCCGGTCCGGGGGCTGGCGCGGGCGGTTTGTTCCGGTCCTGCCGTAGCGGTTGCGGAGGGCCGGGGGAGAGGCGGATTCCGGTGGGTGTCGGGCCGGGCTGTCCCTGACGTCCGGGACGTGCGGGTCCAGCGTCAGCGCGGTGAGTCGGGCAGCGCGATGAGCAACTGCTTGTCCGTCACCACAGCCAGCGACAGGGTGCGATAGCCGACCGACTTGAACAAGATGGTGATCTTGCCGTCGCCCTCGCTCATGACCTCGCCCTGGCCCCACTGGTCATGGTGCACGCGGACGCCCGGCAGGTAGGCGTGCTCGTCCCCGGTGGGGCGTGCGGCCGTTTCCGCCGCCCGGACGGCACCTGCGGAGGCACCCGCGCGCGCACCGGCCCGGGGCCACCGGCGCCGCCGTGTGGCCGCCTTGTTCGGATGTCCGGCGTCCCCGGACCGCCCACGCCTCAGCCCGGTCACAGGCTTGACCACCGCCCCCGTGCAGTTGTCGCAGGCCGCGCACGGGACGGGGACGGAGTCGCCGAAGTATCCGAGGAGGAACCGCCGTCGGCAGTCGGTCGTCTCGGCGTAGCCGCGCATCATGTCGACCCGGGACTGTTCGAGCTTGAGATGCGTGGCGTGGACGGCGAGCGCGCTCTGCACAGCGGCGTCGACGTCGTCCGCCGCGGAGTTGCCGAGCGGGCCGGTGAAACGGCTGCCGTCCCGTCCGGTACGGACGGCCCCGGCCTCCTCCAGCAGGTTCAGTACGGCGGACAGTGGCGTCGCGCCGAGTTCGCAGTCGGCTCGGAGCCCTGTGGTGCTCACGGCGCCTGCGTCGCTGTGCAGGCGTTCGGCGACGCGGCGCAGTGCGTCGGCGTCGGGAGCGCCGGCGGCGAAGAAGCGCTGCAGACCCAGATCTTGCGGGCGGTAGGCGAGGATCGCCCTGGCCGGTGCGCCGTCGCGGCCGGCCCGGCCGATCTCCTGGTAGTAGGCGTCGAGCGAGCCGGGGACGGACGCGTGCAGCACGAACCGTACGTTCGCCTTGTCGATGCCCATCCCGAACGCCGAGGTCGCCACGACCACGTCGAGTTCGCCGGAGCTGAACCGGTCCTGGGTTTGGCGGCGTTCCGTGGGGGAGAGGCCCGCGTGGTAGCTGGCGGCGGACAGCCCGAGGCTGCTCAACTGCTCCGCGTAGCTGTCCGCCGCCTTCCGCGTCCCGGCGTACAGGATTCCCGGCTTCTCCTCGACGGCCGCCCGCTCCACGACGAACCGCTCCTTGGCGGCCGCGTCCTGGAAGGCAGCCACGTCCAGGTGGATGTTGGGACGGTCGAAGCCGGCCACGATCTCCACCGGGTCGTTCATGCCCAGACATTCGGCGATGTCGCGTCGTACCGGGGCCGCCGCGTTCGCGGTCAGGGCGAGCACCGGCGGATTGCCGAGCCGCTCCCGCGCGTGCCGCAGCCGCAGGTAGTCCGGCCGGAAGTCGTGCCCCCAGGACGACACGCAGTGTGCTTCGTCCACCACCAACAGCCGGGGACGGACGGCGGCGAGCCGGTCTGTGACGTCCGGCTTGGCGAGTTGCTCGGGAGCGAGGAAGATCACGTCGACCGAGGAGGAACTTATGCGGGCCCATGCCGTCTTGTTGTCGCTCAGCCGCTGCGCGGAGTTGATGGCCGCGGTGCGCAGCGCGCCGGATCCGAGCAGGCTCTGCATCTGGTCCCGCTGAAGCGCGATCAGCGGCGAGACGACCACGACCGGACCGCCGAGCAGGACCGCGGGCACCTGGTACACGGCGGACTTGCCCGCGCCGGTCGGCATGACGGCGAGTACGTCACGTCCCTTCATCACGGCCTTCATCGCGGTCAGTTGGGCCGGACGCAACTGTTGCCAGCCGAAGACCCGACGCGCGGTGCCGCGCAGACGCCGGGACGTGAGTGAGAGCATCGTTCTCCTTGAAGCGTGAGCGTCCAACCGCTGGGTGTCTGGCGGCTACCCCGGTTCGCCGGAATATCGCCTCGCGCGATCCGGTCGCCCCTGTCAAGACCACCGCGGTACGCCCACAGCGCCCCGGTAACCGACCGTGGAGGTGATGTGGATCCGTTCGCCTTGCTTCTCCGAAGCGGATTCCCGGTACCGCCCCCTGATGATGAGCAGTCAGCCACGTTCAGGCAGCACCGTGTCTGACGGATCCAGATCGAGATGGTGTTGGAGCCTGGCTCGCAACACCGCGGCATCCTGGTGATCAAGTTCCTCGAAGAGCGCCAGGGACAGGGTCCAGGCTTCGCGGGCGGCTTCGGGATTCCGGGCCGCGTGGTGGGTGTCGCCGAGGTGGGCGAGGATGTCCGCCTCGTAGTAGCGGTCACCGATGTCGTGGAAGAGCGCCGCGGCTCTTTCGTAGCAGGTGGCGGCCTCGCTGTGTTCACCGAGGTGGTGGTGGGCGTACCCGAGCGTGTCCCAGGTGTGAGCCTCCCCCGAGACGTGGCCGGTGTCTTTTACCAGGGTCAGAGCCTGTTCGCAGTAGGTGATGGCATGCCGGTATTCGCCCATCACCGCGTGGTCCCAGCCGACGTTGTTCAGTGCCAGTGCCTCCCAGGCACGGTCTCCGGCGGCGTGGAATCCCTGCACGGCCTGCCGTGAGTGTTCCAGTCCCTCGGTGTGGCGACCCTGTTGGGCCGAGACTTTGCCCAGTGCGAGATGGGTGTGCGCTGTGCCTGACGGTTCTCCGAGTAGCCGATACAGGTCCGCGGCGCGTTCGAGATGGGCGTGGGCTTCCGCGGGACGGCCGAGGGCCGATTCGGCGTTGCCTATGTTGCGGTGGGCGCAGGCCTCCGCCGCTCTGTCGGCCAGCCGGCGGCCGGCTGCCAGCCCGGCTGTGTGGGTTGCGGCCCAGTCGGACCAGAGCACCTGCCGTTGGTGGTAGGGCGTCAGCGCCGCCGCGAGCTGCCAGACGTGGGTGTCGAAGCCGTCCTGGACTGCCTGTTGGAGGGCGGCGAGCAGCACCGGATGCTCGGCGGTGAACCACGCCATGGCCTCCTCGCGGTCGGCCGGTTCCTCGGGGGCGACGCCGGGCTTGGCGGGGGAGGGGAGAATCCGGTCCGCGGGTGGCCCGAGAAGGCATTGCGCCCGGAGCGCGGTGTGCAGGTAGTGGTCGAGTACGCGGTACGTGGCCTGGTGGCGGTCGGTCTCAGTGTCTTCGGTGCGGGCGAGTTCGCCGGCGTAGGCGCGGAGCAGGTCGTGCATGGAATAGCGGCCCGGCAGGTGTTCGGTGAGCAGATGCGTGCGTGTCAGTTCGGCGAGCAGGATGCGAATCCGCGTGGGTGCCGCCGCGGCCAGGCTCGCGGCGGCCCGGGCCGAGATGTCGGGACCGGGATGCAGCCCGAGCTGTCGGTAGAGCCGTGCGGCACCGGGGGTGAGGGCGTCGTAGGACCAGGAGAACACGGCCCGTACCCGCGTGGCCGGATCACCGCCGTCGAGTGCGTCCAGACGGCTGCCGGTCTCGCGCAGTTCGTCGGCGAGCGTGGAGAGCGGGATGCGGGGCTCGGTGGCGGCCCGAGCGGCAAGGACGGCGAGAGCCAGCGGCAGGCCCGCGCAACGGGCCACGATCTCCGCGACGGCGGCGGGTTCGGCGGCGAGACGATCGGCGTCGAGACGGTCGGCCAGCAGGGACCGGGACTCGTCCGGGGACAGCACGTCTATGGCGAGCAGATGAGCGCCTTCGGCGGCGGCCAGGCTGGTGAGCCGGTTACGGCTGGTGACCACGACCAGGCAGCCGGGTGCACCGGGCAGCAGCGGCCGGACCTGCTCGGCATCCCGCGCGTTGTCGAGCACGATCAGCATCTGCCGATCGGCCAGCAGACTCCGGTAGAGGGCCGCCTGGGCCTCCA
The DNA here is from genome assembly GCF_040655035.1 of Streptomyces sp. NPDC050549. NCBI lineage: Bacteria > Bacillati > Actinomycetota > Actinomycetes > Kitasatosporales > Streptomycetaceae > Streptomyces > Streptomyces sp. NPDC050549. The sequence continues at coordinate 31,076 of NZ_JBFAJD010000036.1, forward strand.
GCCCCGGAGGGATCCGGGCAGGCGGTACAGCGAAGGCGTCCAGAAATCCGCGCACCGCCTCCGCCGGGTCACCGACCGCTCCTCCAGGATCGAAGCCCCGAAGATTGACATAGAGCTGACCGTCGGGAAAGAACTCCCGTACCCGGTGCGCCCAGTGCACTGCCAGCGTGGTCTTGCCCACGCCCGCGCTGCCCGACACAGCTGAGATCACCACGGGTGCCGGGGGCTGCGCAGTCGCGAGGAACCCGTCCAGCCTCGCGAGTTCCTCGTGTCGGCCGGTGAAACCGCGTACTGCGACGGGCAGTTGGGCGGGCGCTCCCCGCGGCGGCCTGGAACGTTTCGGCGGCGCAGGTTGCGGAGGAGCGGCGGGTGCGGGCAGGTCCCCGCGCAGGATCGCCTGGTGAACTTTGCGCAGCGCCGCACCGGGGTCCGTACCGAGTTCCTCCGTCAGGCGCCGTTGCATGGAGGCGAAGCACAGCAGGGCCTCGGCGTCCCGGCCGGTGGCGTGGAGGGCCCGCATCAGTTCCTCGGCCAGCGGCTCGACCAAGGGGAAATCGTCAAGGAGCGCGGACAACGGGCCGATCGTCGCAGCGGAAGCACCGAGCCGTGCCTGGCCCCGGGCCCACTCGATGGTCGCGTCCACCCGTTCACGCCGCCATGCCTGGCGCATCTGTTCGACCCATGGGCCGTCCAGCCCACTCAGCGGCTCGCCGCGCCACAGACCGAGTGCCTCGCCGAGAAGAGACACCCGTTCGGTGTCCGGCACGCGGACGTCGTGGGCCCGGCCGAGCAGGCGGTGGAAGTGGTGCACATCGACCTGATGCCGGTCGGCCTCCAGGACGTATCCGTCCGACCGGCGACCGAGCCGCAGTCCTTCGCCCGACGCGTCATCGAGCCGGGCACAGACATGACGAATCCGGGCGATGTGTGCATGGACCGAACGCCGGGCACCTTCCGGGGGGTTGGGCCCCCAGACCCGGCTGATCAGGACGTCGGTCCCCACCGGACGCCCCGCGTCTACGGCCAACGCGGCGAGCACGGTACGTCGTTGCGGCGGACCGGCGTCCGCCCTCCCGTCGGTCACGGCAATCTCGACTGGGCCGAGTAATCGCAGCTGCACCATGTTGCCCCCTCGAAACCTGCACTGCTTCTACGGATTTTGCTCATATCCGTGCGCTGGGCGCAGTCGGAAGGGCAAAGCGTGACCACGTGGCGGCTCTGTATCGGACATCCGAGGTCGACGGGGGCATGGACCTCGAAAAGCCCCTCCCGCTCGACGATCTCGCGGGAGCGGCTCGAGGTGCTCTGGCCGGACGGGGCCGCCCGCGGGGCGATTCGCGGCGTACCGGAGCCCGACCGCGGTCGTGGTTCGTGCGGGGGCGGTCACCCATCGACCATCGTGGGCCGCAGCCCACCCGGAACACCACCGAGGCGGGAACCTCTCGATGACCAGTACCACCACGACCGTGCCCCGCCTCGGTGCCAGGGCTCGGAAGGCCGGACGGGAACGGGAGATCACGTCGGCGGGCGCGATCGGTGCCTCCCGGGCCTTTGCCTGGCTGCTGATCGTCTCCGGCGCTTTCGGCGTCCTCGCCTCGATCGTGATCACGATCGACAAGTTCCAGCTGTTGCGGGACCCGAACTTCTCGCCGTCGTGCAGCCTCGGCCCGATCCTGTCCTGCACGAACGTGATGAAGAGCAACCAGGCGGCCGTGTTCGGTTTCCCGAATCCGCTGCTGGGCCTGCTCGCCCGACCGGTGGTCATCGCGGTCGGATGTGCGCTGCTGGCCGGGGCCCGCTTCCGCCGATGGTTCTGGCTCGGGCTGAACGTCGGCACGTTGCTCGGCGCGGGCTTCTGCATGTGGCTGATGCCCCAGGCGCTGTACGAGATCGGCGCGCTGTGCCTGTGGTGCTGCCTGGCCTGGGCGGCGACCATCGGCTTGTTCTGGTACACAACCGTGCACAACCTGCGGCACGGGACCGTCCGTGCGCCGCGCGCGGTGGTGGACGGGGTGCTGGAGTTCCACTGGGTGGTGCCGGTCACCTGGTGCCTGAGCATCGTGATGCTGATCGCCACACGCTTCTGGGACTACTGGCAGACGCTGCTCTGATCTCGCGTGTGCTCAGGCCGACCGTGCTGCGCGCTCGTGGCAGCAGGGGCAGCGGGCGGTTTCCGACCCGCACCACGTGGGGGTCTGTCGTCTGTCACTGCCGCCTCGAAGCACGTCGCGGCTGCACCAGGGCGAACCCCCTGCAATGTGGAGCGGCCCCCGCAGGAGGGGATGCGGCAGCGTGGCGCAGGTGGGAGCCCACCAGCCGGATCAAGTGTGCGACGACGCAGGGGTGTGCGGTGTCGAGGCGTGCGAGCCTGCCCGCCTCGTGCGCGGCCGGGTACCTCTCCCGCCCGAAGGGCGGGAGAGGTGTGGGGGCCGCGAGCGCCAGATCCTCGGAGGCGATGTCGTCGGTGAGACCGCTCTCGTCCAGGACCGTCCCGGGCGGGGTTGAGGGCCGAACTCCAGTCCGTCGGCGGTGGTGAGCCTGCCCACCAGCGGATGCGGGACGGGGCGGTGTCGGTCGGTTCCGCGACGGCGTGGAGGCCGTCAACCCGTGTGGTCACAGGGGCGGCCACCTCGGCCGACGCGATTCCCTCCGGCAGGTCGTGCAGCGGGAGTCGGCCGACATCGCCGGCGCGCGGGCCGCCCGATTCGAACCGGGCGGCCCGCCACGGCTGCGGGATCGGGCTGTGGCGAGCAGGGATCGGGTCCGTTCGGCCGGGGCGGGCGCGACACGGGCCATCTGCGAGCCTGGGGTACTGCTTGCCGTGCTCGTCTCCGTGTCCATGCTCACCCCACCCTTCCGTAGGAGTGAGGTTCCCCTGTCCGCGTGCGGACGGGAGGTCGCCGAGTCCCCCGCCGACCGGTGCCTCCGTCCGTTGCCGGGGAGTCCGCATCTTCCTACTGCAAGGGGCGCGTTCGGGCGGCTGTGGTGCGACGGCGGACCGAGCGCATGTATGTGATCGCGGTGGCGAGGGCCAGGCCGACGACTGCCGGGGCGGCGGCCAGCGTCCAGCTCCCGCCGGTGCCGGACGCCGTGGTCACCGCGATGGCCGCGGTGACCACGGCGGAGACCAGGCCGCAGGCGAGGAGGGCGGCGACTACGTACCGGGCGAGGTCGTGTCTCCGGCCGTGCTGGGGCAGGCCGGCGTCCAGCGCCGCCCAGTGACGGACGATCTCCCGTACCTCGTGGTGGTGCTGTGCGGCGGCACGGATCCGCAGAGCAGCCGTGACGGTCGCACCCGCCGTCGCCACGACGCATGCCGTCTGCCAGATCATGCCGACGAAGAGAAGGACGGCGATGCACGCAAGCGTCGTCCAGCCGGTGAGGCAGGCCGCCGCCGCGGTACGGCGGGAGACCGGACGGTCGGTGCCCGCGCGCAGGTCGGCGAGGGCCGGGAGGTACCAGACGCAGCCGGACGCGGTCACCAGCGCGGCGCCCAGGGCCAGGACGTGCTGGGCCACGGCCTACTCCGCCGTCTCGAGCGCGACGATCTCCGGATGGTGCAGGTCGAACGCCGGGGACTCGGACCGGATCCGCGGCAGGGACACGAAGTTGTGGCGCGGCGGCGGGCAGGAGGTCGCCCACTCCAGGGAGCGGCCGTAGCCCCACGGGTCGTCGGTCTCGACCTTCCTTCCGTACTTGGCGGTCTTCCACACGTTGTAGAAGAACGGCAGGATCGACAGGCCCAGCAGGAACGAACCGATCGTCGAGACCGTGTTCAGGGCGGTGAAGCCGTCCGCGGCCAGATAGTCGGCGTAGCGTCGGGGCATGCCCTCGGCGCCCAGCCAGTGCTGGACCAGGAACGTGGTGTGGAAGCCGATGGTGAGCGTCCAGAAGGTGATCTTGCCGAGGCGCTCGTCGAGCATCTTGCCGGTCATCTTCGGCCACCAGAAGTGGAAGCCCGCGAACATCGCGTACACGACCGTACCGAAGACGGTGTAGTGGAAGTGGGCCACGACGAAGTACGAATCGGAGAGGTGGAAGTCCATCGGCGGCGAGGCCAGGATCACGCCGGTCAGGCCGCCGAAGAGGAACGTGATGAGGAAGCCGGTGGCCCAGAGCATCGGGGTCTCGAAGGACAGGGACCCCTTCCACATCGTTCCGATCCAGTTGAAGAACTTCACGCCCGTGGGTACGGCGATGAGGAACGTCATGAAGGAGAAGAACGGGAGGAGGACTCCGCCGGTGACGTACATGTGGTGGGCCCACACGGTCACGGACAGGCCGGCGATCGCGATGGTGGCGCCGATCAGACCCATGTAGCCGAACATCGGCTTGCGGGAGAAGACCGGGACGACCTCGGAGACGATGCCGAAGAACGGCAGCGCGAGCACATACACCTCTGGATGGCCGAAGAACCAGAAGAGGTGCTGCCACAGCAGTGCCCCGCCGTTGGCGGCGTCGAAGACGTGTGCCCCGAATTTCCGGTCCGCCTCCAGCGCGAACAGCGCGGCCGCCAGGACCGGAAAGATGATCAGGACCAGTACCGCGGTCAGCAGAACGTTCCACACGAAGATCGGCATGCGGAACATCGTCATGCCCGGTGCGCGCATGCAGATGATCGTGGTGATGAAGTTGACGGCGCCCAGGATCGAGCCGAAGCCGGACAGCGCGACGCCCATGATCCACAGATCTGCGCCCAGGCCTGGCGAGTGCACGGCGTCCGACAGGGGGGCGTAGAGGAACCAGCCGAAGTCCGCGGCCCCGCCCGGGGTGAGGAAGCCGAAGGCCGCGATGGAGGAGCCGAACAGGAAGAGCCAGTAGGCGAGCATGTTCAGCCGGGGAAAGGCGACATCAGGGGCGCCGATCTGCAGCGGCATGATCCAGTTGGCGAAACCCGTGAACAGGGGCATCGCGAACATCAGCAGCATGATCGAGCCGTGCATCGTGAACGCCTGGTTGAACTGCTCCTGCGACATGATCTCCAGGCCCGGCCGGGCGAGTTCGGCCCGCATGAGCAACGCCGTCACACCGCCCACGACGAAGAACACGAACGCGGTGACCAGGTACAGCGTGCCGATCTTCTTGTGGTCGGTGGTCGTCAGCCAGTCCGTCCACGACGACCGGGCCCCGGGCCGCACCGCAGGTCCGGACACCTCGTCCGCCACGGCGACCACGGCACGCGGCCGCGCTGTCCTCACCTGCTGCATCTCGTCCACCGGACGGCGTCCTCCCCTGCTGTTCATGTCGTCGACGGGCCGGGAAGCACCAGGAGTGCGGGAACGGACCCGGCCCTTCCCAGCCGCTGCCACATGATCGTCGGTGGGGTACGGGGTCCGGATAGGGTCGAACGGCCCCTGCGGGGGACCGCGCATAGGGTCCAACGTCCCCTCTTCGCACCGTTGAGCGGCCGGTCGCTCCTCACCCCGCGCAGCGGTCGTACGCTGCTGAGCACCGACCGGTTCAGGAGCGCCAGGAATGCCCGAATTGCCACCCTCGAACTCCGCGCCGCCACAGCGGCGACTCGACGTGCCGGACCGGATGCGCAGCCTTCTCGACGCCGTCACGAACATCGGCCGCGGCCTGGAGCTGCCCCAGGTCCTCGGCAGCATCGTGGATGCGGCGGTCACCCTCACCGACGCCGAGTACGGCGCCCTCGGCGTGATCGGTGACGGGCAGCGACTGTCTCAGTTCCTGCCGGTCGGCATGGCCGACGACCTCGCGGCCCGTATCGGCCAGGCCCCCTGTGGGCGCGGCATCCTCGGTGAGCTGATCCGCAATCCGGTTGCCCTGCGTCTCACGGATCTGACCCGCCACCCGGCCAGTTTCGGCTTTCCCGAGCACCATCCGCCCATGCGGACGTTCCTGGGGGTGCCGGTCCGTGTCCGTGGCGAGGTTTTCGGCAACCTGTACCTGACCGAGAAGCGCGGAGGCGCGGGCTTCGACGCCGAGGACGAGGCCGTGCTGGCGACGCTTGCCAACGCGGCCGGGGTCGCCGTCGACAACGCCCGCCTGTACCACGACAGCCGCCGCCGGGAACGCTGGCTGGAGGCACTCAGTGAGATCACCCGAGCCCTGTTGGCCGGAACCGCCGCCCGCGAGGTGCTCCGCCTGATCGCCCGTAGGGCGTGTGAGGTGGCCGACGCCGACCTGACCGCCGTACTGCTCCCGGTGGAGGCGGACGGTGCCCGGCTCACGGTGGAGGTGGCGTGCGGCCATGACGCCGAGCACGTCGAAGGAGCGGTTCTTCCCGCACCCGGGTCGCCGACCCGCCCGGCCGCCCCTGCCGGTGAGCCCGCGGCCACCGCGGACGCCGGTGGCGACCCGCGGGGGCATGCGCTCGGCGGCGAGGGCGGCGGTCCGAAGGGGTACGGCCCGATGGTGTCCGTCCCCCTGCCGCTGGACGCCTCGGTCTGCGGCGCCCTGCGTCTCAGCCGGCGCGTGGGCCGCCCCGCCTTCGACGACACCGAGGTGGCACTGGTCTCCCGGTTCGCCGACCAGGCCGCAATCGCCCTGGAACTGGCCCGGCGCCGCGCCGAGTCCGAGGAACTGGCCGTGCTGCATGAACGCGATCGCATTGCCCGCGACCTGCACGACCTGGCGATCCAGCGGCTGTTCGCCACCGGCATGACGTTGCAGAGCGCCACCCGCATGATTGAGAGCCCCGACGCCGCCGAGCGGGTCTCCCGGGCGGTGGAGGACCTGGACACCACCGTCCAGATCATCCGCTCCACCATCTTCGAGCTGCGCTCGGCGGGGGACGACCGGGGCGGTCCTGGGCTGCGCCGCCGGATGCCTGAAACCGTTCGGCTGGCCGCCCAGTCGCTCGGCTTCAGCCCGGTTCTCCGGATCGACGGACCGGTGGACTCCACCGTCCCCGCCGAGGTGGCCGAACACGTCCTGGCGGTGACCGCCGAAGCCCTCAGCAATACCGCCCGGCACGCACGCGCCCACCGCGCGGACGTCGTCCTGACCGTACCGGCGGCCGGGGATGTCCTCACCCTCGCGGTAATGGACGACGGGGTCGGGATGGGCGCCGCCCAGCACACTGGCGGACTGGCGAACCTGCGCTCCCGAGCTGTGCAGTACGGCGGGACGCTGACCGTCGAGTCCCCGGCACGGGGCGGGACCCGGCTCGTGTGGCGGGTGCCGTTGCCCGCCGACTGACGGAGCGCCGGGCTACCGCTCGGGCCCTCGCTGCTCCTTCAGCTTCCCGGCGAGCATCGCCGCCTGGATGCGGCGGCCCACGCCCAGCTTGGCCAGGATGGACGACACCCGGTTCTTGATCGTCTTCTCCGCGAGGAACAGCCGCTCGGCGATCTGACGATTCGTCAGCCCCTCGCCGACCAGCTCCAGGATCTCCTGCTCGCGCGGTGAAAGCCGCTCCAACTCCGGTGAGACGTACGGGGCTTCGGGTTCCGGCCGGGGGTCGCGCAGCCGCGCCATCACCCGCGCGGCGGCCCGGGGATCCAGCATGGACTGCCCGCCCGCCACCGTGCGGACGGCGGCCACCAGGTCGGAACCGTCGATCCGCTTGAGCACATAGCCGGCCGCGCCCGCCATGATGGCGTCGAACAACGCCTCGTCATCGTCGAACGAGGTCAGCATCAGACAGGGCAGTCCAGGCATGCGGGCCCGCAGCTCCCGGCACACCTCGACTCCCGCGTGGTCCCCGTCGCCGCCCTCGCCGAGCCGCACGTCCAGCACCGCGACATGCGGGCGGACCGCGGGCACCCGGGCGAGCGCCTCCCTGGCACTCGCCGCCTCCCCGGCCACGACGATGTCCGGCTCGGCCTCCAAGAGGTCGCGCACGCCTCGGCGTACCACCTCGTGGTCATCCAGGATGAACACCCGCAGAGGTGGGGCGGGCGAGGAGACGAGGCCGGTGCGCTTGTGTGCTTCCACGGAAGCCAGCCTACGAGCCGGGCGGCTGCGGAGGCTGGCCGCTCCGTCCCGGGCGTCCTGGTGAGGCCGCTGACGGGGCACCGGCGGCAGCCACGGGTGAACGCATCTCCGTCGCGCACACGTGCTTCCTGCGGTCCGGCCGCGCCCATGTGCATCTCCACTCCGCGGGTTCCCGTATCCCCCCGGACGGGAGCGGAGCCGCAGCACTCGGTACGCGCCGACCTCCGCGCCAGTAGCGTCTGCGCGTGTATCCGGGTTCGATGTGCCGTACCCGTTCCGCCGGGTACCGAGATCTTGGTGAAACGACCGGACTCCTCAGGGGCGTACGCCGTCACCCGGGGCCTTTCCGGACCTCCGTCGGCCATGGGAGAAACCTGCGGCTCCCGAACGGTTCACCCGCGCTGACGTCTGGTGCGCCGTGCAGCCTCAGCCTGCGCCGGGGAGGTGAGCGGAGTGAGCTGGTGGATGTCGTGGCGGAGCCGTAGGGCCGCGATCTCGGCTTGGTCCGGCGGCTCCGAGGCGCTCAGAAGGTCGGTGAGTTCCTGGAGGCAGGTCGCGTGCCCGGCCGGGGACACGAGGAAGAGCATCCGGGCGGGTTCGGCGCCGGGGTTCGAGAATGCGTGAGGGCATTCGGCGGGTACGAACATGAAGCTCCCGGGGCCGCCCCGCATCGCCTTCGCGCCGTTCGCGGACTCCCAGGAGCGCCAGTCGCCGGTGGCCTGGGGGAGGCGTTCCTCGATCCGCTGCTTGCTTTCGTGGTAAGGGATTCCGGAGTGAGCGTCCACGCCATTGCAGGGAGCTGTAGACCAGGCGCTCGATGCGCAACTCCCGGGCAGGATCCGCCACTGCCTTTCCCCGCCGTTCTTCGGCCACCACGCCCTCGGGGCTGATCCGGGGGCCGACCATCATGGTCAGCACGAGGAACACGCCATGTACGCCCTTCATCGCCTTCCGGAGCGACGTCGGATCGTCCAGGTCGCCGACGACAAGGCCGGCTCCTGCCGTACGCAGTGCTCTGGCGCGGGATGAATCAGGGTCAACCCGCAACCGGACTGCGCAACCTGCCCCTGCACGACACCGCACAGAACCGGATCTGGCTGGAGATCGTCTCGCTCGCACTCGACCTCCTCGCCTGGATGCCCATGCTCGCCCTGACCGGCACCACCCGCCGCTGGGAACCCAAACGGCTTCGCCTGCGGCTGTTCTCCGCAGCCGCCCAGCTCGTGAACACCGGCCACCGCCACTGGCTCCACCTGCCCGCCCGATGGCCCTGGCCCGACGTCACCACCCACGCGATCGCCAGGCTCCACATCCTGCCGAACCCTGGCTGAACAGCCACTTCCACCATCCCGACAACCCCCACGACCGCACCGGCGAAGTGGAACCCGGCGCCCACCCGACGCGCGAGCCGGGACCTCAACCTGCCCCAACCCCAGACACAAAGTACCCATCAGCAAGCTGACGGGGACTCATGAACGATCGAGGCTGATGGCACCGAGGTCCGCGGCTCCGGACCTGGGAAAGTACTGAATCCATACCATTGGCATACCGATTTCGAAGCGGGCCTGCCCAGTATCGAGGATGTCAGCGAATCCCGTTTAATCGCCGGGCGGAGTTTCCGAACCCGCCAGGGAGTTTATCGGGCGTCGTCGTGGCGAAAGAATTCACCTTCGATCGGAAGTGGGGATCCCATGACTGAGCAAACCGGATTCACCGACGCGGATTTCGTGCTGTCGCTGCAGAGCCTCGACCTTGAGGACGACAGCCAGACCAGCGTCATCGTCGACAGTTGCAGCTCCTGCTACCTCTTGAGCTGCTGACACCGACTCAGCGCTTGCGGTCCCGGACTGCATCGGACAAAGCTCCCTCGTCCCGTCCGGGACCGCTCGCAGCGTCAGATCCTCGGGCCAACAGGTTCCGGACCACAACCACTAGCGCGAAAAGGGGCGGGCTGATATGCAGCGGCCGTGGGAAACAATGCTGTCCTACATGAGTCACCATCCGCGGTGGTTCGAGAACTTCAGCCGGCGCATGCCGAGCAGCGAGCACATGCGCGAATACCGGGCGGCGCTGCCGGACGACTGGCACACCTGGCGTCGTGGCTACTGGATCATCGCCGAACCGCCGGGCGCGCCTGTAGTCGGCCAGGGCTGGAAGCTGCACGTCTCGTCGACCTCACGCAAAAGCACCGAGACCTTACGGCGGGCATTGCCGGTAATGCGGGATGCAGGGGTGCGCTTTAAGTTCCTGATGGACCCTCCGGCAGTGGGTGAGGCCAACGGAAAGTCCTTCCCCCGTGCATCGAGTGGGAAGTTCATCACCGTCTACCCGGACGACGACACGCAGTTCCGCGCCATCGCGGCAGCGCTGACCCAGGCCTTGGCGGGGCTGGACGGACCCTATGTCCTCACCGACCGGCGCTGTCCCGGGTCGCGGGTGGTGTCCTACCGCTACGGCGGGTTCGTCAGCCGCTTCGAGCTCAAGCCGCTGGGCCTGCGGGATCTGATGATCCAGGCCCCCGACGGCTCGCTGGTCCCGGATGTGCGCACCCCCTACTGGCTCGTCCCGGACTGGGCGCAGGATCCGTATGCGGGTGCGGACCGGGGAACAGAAACGGGCGAGGATGGAGCCGCGGGGGGTGGGAGCGCGGGCAAGGGGTTGCTGGCCGGCCGGTTCAAGGTCGGGAGTGCGCTGGCGTTCAGCAACCGCGGCGGCATCTACCGCGGCGTGGACACAGAGACCGGCGCGGACGTGGTGCTGCGCGAGGCCCGGCCGCATGTCGAGGTGGGCCCCAGAGGCATCGACGCGGTGGACCTGCTGCGCCATGAGTACCAGCTACTGACCGAACTGGCCGACACCGGTCTGTTCGTGCGCCCCATCGCGTTCTTCGAGCAGTGGGAGCACGCGTTCATCGCCGAGGACCACATCGACGGCAGCCATCTGGGCCACCTGAGCATCGCCCACAACCCCCTGTACGGCCTGGACCTGACCCCGGCCCGGCTGGCCGACTACTACGACCGGTTCCGTCTGCTGTGGGTGCAGATCGCGGACGCGATCGCGGCCTGCCATGAGCGCGGCATCGTACTGGGCGACCTGTCGATGACCAACATCATGGTCACCGCGGACGACCGGATCCGCGTAATCGATCTGGAATCCGCCTTCCACGAGGGGACCGACGGCGGCGCGGGGCTCAGCACCCCGGGTGCGGTCACCCGGCGGGCGATGGCCGCCGGGCGCGGCGACCGGCGCACCGACTACTACGCGCTGGGCGGGCTGCTGCTGTGCTGTGTCCTGGCCTGCCACTCGAACGACCTGGTCGACCACGACATCCCGCTGCGGCTCCTCGACGAGGTAGCAGCCGATCTGGCTCTGCCGGGAGAACTGGTCGCACTGATCCGGGACCTGTACGACGAGAACGCGCCGCTGCCCGACCCGGTTGCGCTGCGCCGGCGTCTCACCGACCTGCCCTTCACCACCGCCTGGCGGCAGCCCCCGCCGCTGGCACACCCGGTGACACCCGAACCGGAGTCAGCGGCCGACCTGAGACGGCGGATCGAGACCACCCTGGACGGCGTGGTGAAGTTTCTGCACGGTACTGCCGATCTGCAGCGGGAGGACCGGCTCTTCCCAGCGGACCCGCTGGTCTTCGAGACCAACCCGCTGTCCGTCGCGCACGGTGCCTACGGCTGCCTGTACGCACTCCACACCGTGGGTGGCGAGGTGCCGGACACCTTTCTCACCTGGGCGCTGCGCAAGCCGACAGGTCATGAGGCGCTGCCACCGGGCCTTTACTACGGTTCAGCAGGTGTCGCCTGGGTGCTGTCGGCGATGGGCCATCGTGAGGTGGCGGCCCGGGTGCTGCGCGACGCCGCGGGGCATCGGCTGCTGTACGCGGAGCCGGGCGTGCTGACCGGGTCGGCCGGGCATGGCATGGCCTGCCTTCGGCTGTGGCGCGACACCGGCCGCACGGAGTTCCTGGACCGCGCCCGCGAGATCGGCGAGCACTTCGCGCGGAGCGCGCGGCATGAGGGCGTGCGGGCCCACTGGACCGGCTCCGGCAAGCACGTCCCCGTCGGCTACGGAGAGGGCGCGTCCGGCGTGGCCATGTTCCTGCTGGCCCTGCACGCGGCCACCGGTGACGTGCATGTGCTGGAACTGGGCCGCGCGGGGCTGGAGTTCGATCTGGCCTGCGGCGAGTACTCACCCACAGGACGGCTGTCCTTCCCGGCCGTCGCACGCACCGACGACAAACCGTCCCCGGTACTGCGCCAGTACTGGGACGAGGGCACCGCGGGCATCTTGACCACCCTGCTGCGGTACCACTACGTGACCGGGGACGGAAGCCTGCGGAAGCACATCGATGAACTACTGCCGGACGTGCGGCGCAAGTACACGACGTTTCCCCAGCTGTTCCACGGGATCAGCGGTATCGGCAACACCCTCTTGGACGCCTACGAGTTCCTGGGCGACCCGGAGCTCCTGGGCGACGCGCAGCGGGCAGCCGAGGCAGTGCTGTGCAGTACGGTGCGGCGGCCGGAGGGTGTGGTGTTCCCCGGCGAGCAGTCGGTACGGGAGTGCTGCGACCTGGCGAGCGGCTCGGCCGGTGTCGCGCTCTTCCTGGACCGGTTCCGCAGGGCGCGCCCCGGGGCGCGCACCAACACGAACTTCCTGCTGGACGACCTGCTGAAAGAGTCACCGACGGCTTCCGGGAGCCGTGGATGACCGCCACCGTCCCCCCGATCACAGCCGCCGCGCAACGGCTCAGCCGTAACCGGGGCTTCCAACTGCTCTGGATCGGCCAGGCGTTGTCGGACTTCGGCTCCTCGATGACGTACATCGTGCTGCCGCTGGTGCTGCTTGCGGCGGGCAACTCCACCACGGTCGCCGCAACCGTCGGCACGGTCTCCCTGGCCGTCGGGCTGGTGGCACGGCTGCCGGCCGGCTACCTGAGCGACCGCTGCGACCAGCGTGCGCTGATGCTCGGGTCCGACCTGGCCCGGCTGGTCGCCGTCGGGTCGCTGGCGGTGTACGTGCTCCTACGGCCTTTGCCGATCGCGCTGGCTCTGGTGGCGGTGGTCGTGTCGGTCGTGGCACTGGAAGTGTTCCGCCCGGCCCAGGGCAAGGTGATCCGACGGATCGTGCCGACCGAGCAGTTGGGTGCGGCGCTGTCGCTGAACCAGGCGCGGGCGTACGGCGCAGACATCGCCGCGCCGGCGGCGGCCGGGCTGCTTCTGGCGCTCGAACCCTCCGTGCCGCTCGCGGTGGACGCGCTGACCTTCGGCGTCTCCGCGCTGTGCGTGGCCGTGGCGGTCCGCGCGCCGCGCCGTGGCCTGGGCCCCGACGGGGCGCCCGGCGGCAGGGACGCGGAAGCAGCGGGTGCGCAGCCGGTCGCTGAGCGGTTCCTGACGGGGTTCACCGCAGGGTGGCGGTACCTGGCGGGAGACCGGTTCATGCGCTGGTGCGTGCTGTACGGCGCCGGGCTGAACCTGGCCTTCTCCGCCCTCACGTTCGCCCTGATCCTCGGCGTGGGCAGCAGACCCGACAGCGCGGTCGCGGTGGGAACGGCCATGAGCGCGGCAGCGGTGGCCGGACTGGCCGGCTCCCTGCTCACCCCGTACGTCCAGCGACACGTTTCCCTGAAAGTGACCCTTGTCGCGGGTCCCGCCACCGGGTCCGTGCTGCTGGCCGTCGCCTGGACCAGCGGGAGCACCATCGCGTTCGTCGCCGGGTTCTGCGCGCTGTGCCTGCTCATCCCGGTGATTTCGGCGACGTTCGGCACGATCATGGCGGTCGCCGTGCCGGAGGAGATCTACGGCCGGGTCATCACCGCGAGCGGCTTGGTCGCTCAGATCGTCCAGCCCTGCGGGCCGCTGGCTGCCGGGCTGCTGCTGGCCCGGCTGTCACTACCGACGACCGCCGCCGCCTTCGCGATGGCGTTCGCCCTGCTGGCAGCCGTCCCCGTCGCCCTGCCCAAGCCGCCGCAGACAAGCACACCAGCACCGGCCAGGAGCCCCTCGTGATCACGCCACAGATGCCCGTTGGCGACGGCAGCGCCCGTCCCGCCGTCTTGCAGTCCGTGCTCGAACTGGGTGCAACGGACAGGCAGATGCCTGCCGAACAGGCAATCCGGGAGGTGGTTGGCGTCGCCCAGACTGCTGAGGAATGCGAGTTCCACCGCTTCTGGGTCGCAGAACACCACGCCTCGCTCGACGCCGTCAGCAGTGCACCAGCGGTACTCATCGCGCACATCGCCGCCTGCACCGAGCGCATCCGGGTGGGTGCAGGCGGGGTAATGCTGCCCAACTATGCTCCCTACGCTGTGGCCGAGCAGTTCGCCACGCTGGGCGCACTGCACCCCGGCCGAATCGACCTGGGCGTAGGCCGCTCCTCGGGCGGCACCGGGGCCCATGGCAAGTTACTCGAGGCGGCGCTCAGGCGTGACGCCAGGGCGGCGCTCGAGTTCCCCGCCCTGATCGACGAGCTGATGGGCTTCCTGGACCCGCCCACCCGGGCGCAGACGCCGATCGAGCCGGAGCGCCCGACCCTGCACCTGTCTCCACGGATCGCCTCGCCGGCGCAGGTGTATGTCCTGGGGACCAGCGAGAACGGCGCCCGAACGGCGGCCGAGCGGTCGCTGCCGTTCGTCTACGGGCTCCACCTGGGCCAGTCCAAGTGCCGCCCGGCGGCGGTGAAGCGCTACCGTGCGACCTTCGACCCCGGCCCGCGAGGTGCCCGGCCCTACGTCATCGCCTCGCTGAACGTACTGTGCGCGGGGAGTGACGACGAGGCCGAGCAACTGGCTCTGCACACCGCGTGCAACGCCGTGCGGCGCCGCACGTGGACCGCGCTGGGCGAGTCCCCGGACAAGGCCAGGGAGGAGTTCCTCACCCGCAAGGTCCTGGAGGACCAGCAGGTGGTCCACGGCGGCCGGTCCACGGTGATGGAGGGCATCGAGCGGGTCGCGAAAACTCTGGACGTCGACGAGATCATGCTCGTCCCCTTCGACCTCACCGGCACCGGACGCGGTCGGACACTGCGCATGCTCACGGGACGTCAAGCGCCGACCCTGGCCGCAGCGGCGGCGACCTGATCCGTCCGGTCCGGACCGGACTCAGGCCAGCATCGAGCGATACTGGGCTTCGAGTACCGGGCTGGGGCCCAGACCGAACTCAGCTGCCAGGAATTGCCGGTACTCCTCGTATACGGCGAAAGCCTCCGTCTGCCGCCCCAGGTGGAACAGGGCATTCATATGAGCGGCCCGTAGGCGTTCGCGCTGTGGATGCAGTTCCACCAGATCATCGATGGTCTCGGCGACCTCCTTGGCGTTGCCCAGCTGCAGCTCAACCTCCGCCCATTCCTCATATACCTGTAGAAAACGGGTGCCGAGACGTTCCGCCTCGGCTGATATCGTCCGCGAGTTGCGCAGTTCCGGCAGCGACGGCCCCCTCCACAGTTTCAGCGCCTCCTTCAGCAGCCTGGCCGCAGAAGCGAGCGCGCCGTGGCCTGACGCCTCCCTTCCGGCACGGGCGAGGCTGCGGAACCGCAGCGCATCCAACTCCCCGTCGCCGACCAGCAGCAGATAACCGCTTCCCCGGCGGACCAGCCGCCCGCCCGCTCCAACGTCTTCCAGGAGCTTGCGCAGCGCCGAAATGTACACATGGACGTTCTTCCGTGCGGTCTTCGGCGGTCCGCCGTCCCACAGCGCATCCATCATCAGCTCGACGGGCACCAAGCCATTGGGACGGCACAGCAGGACGGCAAGAAGCATGCGCTGTTTGGGGGGTCCGAGTGGGACCGGTCCATGCCCGCCCCCGCCGGTAACGGAAAGCGGGCCCAAAATTGTGAACCGGACGCCGCGCGGCTGCAGATCGGCCGTCCCTTGCTCCATTTGTCCCCCAATATCTGGTTCATCAACGGAACTCGTTCGCGCGGACATGACCGGGGTCCACGTCGGACTGCTGGTTGAAGAGTGATCCTTGGGACTCCTCCTGTCGTGCACTGTTCCGCTCAGTGGACCAGCGGAAATAGAGCACGAGCCGGCTGAGCGATCCCTCTGCACGTCGGCTGCACCGACTGGACCTCCGATGTCTCCACAACCAGGCCCGTCGCCGGGGTGGTGGGGATGCCGTCGGCCGGGCCGCCGTACGCAAGGTCTCGAAGGACCCCGAGGCACTGGTGCGGTGGCTGGTGCCGCTCCTGATGCACGTGGCGGTCGCGGCGACCGCGGTGTACGCCTACCGGAAAGTCATGTCCTTGTCGTAGGGACGTCGGCAGTGGACGGAAACATCGGGCGGCCAGGGACCGAGGCCCCTGGCCGCCCGACGGGGTCACGGCTCATGCTCTGCGGATCACGGGCGCGTCCGTGCGGTCGGCGACGTCCTCCGAGGTCACGCCCGGCGCGCATTCCACGAGTGCGAGGCCCTCCGGTGTGACGTCGAGGACGCCGAGGTCCGTGATGATCCGGTGCACGCACCGCTCGCCGGTGAGCGGGAGGGCGCATTCCTTGACGATCTTCGGGGTGCCGTCCTTGGCGGTGTGTTCCATCAGGACGACGACCCGGCGGGCGCCGTGGACGAGATCCATCGCGCCGCCCATGCCCTTGACCACCTTGCCGGGGATCATCCAGTTCGCCAGGTCGCCGACGGCGGACACCTGCATGGCGCCGAGCACGGCGGTGTCGATGTGGCCGCCCCGGATCATGCCGAAGGAGAGGGCCGAGTCGAAGAAGGAGGCGCCGGGCAGGACGGTGACCGTCTCCTTGCCCGCGTTGATGAGGTCCGGGTCGACCTCGTTCGCGTGCGGGTACGGGCCGGTGCCCAGGATGCCGTTCTCCGAGTGCAGGACCACGTGCACGCGCGGTAGGAGGTGACCGGGGACGAGTGTGGGCAGGCCGATGCCGAGATTGACGTAGGAACCGTCGACGAGCTCGGCGGCGGCGCGGGCGGCCATCTGGTCGCGGGTCCAGCCCGTGGGCGTGCTCATGCGCGAACCGTCCTCTTCTCCACGTGCTTGTCGGCGGCCTGGGCCGGAGTGAGGGGCACGATCCGCTGGACGAAGATGCCCGGCAGGTGTACTTCGTCGGGGCTCAACTCGCCCGGTTCCACGAGCTGTTCGACCTCGGCCACCGTCACGCGTCCGGCCGTGGCGGCGAGCGGGTTGAAGTTGGCGGCCGACCTGCGGAAGACGAGGTTGCCGTGGCGGTCGCCGCGCCAGGCCCGCACGAGGGCGAAGTCGGTGGTGATCCCGTGCTCCAGGACGTACGCACGGCCGGCGAAGTCGCGGGTCTCCTTGGGCGGGGAGGCCAGGGCGACCGTGCCGTCGGCGGCATGGCGCCAGGGCAGCCCGCCGCGGGCGACCTGGGTGCCCACGCCTGCGGGGGTGTAGAAGGCGGGGATGCCCGCGCCACCGGCGCGCAGCCGTTCGGCCAGGGTGCCCTGGGGCACCAGCTCCACCTCCAGTTCGCCGCACAGGTACTGGCGGGCGAACTCCTTGTTCTCGCCCACGTAGCTGCCCGTCACACGGGCGATCCGGCGCGCCGACAGCAGGACCCCCAGCCCGCGCCCGTCGACTCCGCAGTTGTTCGACACGATCCGCAGGCCGGTCGCGCCCTGCGCGTGCAGGGCCTGGATGAGTACGCCGGGGATGCCGCTGAGACCGAAGCCGCCGACAGCCAGTGAGGCGCCGTCGGGGATGTCGGCGACCGCCGCCGCGGCGCTTGCGCGGACCTTGTCCATGGAAGAAGGGCCTTTCTGCTGTGCGTTGTTGCTGGTTCAGGCGTCCGCACGCAGCGCGTCCGAGATCGACTTGGCGCCGCCGTGCGAGGTGAGGCCGCCGTCGACCGGGATCTCCGCTCCGGTGATGAAGGACGCGTCGTCGGACAGCAGGAAGACCACGAGCGGGGTGATGTCGTCGACGGTCCCGGTGCGGCCGAGCGGTGTCTCGCGGAGGTTCGCCTCACGGAACGCGGGGGCTGCGGAGGCCGTCATCATGGTGTCGATGAAGCCGGGGTGGACGGTGTTGACGCGGATCCCGCGTGGCCCGAGTTCCATGGCGGCCGTCCTCGACAGACCCCGCAGCGCCCACTTGCTGCTCGTGTACGCGACGGGATAGTGGGCGGTCAACGCCGCCGACGAACCGACGTTCACGATCGACGCTCCCGGGCCCATCAGCGGTGTCAGGTGCTGGATGCCCAGGAGCGGACCCGTCACGTTGACAGCGTGGACTCGGGCCATGTCCGCGGGGTGTACGTCGTCGATCCGGGCCCGCCAGGTGATGCCCGCGTTGTTGACCAGACCGTGCACCCGGCCGTACGACTCCCTGATCTCGGCCGCGAGTTCGGCCCACGCCCTCTCGCTGCTGACGTCGAGGCGGCGGCAGCCGGGTGCCTCGCTCACGTCAGTGGCGATCACCTGGGCGCCTTCGCGGGTCAGCGCCTCGGCCTCCGCGGCCCCCTGGCCGCCGGCCGCGCCCGTGACCACGACGACCTTGCCCACAAGGCGCTTGGTCACGGCCGCTCCCGGGAGCGGCGCCGAGCAGCGGCGACCGGCACGGGATCCACACCGCTCACCACGGTGTTGGAGACGGACCCGATGCCCTCCACGGTGAGCGTCACCGTGTCGCCGGCCTTGAGCGGGGCCGGGTCCTGCTCGCCCCGTACCCCCCACAGCTCGGCGAGACAGCCGCCGTTTCCGCAGGTCCCGGAACCGAGGACGTCGCCCGGGCGGACGACGGTGCCCCGTGAGGCGTAGGCCACCATCTCCTCGAAGGTCCAACTCATGTTGGAGAGAAGGTCCTTGCCGACCACTTGGCCGTTGATCTCGGCGGTCAGTGCGAGGCGCAGGAAGCCGTCCGCGTCGCGGTACTTCTCCAACTCGTCGGCGGTGACCAGATACGGGCCGAGCGTGGTGGCGGTGTCCTTGCCCTTGCACGGGCCGAGGCCGACCTTCATCTCGGCGGACTGCAGGTCGCGGGCGGACCAGTCGTTGAAGACGGTGTAGCCGACGATGTGGTCGCGGGCCTGCTCGGGGGTGAGGTCGCGGCCCTCCCTGCCGATGACGGCGGCGACTTCGAGTTCGAAGTCGAGCACGCTCGAACCCGGGGGTACGGGGATGTCGTCGTGCGGGCCGTACACCGCATAGGGGTTGGTGAAGTAGAACGTGGGGGCCGCGTACCACTGCTCGGGCACCCCGGCGGCTCCGTCCACGGACCGTCGTACGCCTTCGACATGCTCCTCGAAGGTGACGAAGTCCCGCACGGTGGGCGGCTGGAGCGGCGGCAGCAGCCGTACGTCGGAGACGTGCGGGCCGGCCGGGACGTGGAGCAACGCGGAGGCCGCGTCCAGCAGTTCGGGCAGACCGCCTGCCTCGGTGAGCAGGCCGGTCAGTGAGCTGACACCGGGCAGCGGGTGGAGCGCGCCGTCCTGATCGACGACGGCCACCTGGCGCCGGTCTCTGTGTTCGTACGTGGCGAATCGCATGGTGAGCCTCGCTCCGGAGAAGGATCAGACCGGCGGGGCGACGAACACGCCGTGATCGGGGTCGTTGAAGGACTCCTTGGTGACCAGTTCATTCATGGGGTTGGCGGTGCCCCACTGGTCGGTGACCTCGGGCCGGGAGAAGTCGTAGACGTGAGGGTGCCAGGTGTCCTCGTCCAGTTCCTCCAACTCCGTCGTGTACTCGACGGTGTTGCCGTGCGGGTCGAGGAAGTAGGTGAAGGTGTTGTCGCCCGCCATGTGCCGGCCCGGGCCCCAGATCTTCTGGAAGCCGGCCCGCATCACCCGGCCGGAGCCGCGCATGTACTCGTCGATACCGCGCATCTCGAAGGAGACGTGGTGCAGGGAGGTGTGCGGACCCTTGGCGATGGCCATGGAGTGGTGCTGGTTGCTGATACGCATGAAGTGCATCACGTCGCCGATGTGGGGATGGCCGAGTGTGTCGGAGAGGCGGAAGCCGAGGTGCTGCTCGTACCAGGCGCGCGTCCTGTCCAGGTCCGGCGAGTTGAGGACGACGTGCGACAGCTTGACCGGGATCGACTCCTTCTCCTCGATCCTGCGGTGCTGCCGGACCGCCACGTCGGCCGAGACCTCGACCGTGCGGCCGTCCACGTCGAAGAAGCGGAAGCCGTAACCACCGCCCGGGGTGTCCACCTTGCCCGGCTGCGAAATCAACTGGACGCCACCGGCGAGGAGTTGCTCGGCCAGCGTGTCCACGTCGGCCGCTGAGGCGGCGCCGTAGGAAACCAGGTCGAGACGCTTCTCGTCGGCCTTGCGCAGCCGTACGACGTACTGCTCGGGAGAGCCTTCCGCGGCCAGGAAGGAGATGCCGGAGTCCTCGGCCACCTGGGTCAGACCCCAGACACCGGCGTAGAAGTCGAGCTGCTTGTCGTAGTCGGGCACGGCGAGGTCGACGTGCCGGAGGTGGGTGAGCAGACGGTTGTTCATGGAGGTCTCCTCAGACGAGGTTGAGCAGGGCGGCGGCGTTCGCGCCGCGGACGGAGTGGAAGTCGTGGTCGCTCAGATCCGCCGCGCGCAGTGCGGCCAGCGGGTCTTCCGTGCCCATGTCGAAGGGGAAGTCGGAGCCGAGCAGGACCCGGTCGGCGCCCGCGGCTCGGACCAACTCCCTCAGTACGTAAGGGTCGTGTACGAGCGAGTCGTAGTAGAGCTGCCGCAGATAGCTGCTCGGCTCCCGTGCGCAGCCGTGCGTGTCGGGGCGGGCCCGCCAGGCGTGGTCGGAGCGGCCGATGTGGGTGGGGAGGTATCCGCCGCCGTGCGCCGCGATCAGCCTCAGGCCCGGATGGCGGTCCAGGACACCGGAGAAGATCAGATGGGAGAGGGCGACGGCGTTCTCGGTGGGCTGGCCGACGGTGTTGGACAGATACCACTGGTCCAGGCGCTCGTCGAGCGTGCACCCGAAGGGGTGCAGAAAGAGGATGGCTCCCGTCTCCTCGGCCCGCGACCAGAGGGGTTCGTACGCCGTATCCGACAGTTCGCGGCCGGGTGCGTGCGAGGAGATCTCCACCCCTTTCAGTCCCTGTTCCAGTGCGTGGTCGAGCAACTCGACCGCGAGGCTCGGGTGTTGGAGCGGTACCAGGCCCAGACCGTGCAGCCGGTCGGGTGCCTTCGCGCAGTGCGCGGCCGTGCCCTCGTTGGCCAACCGGCAGACCGTTGAAGCCAGTTGGGGCTCGGCCCAGAAGTGGTAGTGCGACGGGGACGGGCTGACCAGCTGGATGTCCACGCCCTGCGCGTCCATGGCCGCGAGGCGCACGGCGGCGTCTGTCAGCTTCGGTACGCGCGTGCCGACCATCGGGCCGTTCACGGCCAGGGCGGCCGGGCCGTTGCGTCGGGCGTCGAGGGTGCGGGCCTCGGCGAGGCCGGGACGACCGGCGACGGTCTCCTCGACCTCCGGGAGCAGGAGGTGGGCGTGCACGTCGATCGTCGGTGCGGAGGATGCGGTGGCGGTCACGGGCGCTCCTCGAGGGGGGTCAGGGTGCGGCCGATCAGCCCGGGCATGTCGGCATCACGCACGCCGTCCAGCTGCCACTGGCCGATCTGCACGGATGCCTCGACGACGGTGCGCACCCGAGGAATACGGCGGTCGTAGTACGCCTGGAACAGCTCGTCGCCCCAGTCCTGTCCACTGCCGAGCAGCTCGGCGAGGACGAGGGCGTCCTCCAACGACATGGCCGCGCCCTGGGCCATGGTGGGCGGGCAGCAGTGGGCGGCGTCGCCGATCAGCACCACCCGGCCCCGGTGCCAGGAGCCCTCGACCAGCAGGCGCTCGAACCAGGTGTAGTTGACCTTCTTCGGGTCGGTGATGTGCGCGGTGATCTCGGGCCAGGCACCGCCGTAGCCCTGTGCCAGGCGGCGCATCTCGTCGGCGTACGCGGCCGGATCGACGGCGGCGCGGTCGCGGCACGCCTCGACGAGGTAGGCGTAGATGGTGTTCTCGCTGGTGGGGCAGTAGCCGGCGATGTAGGCGGGGCCCCCGTAGGCGAGGTCGGTGCGGGTCACGCTCGCGGGCCGTGGGGTGGCGATGCGCCAGATGGCCATGCCGGTCGGTTCGGGTTTGTCGGTGACACCGATCGCGGTGCGAGTGGTCGAGTTCACGCCGTCGGCGGCGATCACGAGGGCGTAGCGGCCGGTCGTGCCGTCGCTGAGGCGTACGGAGACGCCGTCGGCGTCCTGGCCGAGGATCTCGGCGGTGGTTCCCAGGCGAATGCCGGCGCCGGAGGCGCGGACCGCCTCGATGAGGATCTGCTGGAGTTG
Organism: Streptomyces sp. NPDC050549; assembly: GCF_040655035.1. Lineage (NCBI taxonomy): Bacteria > Bacillati > Actinomycetota > Actinomycetes > Kitasatosporales > Streptomycetaceae > Streptomyces > Streptomyces sp. NPDC050549. Next base: position 53,241 of record NZ_JBFAJD010000036.1, read on the forward strand.
GGGGCGCTGCATGCCGAGGGTGGCGGGCAGGTCCTTCCCGCCGGTCTGGATGTCCTCGGCCACGAACAGGACGGTGCCGTCGGGGGCGGTCACGCCCAGCGAGCCGAAGGCGTACCCGGACGCTTCCACCTGTTCCCACACGCCGAGTTCGCGCAGGACGCGCAGGGCGTTGCCCTGGAGGGTGATGCCCGAGCCGGTGGTGGCGTTCCAGTCGGGCCTGGCCTCGATCAGGTCCACGTCGATGCCGGCGCGGCGCAGCAGGATGGTGATGGCGTTTCCTGACGCGCCCCCGCCGATGACCAGGACGGTGGGCGCCTTTCCAGCCGGAGGCCGGGGGAGGGTGGGGCTGTCAGCCATGTCGGGGGATACCTCCCGGGTTGGGCCGCGCGGCTTCGGGCGGCGGGATTGCGGCTCGCCCGCAGGAGAGTGCGGGCCAGGAGTGGGGACGGGGGTGCGGGCCGGATACGCCGCTTGCTGGGGAAGGGCGCATCCGGCGGCTGAACGGGTCACCTGACGGCGATGCGGAATGGGTTACTTGACGGCGATGGGGTTCACGGGGGAGCCGACCGCTCCGGTGATGGGGAGAGGAGCGGCGGTCAGCCAGAACTCGTAGAGACCGTCGGAGGCGCAGTCGGCGGCGAGCGCGTCGAGATCCCACATCTCGCCGATCAGCAGGCCGATGTTGGGGATGGCGACCTGGTGCAGCGGCTGGAAGGCGTGGTCGAACTCGTTGGGCCGTACCTCGAAGCCCCAGGTGTCGGTGGCGATCGCGGCGATCTCGGTGGAGTGCAGCCAGCCGGCGGTGGTGAACGACAGCCCGGGTGCGGGTCCGCCCGCGTACTCGCCCCAGCCTTCCCGACGGGCGCGGGCGAGCCGTCCGGTGCGGACGAGCACGATGTCACCGCGGCCGACACTCACGCCGTGGGCTTCGGTGGTCGCGGTCAGATGTTCCTCCGTGATCGCGAACCCGTCGGTCAACTCGCCGTCGACGCCGATGACTTGGCCCACGTCCAGGAGGACCCCGCGCCCGGCGACGTAGGGCGCCATGTGCTCGATCCCGGTGACGAGGTCGCCGTCGGAGGTGACGACCTTCTCGGCCGCCCGGCCGTTCCACGCCTTGCCGTGGTCGAAGATGTGCCCGAGCCCGTCCCACTGTGTGGAGCACTGCAACGGCATCGTGATCACGTCGTCGGCGCCGCCGATGCCGTGCGGGAAGCCCTGGTTGCCTAGGGCGGCGTCGGTGCCGGTGTCGAGCATGGTGTGCACCGGGTTGGTGCGCCGGCGCCAGCCCTTCTGTGGGCCGTCCATGTCGAAGGACTGCGAGAGCGAGAAGCTCACGCCCCGGCGGACCAGTGCGGCCCCCTCTCGGCGCTTGGCCCCGTCGAGGAAGTTGAGGGTGCCGAGCACGTCGTCATCGCCCCAACGCCCCCAGTTCGAGTACGACTTGGCGGCCTCGGCGATAGCGCTCTCCGGGTCGTGGCGGTCCGGGCTCACGCCGGCACCTCCGCCACACAACGGGTGCGCTGCACGCCCAGGCCGGTGATGGACCCCTCCATGACGTCGCCGTCGCGCAGCAGCCGACCCCAGTGGATGCCATTGCCTGCCGGGCTGCCGGTCAACACCAGGTCCCCCGGGAGGAGTTGAGCGCTCTGGGAGACGTACGACACCAGTCGCGCCACGCCGAACAGCATGTCCTTGGTGGACTCGTCCTGCATGGTCTCGCCGTTCAGCCTGAGAGTGACCCGCAGGTCACCGGGGTCCGCGACCGACCCGGCCGGGACGAGCCATGGGCCCAGCGGGGTGAAACCGGGAGCGTTCTTGCTGCGCAGCCAGTCGGTGCCGATGGCCTTCATGTCCCGGCGGAAGACGGTGGCGCGGTCGGTGAGGTCGTTGGCGATCGTGTACCCCGCGACGTGGTCGAGGGCTTCCTCCACGGACACCCGGTGGGCGGGCTTGGCGATGACGGCTGCCAACTCCAGTTCCCAGTCTGGCTGTTGGGCCCAGGAGGGCAGGACGACATCGTCGTACGGGCCTGTGACGGCGCTCGGCAGGCCGATGAAGACGTACGGGAGGTCCTCGGCGGCCCGGTGGTCCATGACCGCGGCGATCTCCGCGCGCGCCTCCTCGACCGTGCGTGGGTCGTCGGGGGAGCGATGGGCGACCTCCAGGTCGATCACGTGCTGCCGGTAGTTGGCGCCGGACTGGAAGATCTGGCGGGGCTCGATCGGGGCGTGTACCCGCAGTTCCACCAGGGGCCGCCAGTCGAGGGTGTCGTCGTCCGCGAAGGAGTGCAGGGCGGGGAGGGCTTCCTCCCACCGTTCCACCACGTCGCGCAGGCTGGACGGTGCCCAGTCCAGGGTGCTGCTCAGGTCAAGTACGCGTTCCTTCGCCAGGAGGCCGGGAAACGGGTCACGGTCCTGGGCGGAGAACGTGCCGAGCGCGAACGGGCCGGCAGGTTGCGTGAGCGTTGCCATCAGATTTCCTCCTGCTGGGTTGCGGTCTACTGTGGCCTCGATCGACCAATCACGGAAATAGATCCTGTGGATGTGGCACATCCATGACGTGGATGGTTCCTGCTCGAAAAGGTCTCGCATTGGTGGTGCCTGGTGAACCTGTCCCGACTCGACCTCAACCTGGTCCTCGCGCTGCGTGCGCTGCTGGAGGAGCGCAACGTCACCCGGGCCGGCGAGCGCGTCGGGCTCAGCCAGCCCGCGATGAGCGCCGCGCTGTCCCGGCTGCGCCGCCACTTCGACGACGAACTGCTCGCCCGCACCGGCAACGCCTACGAACTGACACCGCTCGGAGTGGCCCTGAGGGAGCGCAGTGCCACCGCCTGCGACCTGCTGGAGCGGGTCTTCGCCAGCCAGGCCGACTTCGATCCGGCCGCCGAGAGCCGCGAGTTCACCCTGCTCGCCTCCGACTACGGCGCCGCAGTGTTCGGCTCCGCGCTCGCCCGCGCCCTGCACCGGGAAGCGCCCGGCATCCGGCTCGCGTTCCAGCACTCGACGCCCGCCGCGGTGGAGAACACGGCCACGGTGCTGAGCACAGTCGACGGTCTGCTGCTGCCGCACGGCATCATCGACGGCTTCCCGGCCGTCGACCTCCACCAGGACCGCTGGCTGTGCATGGTCGCCGACGACCACCCCGATGTCGGCGACGGACTTACCCTCGACCAGCTCGCCCGCCTGCCCTGGGCCGTCTACCAGCGCCCCTACGACGCCCCGGCCGCCCGCCAGCTCAGCATGATCGGCATCAGCCCCCGGGTGGAGGTCTCGGTGCAGACCTTCCAGTTGCTGCCCCACATGGTCGAGGGCACCCGCAGGGTCGCGATGATCCAGGAGCGTCTCGCCCGCCGGGCGGTCAACTCGGCCGCGGTACGGGTCCTGCCCTGTCCCTTCGAAGCGGTGCCCGTGCAGGAAGCGATGTGGTGGCACCCGGTTCACGCCCAGGACGCCGCCCACATCTGGCTCCGCCGGAAGGCCGGGGAGGTCGGGGCGACGCTCATGGAGCGGTAGCCGAGCGGCGCCGTAAGGGGTGTCGAGCCCCGTCGATGTCCGGCCCCGCCGGGTGGGCGTCCACGAACAAGAAGCACCCGCCCATTCGCAACCCGTTGGGGACGCGGCTGCGGCCTGCTCGTGGCTGGTCGCGCGGTTCCCCGCGCCCCTGCGACGGTTGCTCTGCCGTATCTGTATGAGGTCAGGCCAGTTGCTCCGGCAGAGGTCGGGGATCGACCGTGCCCGCCCGGCGCCGGGACGCCCACAGCCCTGCCGCGACGAGGACGGCGAACAGCCCCAGCACACCGACCGCACCTGCGAGGCTGCCGACCGCCGACTCCCCGGCGAGCAGCACGAGCGGGCAGACGAACTCGCCGCCGAAGAAGGCCGTCATCCACAAACCCGTGCCGCGGCCCCGGTCCTCGAACGCCAGCCGGGACATGGCACTGGTCAGGAGGGCGGGCAGCAGCATGCCGGTGCCCACGCAGTTGACGACGGCCCCGAGGACCAGCAGCGGGGCGTTCCCCGCCAGGAACATCATCCCGAAGCCGGCCGCGCAGACCGCGAGAACGGCGGGCAGCATCGGGTCGGGAGAGCGCTTGAGGCGGGCGAAGGTGACCGCACCGCCCACGGTGGCGGCACTCGCGAGCGCGGTGGCCAGGCCGATCACGCCGGAGTTCTCCACTCCCAGGTCGTCGAGCAGATACGACATCTCGACCGGGACGGTGTAGAAGACCATCGCTCCGAAGAAGGTGAGGGCGCAGATACCCGCCAACTGCCGCCAGGGGAAGCCATGTTGGAGTGCGACTCCGGCGGAGGTCTTCTCCGCGGCCGTGTGGGGCGGCGGGTTGGTCAGGACGGTGGCCATCAGCGGGGCGAGCGCCAGGCTCACGGCGTAGACCCAGAAGGGCACACGCCAGCCCGCGGATCCGGCGGCTCCGCCCAGCACGAAGAAGACGGTGGCCGACGCGGAGGCGCACGTGGTCTGCAGGGCGAGGTACTTCACCCGCCGGTGACCCGAGTAGTAGTCGCCAATCAGTGTCGTGCAGCACGTCATGATCGCGGCCTCGGTGACACCGACGAGGGCGCGACTGGCGATGATCGCCCCCAGCGAGTCCAGCCAGAGCGGCGCGGTGCCGAACACCGCGTACAGCAGGGTCGCCACGATCAACAGCCGCTTGCGGCCCAACCGGTCCACGATCACGCCGGCGAACGGGGCCAATACAGCCAGTGCCAGAGCCGGAACGGTCAGCGCGAGCGGCACCAACGCCTTGGCTCCCGGCACGGACGCGAAGTGGTCCTGCATCTTCGGCAGCACCGGGGCGATGAGCACCGCCCCCAGGATCGGCAGGCAGCTGCCCGCCATCAGCAGGGTCACACGCAGCAGATGAGCCGGGCCCGAGACGGGGACGGAGGACGCAGGGGCATCGCCGACCGCGGTGGGAGACGGGGGCGGAACGGAACCGGGCATGGCGACTCCAGGGACGGTGTACGGGAGCGGGCATGCCTGAAACGGGCGCCGACGACGCACGGCATGCCGGGGACGGCCGCACACCGGCCGACTGGTCCGGACAGCAGCGTGCGGGTAGGGACGACTATGGGTCGTCGGGCCCCCGGTCGCCATCCTCTCCGCGATCCGAATCCGCTATCCCGCTCATCCACACCATGGATGAGCTGTCCGTACACCCCGGGTGTCACCAGGGCATGCCGCAGAGCGGTTCCACCCTCGTTCCCGTGGTGGAACCGCTCCGGGTCCGGTCTGAGCAGGGGTCAGAACGCTCCGGGCGTACGGCCGAGAGTTCCGTCGGGGTCGCCGGGGTCGGCGCCCTTGACCTGACCGAAGTAGAGCTCGACCTGGGAGCGGAAGCGCTCGACGGCGGCGCGGTCGCTCATGAACTTCGCGAAGGCGTCGGGGTCGGTGTTCTTGTACGAGGCCAGGGGCTTGAGGCCGGCCGGCGGGGCGACGTCCTTGCGGACGGACCAGGTCCAGGTGGCGATCGCGTTCTTCTGTACGGCCTGGGAGTCGAGCCAGCTGAGGAAGAGCTTGGCGCCGGCCTTGTGGGGTGCGTTCTTGAAGACGGCGCCGCGCTGGGCCCAGGAGTTGAAGCGCTCGGAGTCGGAGAAGACCTGGGTGCCGTTGGGGCGGGTGTCCCCGCCGACGGCGACGGAGGCGAGGTAGTCGCCGCTCGCCACTCCGGCGGCCGATCCCGGGACGCCACGGATCAACTTGGGGTTCTGCTTGACCAGTTGGGCCAGGTAGTTCCATCCGTACTTGTCGACGATCTGCTTGTAGCCGAAGAGCACGGCGTCGTCGTCGTTGGGGTAGGTCAGGATCAGCTTGTTCTCGAAGGCGGGCTTGAGCAGGTCGGTGGCCTTGAAGTCGCCTTCCCTCGTGGGGAGTTGCTTGGTGTTGACGAGGTAGGAGAAGGCGCCGTAGAAGACGCCGGTGTAGTAGCCGTCCCTGTCCTTGGCGTTGGGGAAGACCTTGTCCCATCCGACCGGCTTGTACTTGAGCAGGTCGCCCTGCTTCTTCCAGCGGTCGAAGTCCTGGGTGGTCTGGAGGATCGCGGCGTCGGCGACGAGGTGGCCGGTGGCGAGCTGGTTGTCGATGCGGGCGTCGTGGTACTTGCTCAGGTCGGTGACCAGGTGCAGTCGGACGTCCGGGAACTGCTGGTGGAACGCGGCGGCCAGGCTGTCCCACTGGCCGGGGGCGTCACCGCCGATGTAGACGGTGACCTTGCCGCCCTCGACCCTGGCCGCCTTGTGGAGCGTCTGGAGCTGGTCCTGCTCGCTCGCGGTGGAGGGCCGGTGCGTGGGGGTGTCGGCCATGGCGGTCGTGGTGACGGCGGTGAGGGCCAGGGCGGTGGCGATGGCCGCGCCGATCAGCTTGTTCCTGTGCTGCATGGCGTTGTGCTGCCTTTCCTTTGCAGGCAATCGTTTGATGTTTCAAACGTTGCGATGTGCAGCACGCTACGTCGGTTAGTTTGAAGGTTCAAACAGTGATCGGTAGGATGTGACCATGCCCACTACGCCACGCTGGCTGGACGCCGAGGAGCGGCGAGCCTGGCTCGCCTATGTCGAGTTCTCCACTCACCTGTCCGACCACCTGAACCGCCAGCTGCGGCGCGACGCGGGGCTGACGCACGCCGACTACACCCTGCTCGCCCACCTCTCCTCGCTCCCGGACCAGGCTCTGACCATGTCGGAGCTGGCCGAGCGACTGAGGATCACCCGCAGCCGGCTCACTCATGCAGTGACCCGCCTCCAGCAGGCCGGCTACGTGGACCGCCGCGACGACCCCGCGAACCGGCGCAACCAGCTCGCCGTGCTCACCGAGGGAGGGCGGCAGCTCCTGGAACGGGTGGCACCCGGCCATGTCGAGGCCGTACGACATGCGATCTTCGACGCGTTGACGCCGGATCAGGTCCGCCAGTTCGCGGACATCGGCGAGGCGATCAACGCCGCACTGCAACATGTGGACGCGGCCCGGGACGATGAAGAGGCGCTGCCCTGGCGTCGCCGGTAGGGGCGGACCACGATACGGGCGAGCAGCCGGACGGGCAGTCATGGGGGTCGCCCATGCCGGGAACTGTCGATGTGATCGGGAGCGTCCGCCGGTCTACGCCACAGCCCCTGTCAGGTCTGTTCCGGAGCTGATCGCTGAGGTCATGACGCTTCACGGAGCTTCCGCATGTTCCGTGTGCTGGGTCCTGTACATCACTGGGTGCGCCAGGACTCCAGCCGTTGGGCGATCGTGCGCAGGTCGGCTTCCTGCGCTCGGACGGCCTGGGCGAGTTCGTGCAGGTCGTCGTCCTTGGCCCGGAGGGGCTGGTCGGAGACGTGCATGTACTGGCTGGCGCAGGCCCAGCCGATGACCAGGTTGTAGTCGGTGAAGGGCCGCAGCAGCAGTGCGGTGTGCAGGAAGGTCGCGGCCCGGGATGCGGGCTCCTCGTAGTAGAGGACACCGCGTTCCCGCTCGAAGGTGTGCCGGTCGGCCATGAACCCCAGGGCGCCCCAGTCCGCGATGGGCACGTTCAGCGGGGAGATCGCCGACTGGATCTGCAGGACCCAGCCGACATCGACGCGGATGATCGGGCTCACCGCTGGCCTTCGGGGAACCGGGCCACGACGCCGGGCAGCACCCGGGCAGCTTCCTCGACAGCCCCCTCCACGAAGGCGAGCCGGTCGGCCTCCTGGACCGTCACATCATGCACGTGCTGCTTCAGACTCCGGCCCGTCAAAGCTGCCCGCTCGCGCAGCCGCGCCATCTCGTCCTCGGTGAATTCCACATTGAGTGCAGGCATGAATCCAAGGTACCGCGCTCGGTACCCCACGTGGTACCGAACTCTGCAATGCCGGAGGCGGGGGAGAGGCAGAACCCAAGTCGCCCAAGCTCTTCAGTGAGGCCGTCACCTGCTGCGGCGTGTGCTGAAACAGACGGCTTCCGTCGGCCCGGTAGGAGAGGGCCGACTGGTTGGTCCGGAGGAATCCGTCGTTCCCGCGAGGCGAGGCGTTGCACGAGGCGTGGCAGTGCGGAACCTGCCCGGGGCCGCTGTCGATGTCGCTGCACCACAAGCTCTGCCATGTGCTCGGCGGGCGTTCGACCTTCCCCACGCCGAGACCCACACGGTGGTGCTGCCGTACGCGGCCATGTACGACGCCGCCGCTGCTCGGGAGGTCACGGCGCGAGCGGCGTGCGCACTGGGCGGCGCCGATGGCGGCGTCGGTTCACCTGCCAGGAAGCGTTCGCCGGCGGCTGCCGGATCGGTCATCGCGCGCAGGTGCAGATCCGCGACGTCGCGCACGTCGACGAAGCCCATCCCGAAGGGTGGGCACGCGGACACCTGCCCCTTGAGCATTCTGCGGACCAGACGCAGGTACGGCGGGTCGTCCGGGCCGACCGGGGCGGGCCCTGGAACCGGCGGCACGGCCCGGCCCGGACGCCCCACCGCCTCACCGCCGCTGCCGGAGGGCCTGCCGGTCGGTGTGATCGAGGTGGCGGACGAAGCGCCGGGCCTCGAACCGGTGGACGCCGAGCTCGTCCTCGAGTGCTTCTACCGCGCCGACCCCGCCCGCTCCCGCATGCCCGGCGGCAGCGGCCTCGGCCTGGCCATCGCCGCGACCATCGCCGAGGGCCACGGCGGCCGCCTCGAACTCGACACGGCCCCCGGCCGCGGCTGCTTCTTCCGCCTGGTCCTGCCCGCGGCCGGCCCGGGGCAGGAACCCTATTGACCTCGCGCGTAAGGGTGTTGGCGAACCGGCCGATCACCGACCAGGACACCTACCGCGAGGGCTAGGAGGAGTCGGTTGCATGCGACGCGGGTGCCGCCCGGTAGCCGTCCTGGTCGTCGCCAGTGATCATCATGTCGGGGTCGAACATGACGATGGTGCTGGCGCACAGCAGAACGGCGAGCGGGCCGACGAGCACGCCAAGGTGCCACGGGCCCAGCCCGGTCAACGGGCGCGCTTTAGCTCACCGCCTGCTTCACGAGTACGCCGATCCGCGCCTCCACCTCGGCCGTAACCTCGGTCAGGGCGAAACCGGCCGCCCACATCGTTCCCTCATCCAGCTTCGCCTGGTCGCTGAACCCGAGCGTCGCGTAGCGTGCCTTGAACTTCTCCGCGCTCTGGAAGAAGCACACGACCTTGCCGTCCAGCGCGTAGGCGGGCATCCCGTACCAGAGCTTCGGCGCGAGGGCTGGGGCGCTGGCTGTGATGACGGCATGGACCCGCTCAGCCATGATCCGGTCCGAGTCCTGCATCTCGGCGATCTTCACGAGCACGTCCCGCTCCGCCTCCGCCGCCTTGTCCGCGCGCGAGCTGCGGCGGGCTGCAGTCTTCAGCTCTTGGGCGTGGTCCTTCATCGCGGCCCGCTCCTCGGCCGTGAATCCCTCGTGCGTGCTGCTTTCGGTGCTGCTCATGGCAGATCTCCCCTTGAGGGTCTGATGTGCTGGATCTTGGGCGCGTGGGCGGCGACGTGCCGCCACTCCGACATCGGCACGCGACGTGCCGATCGAGTCTGAATACTGCGCGCAGCCCTCGACGTTGTCAACGGCACGCCATGTGCCGTTAGGATGGCGGCATGATCGACCCGCCCGCCACGCCGAGGCGCCGAGGCGCCGCGCGCACCGAAGAGCTGCTGCAGGTAACCCTGGACCTGGCTGCGGAGGTCGGATATGCGGGCCTGAGCATGGAGGCGGTCGGCCGAAGGGCTGGAGTCGGAAAACACACGATCTACCGACGCTGGCCGTCCATGGCGGCGCTGCTTCTCGACGCGCTCAGTCGCGTGTGGACCAGCGACTTGGACTACCGTGACACCGGGGACGTCCGTGCGGATTTGCGCGAACAGTTCCTGCGTTCGGGCTTTGCCCTCTCGAGCCCGCCGATCGGCCCCGTCTACCGTGCAGTCATCGCCGAGGCGCAGGCCGATCCGATGCTGCGGGCGACCCTGCACGAACGATTTCTGGTCACCGTCGAGCAGAGCACCCTCGACCGAATCACCCGCGCACAGCGCACCGGTGAACTGACCGCGGAAGCGAATCTGGAATTCGCCGCCGAGGTGCTGTGCGGCACGCTGTACTACCGCAGCTTGCTGTCAACCCGCCCCATCGACGAGGACGCGGTCGACGCACTGTTGGACATGTTCATGGCCGCCTACGGAACCAGCAATTAGGACTCGACCGCACAAGTCGGACCTACTCTCCCGATCCGAGGAACGTGCAGGTCACAACCGCACAACAGGGCGAAGGTTGTCTGATACGGCAGTAGTTGGTGCCGGGGGCGCCGTCCACCGCCATGCCCAGGAGGTAGACGATGGGACCGGCGGCCGGGATCAGGGCGATGAGCATTCCCCGCCCCGACTTACCGGTGTCGTGCAACCAGCGGACGGAGACGCTCGGCATCGGCACGAGGAACGGCAGCAGGAAGGCGCTGAGAAACGGAGCCTCGATCGCGAAACTGACCCCGCCGACCACGGCGGCGGCTCCCATGTACAGCGCCGAGAACCACCAGAACTGGAACCTGAGAGATGGGGGCAGATCTCCAAGTCGCCCGGCCTGGAGTCCGTGCCGACGACGTCGTAGGTGCAGCGCATTGCGGCGGCCTCGTGCGGTGTGCAGTTCCACAACGGCCCGTGGTTACCACGAAAGTGTCGAGGTTGCTGGCGTCCAACTGAGGTCCATCCGGCCCGGCCCGGCCCGGTGTTCCGCACGCCCTCGGTGATGCTCACTGTCTCGCCGACCTTCCCCAAGATCGGAACCAGCACGCCGCTCGGCCTGAAGTCCGTCGCCTGCAGCTCCGGGTTCCTCCCTCCACGGCCTGGCGTGCCGGCGTCCTTCCATGGCCTTCGGCGTTGCTGTCCGGTGGACGAGGCGGAGAAAGCTGGTGCGGCAGGGCAGTCGTTTGCGTGTCCGTACCCGTCTTTACGGGGGAACGAGGGAGGGCGCATTGAACGCCGACGAGGAACGCCAGTTCCACGAGTTCGTGGCGGCGCGGTCGAGATCGCTGCTGCAGACGGCCTACCTGCTGACCGGGGACTGGGAACAGGGCCGGGACCTGCTCCAGACCGCGCTTGCCTCCACGGCCCGACGCTGGTCCAAGCTTCGTGACCGGGAACAGCCAGAGATCTATGTGCGCCGCGCGCTCTACCACGCCCAGGTGGATCGCTTCCGGCTGCTCAACTGGGGGTGGGAGACGGTCACGGACTCCGTGCCGGACCAGCCGTCCGCACAGGGCGCCAACGGGGCCGACGCCGTCGTCCAGCGGCAGGACATCATGACCGCGCTGCGGCGGCTGCCCAGGCGTCAGCGTGCGGTGATCGTGCTGCGCTACTTCGAGGACCGGCCCGACAGCGAGATCGCCGCGATCCTGGGCGTCGCTCAGGGAACGGTCCGCAGTCAGACCCGCAAGGCCCTCGTCATGCTCCGCACCACCCTGGCCGAGGCAGGGCCGTCCGCCTCCTCCAATGCCTCCGGAAGGGGCGTGACCGCATGAACGACTCGACCGAGGAGCTGCTGCACGAAACGTTGCTGCACCACACCTTGCACACCCATGTCCGGGAGTGCGACGGTGACGCCGGCGCCCATCTCGTCGGCCTGGCCGACGGCGCGTTGCGGGTCGCCCGGCGGCGGCAGCGGCTAGCGCGCGCCGGTGTCGGGGTTGCCCTCGCCGCAGCGGTTGCCACCGCCTGGGTGGCTGTCGCGGGCGACGACCCGCTGCGCGCCCACGCGGTGCAGCCCGCCGAAGGACGAGGCGCCACAAAGGCGTCCACGATTTCTCTCCTGCCGGTCACCTCGGCGACAGAGCGGGCCTGCACACCGGCCGGCGGCGGCTATACCGTGCACCGCACCGAGACCCACCCGGCGATGTGCATTCACGCCGACTCGGCCGGCGGCATGAGCGACGTCCGCGTCTCCGCGGCGACGGCCGAGAAGGGCACCGTCGACGGCAGCTGGCAGGTGGAGGTGACCCTCACGGCCGCCGACCGGACCCGTTTCGCCACGCTGACCGGCTCCCTCGCGTCGGCCCCGGCCCCGCGCAACCAGTTCGCCATCGTCGTGGACGGCAGACTCTGGGGCGCCCCCATCGCGGCCCACTCGATCACCGTGGGCCGTGTCGAGATCGTCGGCGCTTACGACGGAGACCTCACCAGCGCCATGGCCCACGACCTCGCCCAGCGACTTGACCCCGGCAGGTGAGTGGCCAACTCCTCCTGTGGGAAAGGCAGTTCAGGGAAGGCATCCGTCATGTGGGGCGCCCTTCCGGGTCGCGGAGACCGAAGTCGTTGAAGGCTTGGATGCGCCCGACGCGGTGCCGTGCTGGTGTTCGGCGCATGATGTCGAGCAGTTCTCGTGGTGTCTGCCCCGACAGGGCTCGGAAGTCTCGGTTCATGTGGGACTGGTCGTGGTATCCCGCCAGGCCGGCGAGCGAGTTCAGGTCGGTCGATGCCACGGCCAGGGCGCTGCGGAACCTGATGATGCGAGCGAGTGTTTGAGCAGTCAGCCCGATGTGGTCGCGCAGCAGTCCTTGTCCGTGGCGTTGTCCGAGGCCGATGGCCAGGGTCCGCTCGCGCAAGGACACTGCGCCGCCACGATCACACAGCAGTCTCCATGCCTGGGCGGCGGCAGGTGAATTGGGCGTTTCGCTGCAAAGTCGCCGGGTGAGCAGGGTGTCGAGAATTCGCCAGCGGCCGGGCCACCGCGATGCGGCGGCCAGCTGTTCGGTGGCGTTCGAAGCCCAGCCCGCTCCCCTGATCTGGGCAGGGTCGATCACCGTCTTCGCGAGGTGGTGTGGCGGGAGGTTCAGGAGCCGGTACGTGCCGAGCGGCGCGAGTTCGATCTCAACCTCGACCAGCCGTTGTGACATCCGGCGGAAGCCGGCTTGTCGTCCGCGACCTTGTTGGACTCGCTGTCGACAGCGCGGCCCAGCCGCCGACGAGGGCTCGCAGAGCCCCACGCCTCGCCCGACGAAGGACATGGAGGCACTCCCGGGGGCGTCAGGCACGCTTCGTCAGCCGTACGTCCTCGACGCCGAGCAGACCGAGCAGCGGCACCTTGCCGACGCGCTGGTCCCGGTCCACCTCCAGGCCGGACGTACGGACGAGGTCGAGCAGCAACTCGGCCAGCGGCATCACCATGTGCCGCCCCCAGCAGCGCTCGGAGGAGTGGCCGAAGGGCAGATAGCCGGGGGCGGTGTCCGGATCGAGGTCGTTCCAGCGTTCCGGGCGGAAGCATTCCGGGGCGTCCCAGAGCGCGGGATCACGGTGGAGGAGCAGGGGCAGCACCAGAACGTCGTCGCCCTCGCCTATCCGGTCGTCGATGGCCGGGTACTCGGGAGATGCGTTGCGCAGAATGTTCCAGGAGGGCGGGAGCAGCCGCAGGGACTCCTGGATGATGTTCCGGTTCGGCATGCCGTCCTCGAAGGGATGGCCGAGCCATAGGGCGTTCGCCACCAATGTGGAGACCGTGAAGCAGACCGGGGCGGCGGCGCGCCGGTAGATCCCCATCGCGTAGCGGCGGTTCTGGTAACCGACCGTCTCGGCCGCGCGGGCGGCCAGCCCTGTGAGGCGGGGCGTGGGGCGGGGCCAGCCCGGCAACGCGGCTCCGACGGAGATGACGGACCAGGTGAGTTTCGGGGTGAGTTCGAGGTTGCGGCTCATCAATATCCGCAGCCGGTACGGATCGCCGCCGAGGATCAGGTCGCGCAGGAAGAGGTGTCCGGTCAGCGGCCAGGAACCCGACAGGTCCACGTCCTCGGGCAGCGGCCCGGTGAGCGCGGCACGGACGTCACGGCCGATGGTTTGCGTGACTGCCGAAGCCTCGGTCTTGGTGATGGAGCGTCCGTGCAGCGGTTTGAACGTGGGTCGCTCGGTTTCCGTGGCGCGACGTGCGGCCAGAATGCGCTCGGCGACCTCGGGGCCGGCCACCCCGACGGTGTCCGGCTCCAGGCGGAACACGTCCTGACCGGGATGGTCTCGCAGCAGGGCGGCCAGACGCGGGGCGAACTCGGTGGCGCGCGCTCTCGGCACGGACGACAGGGACATGGGCGCTCCGGGGCTGTCGGCGGTGGGAAGACATCGTTGTCCCGCGTCCCACAAAGCCGCCAGGACGCGGGACAACGATGTCAGGAGGTGTCCGGCCGGGACGATTAGATCAGGCTCAGTACCAGAGGTACCAGGCGCTCGCCTTCAGGCTCTTGCGAGCGGCGACCTTGTTGCGGACGGCGAAGAGAAGCTTCATCACAGGACCTCTTTTCGATGCGCGAAGAAATCTCAGGAACGGCGGAACCCTTCCCCGCCACCGCCGTGACTAATCCGCGTCGCTGTCAACTCCTGCCCCGTTAGTGTCAGTTGACAGGTCCTCAGTGAGGCGAGGTGGCGAACCGACAGCACCGCCTGGCCGCCGTCGGCTGCGTGCGGGCGTTCGCCGCCCTACCCTCTGTTGAGCCAAGGACCTGCTACGAGCGCAGGTGCGAGCTTCGGATCAGCCCCGAAGGCCGGCAACACGGCCGTGGTGTGCACAGTGAAGCGCTGCCCACTTCGCAGGGAGCGGTCACCCTCGACATCGATCGAGTGCGTCAGCAGTGTCATGTTGCTGAAGACCTCATCGGGATCGGAGTCGGCGGCAAGCAATCCGGCCAGGGCCGCTGCATCCTCCTGCTCGACCGCCCGACGCGCGGGTGTCCAGTAGTCGGCACTGGCCGGTGATGGATCCGGTCGGCTTCAGGCCGCCGTTGAGGTTGCCGGCCGGGTCGATGACGGCGGCCGGATAGCACGAGTCCGTGTCGTAGTCGTAGTCGTAGACGGGCCCGAAGTACTTCTGGAACGTGGCGGCGCTCTCGGGAAGGTTCTGCAACACGCCCGCGGAGGCGCTGCCCGACAGGGGAACTTCCTTGCGGGAAGGGGTGTTCCCTGCGGTCTCCGGGGCCCGCCGGTCGGCGTGGCGGGATCACGGGCGGACCCCGGAGGCTGAAGGTGTGTCACGCGGCGGTGCAGGCGCTCCCGTTCAGTTTGAAGTCGGAGGGCTTCGCGAAGGTTCCGTCAGCGGTGCCCTGGAACCCGAAGGTCACCTGTCCACCGGCCGTGACCTCGCCGTTGTAGGCCATGTTGCTCGCTGTGACAGTTCCTGACGACGAAGGCAGGTTCGCGTTCCAGGCATTGGTGATCTGCTGCCCCGAGGGAAGGGTGAACATGAGATTCCAGCCGCTGAGGGGGGAGGAGCCGGTGTTGGTGATGGTGACGTCGGCGGTGAAGCCGCCCTGCCAGACACTGGTCGCGTATCCCACCTTGCAGGCTGTCGAGCCGCCGGAGTTGCCCGAGCCGCCGGAGGAGCCCGTGTTGACGGCGGAGGAGAACGAGGTCACGGCGAGACCGGTGCCGTTCTGCCAGGGCTCGAACCCGGCCTGAACGCTCGTCAGATACCAGTTGTTCTGCGCGAGTCCGCGCGACACGGCCTGCCGGGCGAAGTCCATGACGTCGAAGGACCAGCTGGCGAGCGCCGAGGGTGCGACGAACGACAGCACGTCGTTCGAGCCGTTGTTCCCGGACCACACCTGCCAGTCGCGCCCGCCCACGGTGGTGTTGCCGACCGGGGAGCCGATGGGCTGGACGGATCCGACCTTGTTGAACCAGATCATGATCTCGGTCCTGTTGACTCCGTCGGTGCGGGGCGTGGGGTCGAGCCAGATGTCGTACGCGGCGTCGTACACCGCGTCGTTCACGTAGCTGTAGGAGATGCTCGACGGCGCGGTGGAGACGGTGCTGAGCTGGGCGGGAAGGTTGGTGCCCGGGGAGCAGTTGGTGTAGTGGCAGCCGTTGTAGACGGACGGGTACGACTTCGGAGCGCCGTTCGTGGGGACGGATCCGTCGGCCTGGGTGATCCTGAACCCCGAGTCGGTCGCGGTGATGCACTGGGTGGCGCTGGTGCCCCAGCGGTTGTTCTGGACCACGTAGCGGCCCTGGATGGTCGTCGTGCCGAAGGGCTGGCAGATCGTGGTGTCGGCCTGTGCCACCGACGCTGTGGTCAGAAGTGCGGCGAGCGAGACGAGCGAGGTGAGCAGCGCGCCGAGCAGTCCACGCGCGCTGCGGGCATGGTGCGGTGAAGGACGCATGCGGATCCTCTTCAGAGGGATGGGGGGTGGTGGGGTGGTGCTCCTCCCCACCAGTGGGAGCGGTTCCATCAGTGACGCGTCCGTAGCGGCGCGCCAAGCTGTAAGGACTCGCTCATGCGACACCCCCCGCATTCGGTACTTTTAGTCAGCGACGCGCTCTCGCGCACCGTTCCACCAGGTGTTCCCAGTCCGGGCAACCATGGCCGCGTGTACCGGGCATGCGCACTCCGGGGCAGCGCCGTCGACCGATCCGCGAGTGCCCCGCCGTACTTCGCGAGCGCCGCACATTCTCCGCACCGTGACGGTCGCCAAACCCGGGGACGAAACCCCGAACCGCGTCGATGCTGCCGGTGTGCAGGAGGCCCACCACGAGACGCCGGGCATGAAGTCACTCCTCGAACCGTGGGCAATCCCAGTCGGTGGTCGGCGCGTTCGCGCACGACCGGGCGCCCCTGCACCTGACCGGGCGTCCCCTCCCAGTACGACGGAGGCCCCGAAACGCCGGCCGGACGGCGCTGTCTTCGAGGCGATACCGGACGTACCAGCTCACTGATCACCGCAACGCCACGCGTGCCCCGGGCAGGGGTTCGCGCGACCGTTCGCGCGGTCTTCGTCCACAGGTCCACCACGAGAGAAGGAAGCACCCGCACATGAGTCACAGCAGGACATCGCTGTTCGTCGCCGTGGCGCTGGTCGCCGGGACGACGGGGTCGGCGTTCCTTGTCGGCCAGGCCGGCGCCGCCACCTCGTCCATCCCCTGCACCGTCGACTACAAGGTGCAGAGCCAGTGGGACACCGGCTTCACCGCCGCCGTCACCATCACCAACAACACGGCTGCCAAGTCGAGTTGGTCGGTGAAGTGGTCGTATGCCGGCAACCAGAAGGTCACGAACGCCTGGAACACGAAGCTCAGCCAGAGCGGTGCCGACGTCACCGCCGCCAATGAGAGCTACAACGGCCCTCTCGCGAGTGGAGGCTCGGTCAGCTTCGGGTTCAACGGCTCCTACAGCGGCACCAACAGCGTGCCCGCGACGTTCACGCTCGACGGCGTCGCCTGCAACGTCGACAACGGTGGCGGCACTGGTGGCGGCAGCGGAGGTGGCACTGGCGGCGGTACGGGTGGTGGCACCGGAGGAGGCGACACCGGCAGCCGTGCCGACAACCCCTACACCGGCGCCAAGGTGTACGTGAACCCCGAGTGGTCCGCCAAGGCGGCCGCCGAACCGGGCGGCAGCCGCATCGCCGATCAGCCCACCGCCGTCTGGCTCGACCGCATCGCCGCGATCAACGGTGTGAGCGGTGGCATGGGCCTGCGCGCCCACCTCGACGAGGCACTGAAGCAGAAGGGCTCCGGCGATCTCGTCGTCCAGCTCGTCATCTACGACCTGCCCGGCCGCGACTGCGCCGCCCTGGCCTCCAACGGCGAGCTGGGACCCAACGACCTCGACAAGTACAAGTCCCAGTACATCGACCCCATCGCGTCGATCCTGTCCGACGCCAAGTATGCGGGCCTGCGGGTCGCCACCGTCATCGAGCCCGACTCGCTGCCCAACCTGGTCACCAACGCCGGCGGCACCCCCACGACCACCGACGCCTGCGTGACCATGAAGTCCAACGGCAACTACGAGAAGGGCGTCGGCTACGCCCTGGACAAGCTGGGTGCCATCCCCAACGTCTACAACTACATCGACGCCGCCCACCACGGCTGGCTCGGCTGGGACAGCAATCTCGATCCCGCGGTGCAGGAGTTCCACAAGGTCGCGACGTCGAACGGCGCGAGCGTGAACGACGTGGCCGGCTTCATCGTCAACACTGCGAACTACAGCCCCACCAAGGAGCCGTACCTCAAGGTCACCGACACGGTGAACGGCCAGACCGTACGCCAGTCGAAGTGGGTGGACTGGAACCAGTACGTGGACGAGCAGTCCTTCGCCCAGGCACTGCGCAGCAAGCTCGTCGCGTCCGGATTCGACTCCGGACTCGGCATGCTGATCGACACCTCACGCAACGGCTGGGGTGGGACCGCCCGGCCCACCGGTCCCGGGGCGCCGACCACTGTGGACGGCTACGTCGACAGCAGCCGCGTCGACCGGCGGATCCACGCCGGCAACTGGTGCAACCAGAGCGGGGCAGGCATCGGGGAGCGGCCGACAGCGGCTCCGGCCGCCGGCATCGACGCCTACGTGTGGGTCAAGCCGCCGGGGGAGTCCGACGGCAACAGCGCGGCCGTCCCCAACGACGAGGGCAAGGGATTCGACCGGATGTGCGACCCGACGTACGGCGGCAACGCGCGCAACGGCAACAACCCCACGGGCGCGCTGCCCAACTCGCCGCTGGCCGGACACTGGTTCTCCGCCCAGTTCCAGCAGCTGATCCAGAACGCGTACCCGCCGTTGTCGTGACCTGCTGACGCGGTGGGTGACCGCCGGGATCCGTCCGTCGGCCTTGCCGAGGGACGGATCCCGGCGGATCCCCTGCCGCACGGGCAGCGGGATCGTCCGGGAGCGGTCAGCAGGCGGAGTTGGTCTGTGTCAGCAGGCCGAGCCGCCACGGCAGAGTGTCGTAGTCGCCGCTCGCGCCCGGGTCGTGGCCCTGGTAGAGGTACTGGAGCTTGCAGGCGGGGATGGTCAGCGTCTGGTCGTAGCCGGCGCGGATCATCTCACCGTGGCTGATGTCCTTCGTCCAGGCACCGGCCGGGAAGGTGACGTTGCTCGCCCGGGCGAACGGGTTGCTGTCGGAGGCGGCCAGCGCGGTCCACGAGCCCGCGAGACCGCTGGAGGTCCAGGACCGGAAGTAGCGTCGTCCGTCCGAGCCGATGGCCTCGACAAGGAGCAGGTACTGGTTGGTGCCTTGCACCTTGTACACGTTGCTCGCCTCGAAGAGGGCGTACTTGTTGGCGTCCTGGGCGGCGATGACGGTGTTGGTGAAACCGTTGGGGAACTGCGAGACGGACGTCTGGGAGCGGTACAGGTGCCCGTTGTCGTCCGAGGAGAACAGATAGCAGTTGGCGCTGTCGCAGATCACCCACATGTCGACCCAGTACCCGTTGCCGATGTTCTGCGCGATGATCGGCGGCATCGAGGAGTAGAAGTTCCGCGGGGCGCTCCAGCCATTGGGATTGCTGATGTCCGCGTTGGTCGAATACGAGGCGTTACCGGTCTGGTAGACGAGGTACCACAGGCGCTGCGGCGCGTAGTAGAACACCTGCGGAGCCGCGCGGTATCCCGTGCCGATGGCGCTGCGGTCGAGGTAGTAGTGCGTGGCGGAGCCCGCCTGGGACCAGTCGCTGAAGCTCAGGTACACGAGGTTGTACCCGGAGGCGCTCGCCGTGCTGGCGAACACGTGGTACTTGCCGTTGTAGTAGACGACCGAGGGGTCCTTGATGCCGGCGATGGTGTGCGTCGCGTCCGACTTCGGGGCGATCAGGGCGCTGCTGGAGCTCCAGGAGAAGGAGGACGGCAGTGCGGCCGCTGCCGTGGGGCTTGGGGGCGTGGCGCTGCGGGCCGTGGTGGCAGTGCCTCCCAGAGCCGACAACACCGCGTTGTACGCGGGCTTCTTGTTGCCGCCGTTGTCGAACAGCAGCGGGTTCTGGCCGGTACGCCAGGAGTCGCTGTCCCGGATGCCCCACACCGTGATGCCGGTGCAGCGGGCGACGTTCAT
The DNA here is from genome assembly GCF_040655035.1 of Streptomyces sp. NPDC050549. Classification (NCBI taxonomy): domain Bacteria; kingdom Bacillati; phylum Actinomycetota; class Actinomycetes; order Kitasatosporales; family Streptomycetaceae; genus Streptomyces; species Streptomyces sp. NPDC050549. Next base: position 73,001 of record NZ_JBFAJD010000036.1, read on the forward strand.
GCATGCCTTGACGGTGTTCGTGTATGCGCCCGAGGCCGCCTGCGCGATGTCGAGTTCGGTGATCTGTACGTCCACTCCGAGCGCGGCGAAGTTCGACAGCGTGGTCTGGAGACTCGCGGGCGGCCCGCCGGTGCCGAAGTGGGCCTGGAATCCGACGCAGTCGATGGGAACGCCACGCGACTTGAAGTCGCGCACCATGCGGTAGACGCCCTGGGTCTTGGCGTCGCTCCAGTTCTCGATGTTGTAGTCGTTGTAGCAGAGCTTTGCCGCCGGGTCGGCCGCGCGGGCGGTACGGAAGGCCTGTTCGATGAAGCCGTCGCCGAGCAGGTTCTGGAAGACCGAGCTGCGGTGCTGGCCGCTACTGCCGTCGGCGAACGCCTCGTTGACCACGTCCCAGGCGTAGATCTTGCCCTTGTAGTGGTTCATGACGCCGGTGATGTGGTTGTTCATCACGGTCCGCAGGGTGTTCGCGTCGGTGATACCGCTGACCCAGCCGGGCAGTTGGGAGTGCCAGACGAGGGTGTGTCCGCGCAGGCGCTGCCCGTGGGCGGTCGCGTGGTTGACGATCTGGTCGGCGGGGTTGAAGTTGAACGAGCCGCGGGACGGTTCCGTCGTGTCCCACTTCATCTCGTTCTCGGGTGTGACCATGTTGAACTCGCGGTCCAGGATCGTCGCGTACGTCCCGTCGCCGAGCTTGCCGGCCGCGACGGCGGTCCCGAAGTACCGTCCGGACTGGGCGGCTTGGGCGCCCAGGGTGGTGGCCCGGACGGCGGTGGGAGCGGCGGTGGCATGGCCCGCCGCCACCAGTGTGGTGGCGGCCAGCAGGCCCAGGGCCGCGGTCTGACGCAGGCCGAGTCTACGCAGAAGGTTCACGGTTCTCCTCGTACGGTCGGGTGCGGGTGCGGGTGCGGGTGCGGGTTGCGGTGTGACGTGGTGCGCACGGCGAGGCGGGACATCTCGCGGGGATGCCGGCTTTGGCGCGCGGGTTGGCTGGCCCCCGGGGCGTGCGCGCTCGTGGCGTGGAAGCCGTGCCGGTACCGGTCGTGTTCGGGCCCGCTGTCGACGATCGAGTCGGTGTCGTCGGGACTCGGATACGGCACACCCAGGGCGCCCGTGGGCGGGGGCGGGCGAGGGGGATGCGGGTGTTCCGGACGGACGTGCGTGCGCAGCAGGTCCGGACAAGCCGGTTGAACGTCCTGTTGCTCGGGCGGTAGGCGGGCGAGGATGCCCGGATGATGCCTCTGACGCAGCCGCGCGATCCCCGGCCGACCAGGTGGTTCGAGGGGAGGACCGGTGCTCCGGGGGAGTGGTGCAGCGTGGGGGCCGGCGAGGTACGTGACTGCCGGCGGGTAGGGGAGAGCGGTGGTGACGGATGGCGTGATGGCCGTTCCCCGTCTTCTGCGGCACTCAGAGGTTGATCGAGTCATGACAAACACCTCGTTCTGGCTGGTGCACTGCGATCGGGTGTGTACCGACGTGCTGCCTTGCCGGCTCGCGCGGTGTGCGTGACTCCACCGACTGACGCCATTCGTCATGTCGAACATTCGTCGGCGGTTCGGACGTTGTGGATAGTAGATGGCCCGTGATGGGCGTCAATACCTCTCGCATCATTCGGCCCGGATAAAGAAAGTTTTCGACGGCGCCGCGAGGCCGCCCGGAGGCTCACCGACGCTTCAGGCGACAGGTGGGTGGCCCCTTCCTGCAGGTTGTTCGGAGGGGATACCGGGTCGGCGCGGTACTTCGAAGCTGGACCCGCGCCGGCGAACCACCTGGAAAGCCGCCGCGTGAAGACGCGCCGTCGAGAAGTCGGCCATCGGCTGAATCGAAACAATCGCTCAGAAGTCCGACTGAACAGGTCGTGGTTGTGAGGGCCGGACGGTCAGGGTTCACGACGGTAGTGAAGGCCCCGGTCCGGGAGGCCCGCAGGGGACCGGTACGGGGCTCGCCGGGGGCCTTGGTGGGTACGGCGGAAGTCGCCGGGGGTGGTGTTCGTGTGGCGGGTGAAGAACTTTCCGGAGTTGGTGGGTTCGGAGAAACCCAGTCGGCATGCGATTCGCGCGACCGGTTCGTCGGTGCGGGAGGGCAGACGCTGCGCTTCCAGGGCGCCGACGTCGTGGCTGTCCGGCTACCGCAGACTCAGCGCCCGCCACGAGCGCAATCCCCTCAACTGCCTGGCCCTTCTCGGCCTCGCCGGCGCCCTCCGCTGCTACAAACGCCTCGTCCGCCTCGCCACGTAGGACACGGTCTTCAAGGCCCGGAGTTCCCGTAGCCGTAGTCCTGCCGTTGAACACGAACAACCGGGTGGGCCGAGAATCCCGCACCATGTGATTTTGCTGCTGGCTGCCGTGATCACGGCGTTCCGAGCCGTCCTGGACGGCTCGCCGTCACGACGGCTTGGGTTGATAGCCTGGTGCGATGGACGAGGTGTTGGACGAGGGGCCCTTTTTCCACGGCACGAAGGCAGAGCTGCAGGTCGGAGATCATCTCACCGCTGGCTTCTGTTCCAACTATCGGCCCGAAATCGTGATGAACCACATCTACTTCACCGCGTTGCGTGACGGCGCGGGACTTGCCGCCGAACTCGCCGCCGGTGACGGGGCCCCGCGCGTGTATGCCGTCGAACCGACCGGGGAGTTCGAGAACGACCCAAACGTCACCGACAAGAAGTTCCCCGGCAATCCCACCCGCTCCTATCGCAGCAGAGAACCGCTCCGGATCGTCGGCGAGGTCTCCGACTGGACGCGCCTGACGCCCGAGGCTCTCAAGATGTGGCGGAACCGGCTGGCCGCGATCCGTGTGGATGATCGCGCCGAAATCATCAACTGAAGGGTGTCCCGCAAGGCCGTGAGGCCATTTTCACCCGAGGTCAAGCAGGCGGCTCCGGCTGCCGGCTCATTCGAATTGCCGTGGACTCCCTCTCGGCGAGCCTTCGGCGGCCTCGTCGGAAACGGCTCTGGCCACTCCACCGGAGGCAGGCAGGGCAGGGGTTGAACCTGAAGTGCAACCAACGGCCGCCCGGCTCTGAGGGAGCCGGACGGCCGTGCCCGGCCTGATGGCGTCGTGACGCTGTGTCTCCGCAGCCCGGCCGTAGGGGGATTGCTCGGCGGGTCAGGCCGTCACGAGTGTCAGGCCGTAGGTGCTGAGGATTTCGTTGACCGGCTGGAACCAGGTCTGGCCGCCGCCGGTGCAGTCGCCCCAGCCGCCGGAGGTCACGCCCTGGGCCTGGTCGCCGGTGATGAACGAGCCGCCGGAGTCACCGGGCTCGGCGCAGACGCTGGTACCGGTCAGCTGGTAGACCGATCCCTGGCTGTAGTTGACGGTCTCGTTCTGGGTGAGGACGGTGCCGCAGTGCCAGTGGGTCGTCGAGCCGGAGCGGCAGACCGATGAGCCGACCGGAGCCACCGCGGAGCCGCGGACCAGGACATCGCTGACGGTGCCCCAGCCCAGCACGACCGGAACGGTCCACCAGCCGTTGCCGATCCGGATGTACGAGTAGTCGTTGCCGGGGAAGGAGGAGCCGGCGAAGGTGCCCATCGCCGAGCCGTCCCAGCCGACCACCGAGCTGCCGGGTGTTCCGCAGTGTCCGGCGCTGACGAATCCTCCGACGACGGAGAATCCTATGGAGCAGCGGGTGTTGCCGTTGATGTAGTACGGGTCGCCGCCGACGGTGCCCGCGGCGAAGGTCTGCGGCTGCTGTTCCGTGGCGACGCTGTGGACGGTGAGCAGTCCCGTCTTGCGTGCCGGGGCCAGGAACTCTGTTACGGCCGCGCTGTGTTCGGCTCCCGTGCTGACCTCTGCCACGACCGTGCTGGTGCGGGGGTCGACGTGCCAGCTGCGGACGGCCGTGGGGGCGCCGTCCGACCTGGCAACGTTGTCGAGTGCCGTTTTCGTGGCGTCGAGGGTGTGTGCGCTGTGCGCGACTCGTACGACGGTGGCGCCGGTGGACCGTACGGAATCGGCCGCGGTACCACCAGTGTTGGTGAGCCCGACGACGAGGGTGCCGTGCGCCGCGTCGTACCAGGAGCCGCCGAAGGTCTGCCCCGCCGCCCGTTCGGCCCGGGGTGCGAGCTTCGTTGCGGCTGCTTCCTGCGCCAGCCTGGTGCTGGCCTGCGACGCGGTCAGTCCGAGGTCCCGTTGGAGGGCGGTGGTCAGGCCGGGGGAGAGGACCTGGGCCGATGTCGGCTGCGGCGGCGACGCGGCGGCGGGTGTCAGGCCCAGGGCTCCGGTGCCCAGGGTCAGCAGGGCGGACAGGCCCAGGCAGAGTTTCGTGGGGCTTCTCATGGAACGCTCCTTCGTTTCCGTGCGGGGCGGAAAAGGCGTGGATCGGTGGGGCGTCGGTCTCCGGTGTGTGGTTTGTGGTGTGCCCATGTCAGTCGTGGGGGCGGGTCAGGTGAGCCGCCAGAGATGGTCGGCGGTTCCGTTGTCGTTCCACTGCGTGACCTGGGCACCGTTGGCCTGCGAGGCGCCGTCGACGGCCATGAGCTTGCCGCTGTGCACGCTGACGATCTTCATCCAGCCGTCGCCGTTGTCGACGAACCGCCAGAGATGGTCCTGGGTGCCGTTGTCGTTGTACTGCTGGACGTGGGCGCCGTCGGCGGTGCTCTGGTCGTGGACGGCGAGCAGTTTGCCGCTGTTGCGGTTGTAGATCTTGACGGTGCCGTCGCCGTTGTCCACCACGGTCCACAGGTGGTCGGCGGTGCCGTTGTCCTCGTACTGGGTGACCTCGGCGCTGTCGGCCAGTGACATGCCGCTGACGGCGAGCAGCTTGCCGGAGTTCTTGTTCTGGATACGTTTCCAGGAGACGGAGTCGCCCGCCGGGGCGTTCAGCAGAGCGAGGACACCGCCGATCACGGGGCGGTCGGCGAAGCCTCGCTGGGCCCCGGTGGCGACGACGTACCAGTCGGTGAACGGCACTCGCGACGGCGTGCTGTTGGCGAAGCCGTAGACCCCGTTGATCAGCATGGTGCGCGTGTCGGGGTGGTCGGCCAGCCAGGCCGCGGTCCACATCTCCCAGTCGGTCTTGGTGTAGTCGTTGCGCGGGTCGAGCAGCACGCCGTAGGTGCCCGCCTTGGAGAGGTACCAGGCGGCCTCCTGCGCGGCCACTCCGGTGGGCACCAGGCCCACGCCCAGCAGGCGGTCCGCGTAGCCGTTGTACTTCAGGCTCCAGGTGCCGTCCTGGTCGTAGGCGAGTTTCAGGTGGGTGCCCGAGGAGTCCTGGGCCAGGGTGACCCACCGACTGATGTAGCCGCGGGCGAGGGCCTCGTAGTGCGACGCGTCGGAGGCGTTTGACGCCGCCTTCGCCACCACGCTCATCGCGCCGACGCCGATGATGCCCTTGAGGGCGAGGTTGGCGCTGTGCGCGATCCAGCCGGTGAAGTCGTCGGTCTGGTTCTGGTTCTCCGGGTCGAGGGTGTTGGCCACCAGGTACTCGGCCCACTGGCGCAGGATCGCGTAGTGCGTGGTCGCGAAGGAGGCCGCGTCGGCCGCCGGAAGGCGCTGGGCCACGGCCGCCGCCATGATCAGCATGTTGGCGGACTCCTCGATCGGCATGGCCTCCTCGTTGCCGTCCAGGTGCCCGGTCGCGTTCGGGTAGCTGGAGCCGAGGTCGTGCTCGGCGTACGGCTTGGGCCAGCCCGCCTTCTCCGCGTAGTCGAAGTGCGGTTCCAGCAGCAGCCGCAGATACGCGGGCGAGAGGTGCAGGTAGGCGGGGGAGGCCGGGTAGAGGACGTCGACGGTGGAGAAGTTGCCGTTGGAGGAGATCTCCTTGAGCATCGCCCACGGCGAGCCGTTGCGGTCGACGAGTTCCGTCCCGGCCACGGCCTGACGCACGGCCAGGGCGCAGACGGCGGCGTAGCGTTCACCGGTGTCACCGCCGCCCGCGGCGCTGACGGCATCGTCGTGGACGGCCTTGTCGAAGACGACGGCGGCGGACAGGGCGGCGGCGCGGTCGCCTTCGAACCAGTCGAGCATCGCGGTCCACGAGCTCCAGTAGTGCGTCCACCACGGGTTCAGACCGGTGCCGAGGTAGCTCACCGCCGGGGTGCGCACATGGCCGACGACGATCCGTAACACCGCCGACGGGGCGGACGCGGTGACGGTGCCCAGATTCTGGTTGAGGCCCAGCACGGGCCAACGGTCGTTGATCGCGCGGGGCTGGGCGGTGTCGGAGGTGCCGGCCAGCGTCCCGTTCGCGGCGGACGCCGCCCGTACGACGGTGTCCTGGCCGATCTGCCAGGTCAGCCCCTTCACGGTGGGGGCGGCCAGCACCAGCGAACCCCACGACGCCTGGTCGTTGTGCTCGGCCAGCTCCGCCGGGGGGGCCGGCCGGCAGGTCAGGGCGGTCATGCTGCCGGTCGTCTGGCTGGCCCACGTGACCTGGGTGGCGTTGTCGCCGTGCACCCACTCTGCGGAGGCGTCGACGTGCACGTCGACGGTGTGGCTCGCTCCGTCGCTGCTGGCGGCCTGGACGCTGATGTAGCTCAGCGGCACCGACTGGCGTTGCAGGTTGCCGAGGTCCACGGGGGAGAAGAAGGTGACCGTCAGCGTGACACCGCCCCCGGTGAGCGTGAAGATCGACCGGGTGGCCGTGAGCTGCAGCGACGTCTGTGTCATCGTGCCGAGTGGCGGGCCGCCGGGGAGCGCCGGGGCACCGAGGAACACATAGGGGGTGCCGTCGATCCGGGCGATGCCGGCCAGCGCGGTGATCCGCCCGTTCCAGAAGGTGGGCCAGGTGCCGGCGAGGCTGTCTCCGGCCAGCCAGGTGGTCAGGTACGGGGACCGCACGGCGAGCGGGGTGGCGGGCGGGCGCAGTGGGCTGAATGTCGACGTCGCGTCCTCGGCCGCGGAGGGGGCGGCATGGGCGGCCGACCCGTCGATGCCGAGGGTGCCCAGGACACCTGCGGCGGCCACTCCTCCCCAGCGCAGCAGGTCACGTCTGGACGGTGGGGCCGGTTCGGAGGCGGGAAGGGGGCGGTTGTCGTCTTCGGGGTGGGGCATGGGGGCTCCTTCGGCGGGCAACGAGCGTTCGACATCGTTGTCAGCGCGCCATGCTGACGAGGTGTCACGGCAGAACATGCTTCGTGCAACAGCGCCGAGGGCAGACGGCCCGATGCGTGGGGGCGGGCCGCCGTAAGCGGGTGCTGTGCCAACTCGCTTTCCCCTGACGGAAAGTGCGGTATTGAGGGATGACAGCATTCCTCGGGACCGCTGTCCAGCCCTCGCGCAACACCCGCCCCTCGCGGGGGAGTTCAGGACCCGATGTATTCCGGCCAGGGGCGGGGAGGTGTCGACGGGCTCGATGATCTCCCTCGGGGAGGGCGCGTGGCTGTCGCGGCTCTTGAGGCGGTGTTGCACTGTGGGTGCGCGGACGGAGGCGTGGAAGAGCTGAGGAACGTCCCCTCATGTGTGGTGCCGATGTCGGTCAGTGCCCATGATCGGTCCGCCGGGCATGGGGACCTCGGGTCCACTCGATCTGGCGGGGCGGAGTGTCGGATCCGGTGTCCGATTGGGTCGCGTATCCGGGCCTGTAGTCTTGATCCACTCTGGGGTGTATGTCGGCAGGGCTTGGTCGGTCACTGATGGGCGTGGGGGGGGCGATGAGGCCGGGAAACGATGGGCTCGCTCGCGGTGTCGGGGGAGATGGGGCCGCGCTTCGAGGGCCCTGTTGTTGAGGGGGCCGGGACCGCGCCCCGGACACGCTGCGCGGGAGCCGTGTCGTGGTCATCGGCGGCCGGTTGGGCGGACCAACACGTCACCGCCGTCGGTTTCGCGGCGTGAGCCCGCGCTGCCGGTCGCGCCCGGTCGAGGACGAGGCGGGACACACCGCGTACGTTTCATGGACACCGACAGGAGTCGCCGGAGCGGCGGGCGGACGGAGCCCTCGCCGTGCCGGCGACCGTCCGCCTCAGGCATGACCGGGAGGTGACATTGAACGAGAGCGGAGCGACGCGCGAGACGGAGCGCCAAGGACCCGACACGGGTCTCGGTGCGGCGCGAGGCCTGGCCCGCCTCGCTCTGCTGTGTATCGCCGGAGCAGTGGCCGTGGTGGTGGCCGGTACCGGTCATGGGTTCATTCTGCTGTTGGGCCTGGCGGGCCTCGGACTGGCGGGTGCGGGTCTGTGGTGGGCGTTGGCGCACCGTGGATTGGCCAGGCTCCTCGGTGCGCTGTTGGCGGTCATCGCACCTGTCGGTGTCCTGGTGCTGTACGCCGTGTCGGGCCTGTGGGTGGTCGCGGTGGTCGCCCTCGCCGCGTGGACGGCCGCGCTCGGTTGCGCGAGGAGTGCCCTGCGCCGGCTGCGCAAGCCGCACGGCATGCACACCCGCACGGTCCGCCCGCCCCGCAGGGCTGTACTGATCATGAATCCGAAGTCGGGGGGCGGGAAGGTCGGCAGGTACGGACTCGTGGAGCGGGCCGAGGCACTGGGCGCTCGGGTGATCCTGCTCGACCTCGACACGGATCCGGATCCGGTGGCACTGGCCCGGCAGGCTGTTGCCGAGGGAGCGGACCTGCTCGGTGTGGCCGGTGGTGACGGCACCCAGGCGCTGGTGGCGGGAGTGGCGGCCGAACACGGTCTGCCGTTCATGGTCGTGACGGCCGGCACCCGCAACCACTTCGCGATGGATCTCGGCCTGGACCGGGACGATCCGGTGAGCAGCCTGGAGGCGCTCTCGGACGGTGTGGAACTCCGGGTCGACCTCGGCGACATCTCCGGCCGGCCGTTCGTCAACACCGCCTCGTTCGGTACGTACGCGCACATCGTGCAGAGCCCCGACTACCGGGACGCCAAAGCGGTCACCGCGCTCGACCAGTTGCCGGACCTGTTGGCAGGCGAGGCGGGTGCCGAACTCAGTGCCCGGACCGACGAAGAGCGGTTGGAGGCCCCACAGGCGGTGCTGGTCAGCAACAACCCCTACGCACGGGTGGACCCTCTCACCGGCGGCCGCAGGGAACGGCTCGACACAGGTGAGCTCGGCGTGATCGCGGTCCGCGTCGGGGGTGCGGTACAGGCTGCCGAACTGGCGCTGCTGGGGGAGCGGGCCAGCGGCATCACGACCCTGACGTCCCGCAGCGTCGTCGTGGAGTCCGACGAGGAGACCGTCCCGGTGGCCGTGGACGGCGAGCCACTCGTCCTGCCTCCGCCCGTCGTGTGCACCATACGGCCCGGCGCCCTGCGTGTGCGCGTGCCACGGGAACGTCCCGGGGCACCGTACGTGGCACCGGCCGTCGACTGGTACCGCGTCCTGCGCCTCGCCTTCGACCGCTCGCCCCACGAACGCGAGAGCCACGACCGAGCAGCCCCCGCACGCGACAGGAACCAGGAGCAGAGCGATGATTGAGCGTCGCCCCAGTCCACTACGAGTACCGCAGGGCCTGCTGCGCGATCTCGCCAGCCTCGACCAGGCGCTCTACGAGACCGTGACAGTCACCAGCACACCCATGCTGGACTCGGCGCTTCGCCGGCTGTCGGCGGCGGCCGACCACTCCAAGATCTCTTTCCTGGTCGCCGCCGGCCTGGCTCTGCGGCCGGGCGGCTCCCGCCGCGCCGCGGTGCTCGGCGTTGCGGCGGTCGGTGTCGCGTCCACCACGGCCAACCTGCTCGGGAAGCGTCTTGTGCGGCGGCCACGCCCGCACCGTGCGGAGGACTCGCCCTTCCCCGGCCGGCACGTCCCCATGCCGGCATCCGCCTCGTTCCCCTCCGGTCACACGGCCTCGGCCGTCGCCTTCGCCGCGGCGGTCGGTTCGGCGTTCCCGGCCGTCACGGTCCCTCTCGGCCTGCTGGCCTGTGCCGTGGGTTACTCGCGCGTCCACACCGGGGTGCACTATCCGGGCGACGTCGTCGCCGGCGCCGTACTCGGAACGGGCGCGGCTGCAGCCGTCATCGCGGCGGCCTCACACTGGGACGGCTCGGGTGGCCGTGGCGCCAGGGGGCTGACCTGTGGCTTTTTGGCCCGGTGACGGGCTGTGGTCCGGGCGCCCGGGTGCCCGAACGGCAGGCACTTCCCGAAACCTGGGATCACCCCACCCCGTCGCTGGACGCGTTCAAATCCCGTGCCGTGATGGGTCTCGCCACCCGGAGAGGACGAGCGGTCGGTCGCAGTGGAACGCGCATCGCCGCACACTTCGCCCCCGCAGCCGTCCGACCCCTGTGCGGTGGTCGCGCTGTGGGTGCCCTGGGGTCAACCGGGGCATGGCGTTCTCCCGGCGACCTGAGCGATGAGCAGCAGGGCCGCGTGTTCGGATTTATGTCTCCTGAGCGTCGCAGAATCCGACAGCGAAGTGATTGGGCGTGGCCGACAACGACGTCATGCGGAAGGGTCTTCCGGGCTGATCGTGCCGGTTCCTCGGGGCCCGTCTGGTCCGCCTCCCGGACGGCGAGTTGCTGGACAGCGTGACCTGGCAGAACCCGGAGGACTTCGCGGCTTCACGAGCCGAAGGGGCGAGCCTGCCCGGGACCGCCGCCTTCTTCGTGGCGATGGCCTCCTCGGCCGGTTCGGAGGAGGGTGTCGGGCCCGAGGTCGAGGACGTCGTATGACGTGGGGCGTGAGTGGATGTTCTGGTACGGACGTGTCGTGCCGGGACGTGCGGTGTCGGCTGTCGGAAACACGCGGCGATGCGAGTCCGCGGGGGACTCGCATCGCCTGGTGGTGTTCGGGCTGGCCGGCTGGCTGGGTGTTACTTGGTGGCGAGGAACAGGTAGTCGGCCGTGTAGGGGACGCGGGCGGTGGGCCGAGTGGCCGGGTTGCAGGTGCCGGCCGGGGCGACGCCGCCCGCCGTGTTGAGCCGCAGGACCGAGGTGGTCCTGGACAGGAGGCCTTCACTCTTGCCGGTCTGCTGGGCGCGGAGCAGGAGTTGGGGAATGTTGCCCGTGCCGTTGTCGAACTTGTTGAGGACGCTGCCGGTCACCGAGGAGCCGTCGGGAGCGATCCACTGCGGCGGGCCCGCGGGGCCCTGCTTGGCGAAACTGTGCTGGATGCCGCCCTGGAGGGTGGCGTCGACGTTGTCCTGCGTGAAGGCGTAGGAGCCGTCGTCCTGCTTGGTGCAGGCGTAGATCTGGGCTCCCTTGACGACGCCTGCCAGCGACGAGTGCCGGATGGCGTCGGGCAGCGAGACCGCGCCCGGCAGTGCGACGGCCTGTCCGCGGACCGCGCCGCCGGGGAACTCGGCGGTGTGGAGGTTGAAGTAGAACTGGTCGGGATGCGCCTTGATGCTCCGCAGCAGGTCGGCGTCCTTGACCTTCACTGTGCCGAACACGAACGGCGTGCCGCCCTTGAGTTTCTCCATGAAGAACGGGATCTTCACGTCGCCGTTGGTACCCCGCGCACCCTGGTGGAGATGGGCCATGGTCGGGGTGCCGATACCTGTCCACGCGAACGCGAAGGACACCTCGTCGCCCTGGATACGCATGAGGGCCACCGCGCTGCCGTTCTTGTCACCCACCGCCGGCTTGCCCTGGACGGGCACCTCGTTGCCACCGGTGAGGATCGTGGTGAAGTACCGCGCCCCCGGCGCGTTCTGGGAGTAGCGGCCGATGGCACCCGCCGCCTGCGTCGCCCCTGCCGCCGGATGGGACACGGTGGCGTCGGCCGCACCGTCGACGCCGTTGCAGGCGGTCAGGAGCAGGGTGCCGGTGATCGCGGCCGCGGCGATGGTCCCGAATCGCTTGAACATCATGTGTCTCGTTCTCCCCGTGATTGCCGACCCGCGGTTGCCCCGCGGTCGTTCTCCCTCCATCACGGGGCCCCTGGGGCGATCCCTCAGCCGATGACACTCCTGGGACACGCCTGAGAAGGGACGGCATCACTGAGGACACGATCTCGACATTACGACGCTCACCGGCCGCGCCGTGAGCGGCAGGGCGCGCGCCGTGCCCTGCCCGGGGAGGGCGGACGGCACCCGCTCCAGGACACCGCCCGCGAAGACGTCGTACAAGGGCAGGGACTCCAGGTGGACATAGCCGATGTGGCAGTCGCAGACGGCCAGCGGACACGCGCGCGGGCGCAGCGCCGTCCGGTAGGAGCCGTCGTACAGGTTCCCCAGCTCGTCGCGGACGAAGTGGCAGCGGCGGACCGTACCGGTGCCGTCCACCGAGATCACGGACTCGCCGGTGCGGCACGGGAGTCCGGCGCTGCGGTGCGGGTGCCGGCTGTACGGGAACAGGGGGTCGAGCGCGGCCCAGTCGTCGGCCTCGGCGTCCGAGTACGTGTGCCCCTCGGCCGCGTTGATCCAGAGGTAGACGTGCGGGGGCAGGTCGTCGCGGAGCCGGCGGGCTGCCGCCAGGTGGGCGGGCAGGCCCACCACGCCGACGCTGAAGCGCACCCCGCGGTCGGCCAGATCGCGGCACTTGCCGAGGAAAAGGTCGTAGGGAGTCTGGCCCGGGTGGTACGTGCACCACAGGGCGAGGGTGTCGAGGTCGGCCTCGGCGAGCCAGCCGGTCCGGCAGCTGAGGTTGGTCTGGATGGCGACCCGGCGCACGTGCGGCAGCCGGGACAGCTCGGTGAGAGTGCGCCGGTACCAGGAGCGGATCAGTCCCTCGCCCCAGGGCGTGAACAGGAGCGACAGGTCGTTCTCGCTGTCCGCCGCCCAGCGTGCGAAGCGCTCCAACGCCGCCCGGTCCGCGCGGAGTTGGGCGGTCGAGTCGCGCCGTTTGGCGAACGGGCAGTAGGGGCAGTCGTAGTCGCAGGACGCGAGTGGCCCCCGGTAGAGGACGGTGAGATTCATGACGGTCCGTCACTTCCGTTCGTAGGCGGCCATCGCGGACCGCACCTCGGGGGAGAACAGCTCCGGTCCCACGGCGTCGGAGTGCGCCAGGCCCTGCGGGGTCAGCACGAGCAGGTCGCCCGCCGTGTCGGTCAGCCAGCCGCGCCCGGCCAGCCGGTGGAGCTCCGCCCGGAAGTCGTCGTGGGGTGAACTCCCGAAGCGGGCGCGGTAGTCGGCGACGGACAGCCCCTCGGCCTGGAGGAGGGACTGGAGGAGATGACGGCGGCGCGCCTCGTGCCCGGTCACGCGGTAGCCGACCTCCGCGTGCGCGAAGTCGGCCGTCGTGACGTAGTCGTCGATGATCCCGCGGATCTCGTGCATGCCGACCGCGTAGTCGAAGGAGTAGTGCAGCGCCGACGTGTACGAGCGCGCCCCGCAGCCGAGCCCGATCATGCCGTCCGTCTGGCAAGCGTAGTCGTCGGCGCCCTGGGGCGGGGCGTCGGCCCGGCGGAACATCCGCATCGACTGCTGGACATAGCCCCGCGCCAGGAGGTGGTCGCGTCCCGCCCGGTACAGCCGCAGCCGCTGGGCGTCCCACTCCGGGTCGGCTCCGGTGTCCCCCTGGTGCCGGCCGAGGCCGGTCAGCGGGCGGACGTAGAGCGGGTACAGGTACAGCTCCTCGGGCCGCCAGGCCAGGGCCGCGTCCAGGGAGTCGCGCCAGGTTCGCTCGGTCTGGCCGTCGATGCCGTAGATGAGGTCGATGTTGAGAACGGGGATGCCGGCGTCCCGGATCCGGCCGAGCGCCGCCTCCACGTCGGCGCGCCGCTGCGGGCGTACGGCGGCCCTCGCCTCGGAGTCGACGAAGCTCTGGACGCCCAGGCTGAGGCGGGTCGCGCCGCGTTCCGCGAGGACGGCGAGCCGGTCCGCGGTGGCCGTGGCGGGCGAGGCCTCCACGGAGAGCGGGACCGCGCGCAGATCGGCGCCCATGCGCCGCTCGGCGATGTCGCACAGGCGCTCCAGCTCGGCCGCGGTGAGGAAGGTCGGGGTGCCGCCGCCGAACGCCGCGGTGGCGAACCGCACCGGCTCCCCGTCACCGAGCGCCGCCCGGACGGCGTCCGCCTGCCGTTCCAGGGCGTCGAGATAGGCGCCGGTCAGGCCGTCCGGGGCGCCGATGCGGGTGAAGAGGTTGCAGAAGCCGCAGCGGACCTCGCAGAACGGTATGTGCACATACAGCGAGAGCGCGCTGCGGTCCTGCACCGTCCACAACTCCCGCAGCGCGGGCCGGTCGGGGAGGCGGCGGTAGGCCGTCTTGTGCGGATAGGCGTACACGTAGTGCTGGTAGGGACTGGTCTGCTGCGCGGTGGTCATCGGGCGGCCTCCGCGGGGTCGAGGAAGAAGTGGGCGTACGGCACGGTCCACACACTTTCGTGGCCCAGGCGGTGGCCGGTGTAGCCGTCGTCGCCGTAGGCGGTGCCATGGTCGGAGCAGACGATGACGAAGCAGGGGCGCCGGGAGCTCGCGGCGGCGAACAACCGGCCGATGTGCCGGTCGACGTACTCCAGTGCGGCGGCGTGGGTCTCCTTCGTGTCTCCCGCCTCGCGGGTCGCGCCGGGCAGGTGGAACCAGTTGGGCTGGTGCAGCGCCGACACGTTCACGAACAGGAACAGGCGCTGTTCGGCGGGCAGTTGGCCCACTACCTGTTCCGCGCGGTCGATCTGGTTCTCGAAGGAGTGCGGCGAGGTGACGCCGAACTCCTCCTCCCAGTGCGCCTCTTGGAACAGGCCGGGCAGTACGGAGCCGAGCGGACCGCGCCGGTTGAAGAAGCCCACGCCCCCGACGCAGACGGTGCGGTAGCCGGCCGCCGCCAGTCCGGACACCAGGTCGGGGGTGTCGTAGACGAAGGTGCCCTCGGCGGTCGTCTCGCTGCCCGCGAAGCTCGCCGCGAACAGCCGTGGATGGGGACCGGGTTGGGCCGGCGTGGGCAGGAAACCGGCGAAGATCGCCTGGTGCGAGGCGTACGTGAAACTGCCCGGGGCGTGCCTCTTCTCCCAGCGTCCGCCGGGCAGATGGCGGGCCAGGTGCGGGATGCGCCCCTCGGCCGCCAGCTCGGCGGCCACGTCGTGCCGCAGCGTGTCGAGGGTGACCAGCAGGATGTCGTGGTCGCCGACGACCGCGTTCATGTCGGGCTCAGGCATGGGCTGTTCCTGTTCTGTACGGATGACGCGGGCCGTTTCCGGCCGGTGCGCGCAGGACGGCCGCCACCTGCGCGCCGTAGGTGTCGAGCCCCTCCGCGCCGCTGCCGGGCAGTCCGGTGAGCCGGGGCAGCAGGTCGCCGAAGGCGTTGACCTCGCCGACGAAGGCGCGCCGCCAGCCCACGGCCGGCAGCAGGTCGACCCCCACGCACAGCGTGCGCGGGAAGCAGGACGCGGCGCGCTCGCACACCTCCAGGACGTCGGACCACCGGGCGCCCGCGGCGATGACGGCCCGCCGGACGCCGTCGAGATCGCCGCGGCTGCCGCCCAGATGCAGATTGGTCAGCGGCCCGCGACTGGTGCGCACCACCGCGTGGGTGGCCCGGCCGGCCACGACGACCACCCGGAGATCCGCGGCCCGCCCCGCCTGGGAGGCCTTCGGCACCCAGCGTTCGAGATGCAGCCCGTCCGGCGCCAGCGCGTCCACGATGCGCGCGACGTCCCGCTCGTCGTGATACCGGCGTACCCGCAGGGAGTTGTGCAGCGCGCCGTCCGGACCGGTCTCGACGGACGTGGTCGCCCTGATCCGGCCGCCGCCCGCCGTCTCGACCGCGAGGACACCCGACGCCGACGAACCGTGCGCGGGCTTGACGAACAGCCGGGGCATCCGGTGCTCGCGCATCAACGCCCGTATGTCGTCCCAGCCGTGTACGCGCGCGCCGAGCGGACCCGACGTGGGGGAGTGTGGGACGGGCACACCGGCCGCGTCCAGCACGGCGTGACACGCCCGTTTGTCGAACAGCACCGCCAGGTCGTCCGGGTCGGCGAGGGGGACACCGCCGCGCAGCGTGCGCAGCGCGGCGGTGAACCGCGTGTACCAGCGGGCCGAACCCTCCACCCGGGTCGGATCCGTGGCACCCCGCAGCAGCCGGTCGACCTCCGGGTTCTCGCCGGGGGAGTCGACCCGGACGAACTCGTCGGCGTCGAAGTCCGCTCCCCGCGCACCCAGGACGTCCGTCCAGGCGACGACGCGGGGTGCGGGCAGTCCGGCCGCGCGCACGGCCTCCGTGAAGAGGGACACCCTGCGGTTCTCGGGGTTGCCGACCACGGCGAACCGGGTGCCCGTGCGGGCGGGCGGCATGACGGCGGCCGGCCCGGCCGCGGCGGACGCGGTCACTCCCCGACGGCGACGTAGCGCCAGACCGTGCCGTCGTCCTCCGTGTCCTCGTCGGCGTCGCCACGGTCCAGGTCGACCTCCACGCCCGCCGCCACCAGCGTCTGCCGCACCCGCTCGGCGACGGCCTCGCTGAGGTAGTTGTGGTGCAGGTCCAGCTTCTTGAGATGCGTCAGCGGCTGCCCGCTCAGCAGCGCGACCGCGCCCTCGTCGGTCAGCACGCCCATCGACAGGTCCAGCACCTCCAGGCGCTCCACCACCGGGGCGGCGGCGACCGCGGCGGCCACCGCGTCCTGCATCTCGCTGTTGCGCAGGGCCAGATGACGCAGGCGCGGCAGCCGGGCACCGGACAGGATCGGCTCCAGGTCGGCGGCCTCGCTGTCACCGCCGTAGTCCGGCGTGCCGAGCCACAGGTCCAGGTGCTCCAGGGCGGGCAGGTCACTGGCACCGATGCCGCGCACCACCTCGACGGGCAGTCCGCCCGTTTCCGCCACCAGCCGGCGCAGCGCACCGTGCCGCAGCGCGGTGAACTCCAGGTCGGTGCCGCCGCGCACGCCGAACTCCTCGAGCGCCGGGTAGGCGTTGAGCAGCGGGGTGACGTCGGACTGGTGGATCCAGGAGATCTCGCACTCCTCCATCACCAGGTCGCCGAGGAACAGCGCGCGCAGTGCGGGGAAGGCGTCCCGGGCCTCCAAGAGGGCTTCGACGATCGGCGTGGGCGCGGTGTCGTAGGCGTCCTCCCAGCCGCCGATGATCAGGGCCCGGACCCGGGTCGTGTCGACGGCGGCGCGGAAGCGGGCGAACGTGTCGGTCCACGCCTCGTCGCTGTCGTACACGTTGCCGCCGAGTCGCCAGGCCACCGAATCGGGCTCGGGCAGGCGGTCGCCGGGGGCGTCCGGCCCGGGAAAGGTGAACGACGGCAGCCCGTACAGCGCGTCGAGGTGCTCACCGATGGTCATGCGGCCGCTCCTGAGAAGAAAAGTGCGTGGTGTGTGATGCGCATTTCTACCAACCGGCACTGACAGTGCCCGTCGGCGGGGCGCGGTCGGGGCGTTGTCAGTGGTGGCGCCTAACGTCGTGGTCATGAGGCCGGTGCACGACGCACCCGGCGGTGAGGGGACAGCCATGTACCGACAGGGAGACGTACTGATCGTGCCCATCGCGCAGGAAGCGGTGCCCGCCCACGCTGCGCACGCCCCGCGGGAGCGGCGCGACGGGCGCGGGCGGCTCGTGCTGGCGCTGGGGGAGGTGACGGGTCACGCCCACGCGGTCGTCGGGCCGGGGGAGTTGGTGCGCGATGCGGGTCCCCACGGGCCGTTACTGCTGCATCTGCCCCAGGGCGGCCGGGTGGTGCACGAGGAGCATGCGGCGATCACGCTGCCCAAGGGGTGGTTCCGGGTCGTCAGACAGCGGGAGTACGTGCCCGGGTCCGTACGGATCGTGGCCGACTGAGGGACCGGGACGCATCGGCGGTACGAAAGCGCCGGGCAAGGTGTGGAGGAGGGGCACGTGGGTGGGACGGACGTGGGAGTGGACGGAACGATGGACTGGAAGTGGGGCGGGGCGTCGGACGGGGGAGCGGGGAGCGCGGCGGCTGTGGTCGGGGGTGAGGGGAGTGCGGCGGCGGTCGTCGGGGGTGCGACGGCGGTCGAGGAGCCAGGCATCGCCGGGATTCAACTCGACGACGGAAGCACGTCGTTCGGCCCCTCCGCCGACCTTGCGCAGTGGCGGGCGTGGGCTGCGGCGACCGGCTCCGCGGACCGGGCGCGCGCCGAGGAGGGCGTGCGGCGCGCCTACCGGCTGGCGGGACTCGCGGAACCGGAGCGTGTGGTCTGGGCGGGTTCACCGCGCGCGGCGGTCGCTCTCGTCCGGGAGCTGACGGACCGGGGCCCGAGCGTACGGGACGCGGTGCGCAGTGCACCGTGGGCGGCGGCGAGGCGGCTGCTGCACGCCGAGTTGGGGCCTGCGGGGTGGTCGGCGCACTGGGCGGCGACCGGCGGACGGCTGTGGCCGTCGACGCAGACCCTGGTGGACCGGATCCGGACGGGCGTGATCGAGGACCTGGCCGGGAGCGACACCGGCAAGGAGGCCGCGGAGATCCGGCTGCTCCTCCTGGACGCCGTGCTCGGGCAGCACGACGCGCCGTGGCTCGCGGCGTTCCCCGCAGACGACGGTCCGATCGACGCCCTGTCCGCGGTGTGCCGCAGCGCCGGCTGGTGGTGGCCGTTCGCTCGGGTCGCGGTGCTGTCGGAGCGCCCCTCCGCCCTCCACCGTGACGAGGCGGGACGACTCGACCACGGCGCCGGCCCGGCGCTCTCCTACCCGGACGGCTTCGCCCTGCACGCCTGGCGCGGCATGCCGGTCCCGGCCGCCTTCGTGGCCGGACTGCCCACGCTGACCCCCGAACGCATCCGGGGCGAGGAGAACGCCGAGCTGCGTCGCGTGATGCTCGAGTACTACGGCTACGACCGCTACCTCGCCGATTCGGGCGCCCGCCCCCTGCACCGCGACGAGACGGGCGTCCTGTGGCGGATCGACCTGGCCGGCGACGAGCCCGTGGTCATGGTGGAGGTCCTCAACTCCACACCGGAACCCGACGGCACTCACCGCACCTACTGGCTGCGAGTGCCCCCGTCGACCCGCACGGCCAGAGCTGGGGTGGCCTGGACTTTCGGCCTGGACGCGAGTGCGTACGCACCGGAGCGGCAGACCTGAGAGTCCGCTGCTCGACAGCTCGACAGCTCGACAGCTCGACAGCTCGACAGCTCGACAGCTCGGCAGCTCGGCAGCTCGGCTGCTTGGCATCCGCGTGGCTGCCTGGATCGGCGAGGCCTTCGCTGCGGACTTGCTCGACCGGGCCCGTTTCGCCTGCGGCCTCGTCGGCGATCTCGATGCTGTCGGCGCTGGGCTCACCCTTCGCTGGAAGTCCGGCGGCACGAGTGGCGCCGTAAGCCGCATCGAAACCTTCGAGCGCCAGGGCGTCCCCGTCCCCTCCCTGGTCGATCTTGCCTACCAGGGCGCCGGCGCCTCGGCCGTCCGCGGTGCCTTCGGCCGAAGCGGAGTGATCAACCGGCGCCTTCCGGCTGGTCGTCGAGCGGGACGCCCAGTCGTTCGGCCACGGCGGTGAGGGCCGACCCCAGCGGCAGTTCGATGCGGGCGACGGCATGCGCGTCGCCCCGGGTCGGGTCCCGGTTGATGATCAGTACGGGCTTGTGGGCCTCGGCCGCCTGGCGCACGAACCGCAGTCCGGACATCACTGTCAACGAGGAACCCAGGACCAGCAGAGAGGAAGCGCCCCGGACCAGCTCACGGCACTGCTCGACCCGCTGTGGTGCCACGGACTCGCCGAAGAACACCACGTCCGGCTTGAGAACGCCGTTGCAGACCGCGCACGACACCAGCCGGAAGCCGGCGACCTGGTCGTCGGTGAGGTCCGCGTCACCGTCCGGATTCAGGCCGGCGGCCACCGGCCGGTAGCCCGGATTGGCTTCCTCCAGCCGCCGGGCGAGATCACTGCGCGGACTGACGGCGCCGCACGTGAGGCAGACGACCCGGTCGAGGCCGCCGTGCAACTCCACGACGCCCTCGCTGCCTGCGCTCCGGTGGAGGCCGTCCACGTTCTGGGTGATCACCCCGGCCAACAGCCCGTGCCGCCCGAACGCGGCCACCGCCCGGTGCCCGGCGTTCGGGCGGGCGCGGCCGAAGACGCGCCAGCCCAGGTGGCTACGCGCCCAGTACCGGCGCCGTGCCTGGGCGCTGCCGACGAAATCCTCGTAGAGCATCGGGGTGTGCCTGCTCAGGCTTCCGCCCTCGCCCCGGTAGTCGGGAATGCCCGACTCAGTGGAGATGCCCGCGCCGCTGAGCACCAGCACACCACCGGCGCTCAGCAGGTCGGTGACCACCCCCAGATCCGTGGTACCCGGAGGGAGGTCCCCAGGTGGGGTCCAGCTGAGAGTGGGACGCATGCGCATGCCGCCAGGGTACGAAAGCCGGCGACCGCGCGGACCGGCGCCGAGGAACGATTCCTCGTGCACGGCTCCAGGAAGTTCTGGGGTACCAGCAACATCCGGCGGGTGGCCGTCCGGGCTGTCAGGCGCATGCGGGGGGCCGAGGCCATTCCGATGATGATCTGCGGCGGGCGGCCACGGATGATGGCGCATTCGCACCGGGTGTCGAACTCGCTCACATCCAGGGGATGTTGGAGCGCTGCCGCCTCCACGTGTCGGTTGTCACCGACATCTTGCGGGAGCTCGTGACCGGTAGGAGTCCGCACTCCCGCCGGCCCGGTCCGCGTCCCCCCACCGGCGGGCGCTGTGCTCGGGTGCCGCGAACCGGCGGGTAGGTGGACAACAGTGATCGTGAGGGGAGGGCTTCGTGAGGAGGCGGAGGCGTACGAGAACTGCTCCGCCCAGGTTGGTCCCGCTCGCCCCACGCTGCGCCGACGTCGACCTCACGGTTCACGGCCCCGAGCTCTTCCTCAATGGCACCTGCGCCGTCTCTTTGCCGACATCGTCCAGACGGCCTTCACTGCCCCCTGAACCGCTCGTCGCCGCGGCGGTATGACCGTTTGCCGCGGGTCACTTCGCTCGGACAGGAATCTCGCATGCTGAAGGGTGACAAGGTCGGTCTCAGGGCCCGGCACGAGGACGACATCCCCATCCTGCAGTCGGAGCTCCACGACGACGTGGTCACCCAGGCGCGGGCCGACGGTCGGCCGTGGCGGCCGATCGCGCCCGGCTCCAAGGGCTCGCCGTTCGCGGTGGACGACAAGGAACAGGGGGATGCGCCCTTCTCCGTGGCGGACTTGGACTCCGGCACCCTGATCCGGCAGCGCGGTGTTGTGGGGCATCGACGACCACCACCGGATCGCTCACATCGGCCTCGGGCTGCTGCCCTCCGCCCGTGGCAGGGGTTGTGGCACCGACGTGGTCGCGGTGCTGTGCCACTACGGCTTCGTCGTCCGCGGCCTGCACCGGCTGCAGGTCGAGACGCTGTCGGACAACGACACGATGCTGAGCTCCGCCGAGCGCAACGGCTTCGTCCGCGAAGGGGTGCTGCGTTCGGCGGCTTGGGTGATGGGGGAGTTCGTCGACGAAGTGCTCCTCGGGCTCCTGGCCGAGGAATGGAAGCCGGACTCGAATAACGGGACTGGTACCTGACCGCAAGCGCGCCCGACCACGACTCCGACCCCGACTTCTGTCCGGACGTTCGGACGAGCCGGATGCCCGCGCCTCCGCCCTGACGACACCGGCGCCCGGTCGTGGGCGCGGGTACGGCACGGCCGACGGGAAGCGGATCGTACCGGCGAGGGCGAGGGCGAGGGCGAGGGCGAGGGCGAGGGCGAGGGCGACGCCAGTGCCGGGGTCGTCCCGCCACTGCTGAGGTCGTCTCCGCACGCCCGCTTCGGAGGGACACTCGCGCCGCACCGTCGCCGACCGGGCCCCGTCCTGTCGGCCGGGAATGCACGGTGGGGCAGTGTGGTTGGAAGGACCGTGGGAGTGGAGGGGACAGTGTCCCCGGGCCTCACCTATTGCCTGCGGGGACGATCGTCCGGCTGAAGCCCCGCAGAGCACATCGCCGCGTAGGCGACCGCCCTCCATTCCCGCAACGCGCAGACGTGGCCCCGAGTGCTTCGATCGCCTCGGGGCCGCGGTATGTCCTCTCCTCCTCCGCGATCAACTGACGTCTCCAACTGGCCGTCGGTGCAAGGGTCGTAGCGTCCGCCTGTTGTTGCCGCAGGGGTTGACGGGTGCATTGGTCTAGGCCTTAATGGCTTCAGCCTGTTCATGTGAACGGAAGACGTTCATGGACGTGAACATGCGTGGCTTCCTCTACCCCCACCAGCGCACCGGGTGTGCTGCATCTCGGAGGACTCATGCGTCGAAAGAGCAGCTCCACACTGGCCATTGCCGTGACCGTCGGTGCGGCGGCGGCAGCCGTCCTCGCCCCCTCGGCATCCGCCGCCCCGACAGCGGCGAACCCCGGGCCCGGCTTCCCCGCCCGGTACTCGGCACCGTACGCCGAGACCTGGAACTCCCCGTCCGCCCTCGCCAACGCACGCAATGCCACCGGTCAGAAGTACTTCACCCTCGCCTTCGTCATCGCCGGAAACGGCTGCACCGCGACCTTCAACGGCGACACATCCATCACCGACCCCTCCTGGATCGCCGCCATCAACTCCACGAGGGCGGCCGGCGGCGACGTCATAGCCTCCTTCGGCGGCGCCTCCGGCACCGAGCTGGGCGCCGCCTGTACCTCGGTGTCGTCCCTCAAGGCCCAGTACAAGCGGGTCATCGACAGCCTCAACCTCACCCGCGTCGACCTCGACATAGAAGGCTCGACCCTCAACAACACGGCTGCCAACGACCGGCGCAACAAGGCCCTGGCGCAGTTGCAGAGCGAGTACGCGACAGCGGGGCGCCGGCTCGACGTCCAGTACACACTCCCGGTCGACCCGACCGGCCTGGAGCAGAACTCCATCAACCTGCTGAACAACGCCAAGAGCAACGCCCTGACGGTCAGTCTGGTCAACATCATGACCATGGACTACGGCCCGGCCATGGACATGGGCAAGGCGGCCACCGGCGCGGCGACCGCACTGCACGACCAACTGGGCCGCATCTGGACGACCAAGAGTTCCGCACAGCTGTGGGCCATGGAGGGGAACACCCCCATGATCGGCGTGAACGACACCACCGCCGAGGTGTTCACCACCGCCAACGCCACCACACTCGCCAACTTCGCCGCGAGCAAGGGCATCCAGGAGCTGTCCTTCTGGTCGCTGGGCCGGGACAAGGCCTGCGCCACCAATGGTCAGCTTTCCGACACCTGCAGCGGCACGTCGCAGAGCGCGTACCAGTTCACCCGCACGCTCCGCTGACCCGGCTCGGAGGTCATCTGCCGGGACCGGGCCGGGTCCTGCGCCGATGGCGCCCGCTCCGGAGCACCCTACGCGGTCCAGGTCGCAGACCCCTTCCACCGGCTGCAGAACCTCGGCACCGCGGTGGAAGGCTGCGTGCGCCGGCACAACGCCTGCCTCAAACCGCCGGACGCCGACGCGAACGGCATCGTGGACGTCTCCTTCGCCGAGCCGGAGAACACGACGAAGGAGATGTCGCCCATCGAGGCCCGACAGCGTGAACGCCACGCGATCGTCCACGCCCTCCTTGACCAGGGACACGGCATCCGGGAGATCGCCCGGGAACTGCACATGGGCGGCAATACCGTCCGCCGGGCAGCCCGAGCCGAAACACGCGAGCAGATGCTCAACGGCCGTCACCAGCCCCGGCCCAGCCAGCTTTACCCCTTCAGGGCCTGGCGGTGTACGGGGAAAATCCAGGGGAGTGGACGGCCGCGCGCTGCTACGGTCGGGCGCCATGAGCTGGCTTCCCGATGACTTCGTCCATCCTGTCCTGGTACCGCTGCCGGGCGGTGGCCATCACCTGCGGCCGATCCGGGAGGCGGACACCCCGCTCGACTATCCGGCTGTGATGGGTTCGCGCGAGCGGCTGTGGACCATCTTCGGCCCGGCCTGGGGATGGCCCGCGGCCACCATGACCTACGAGGCAGACCAGGCCGACCTGTTGCGGCACGAGAAGCAGATCGCCGCACACCAGTCCTTCAACTATGCGCTGTTCGACGCGGCGGAGACCGCTCTGCTCGGCTGTGTCTACATCGACCCACCGGAGAAGGTCGGAGCGGACGGCGAGATCTCCTGGTGGGTGGTGGACGAGCTAGTGGGCAGCAAGGCCGAGCAGGCCCTCGACGCGCTGGTGCCGCAGTGGATCGCTGCCGACTGGCCGTTCGAGCAGCCGCGCTTCCTCGGCCGCGAGATCTCCTGGTCGGACTGGCTCGCCCTGCCGGAGCATCCCGACACGTAAGTGGTTGTTGCCCGTACCGATCTCGAAGGCTGTCGATCGAACGGGAGTCTCGATCGGGTGACTGCGGCGGTTGCCGCGCGTGAAAGCAGGGCCTCCAGGTAGCTCGGGGGTGCGATCCCATTCCGAGTGGTTCCCGGAGGCCCTGTTGTCGTTGTTGTACGCGCCCGGGCCCGCATGCTTCAACTCGGCCGCCGTGTCGTGCGATTGTTTCGCGCACGCGTACGGCAACGCGGCCGACCATCCGGACCGGGTGCGCTGGCATCCGTCGGAGATGTCGGATGTGGAGTGGGTGGCCGTCCGGCCGTTGCTGCCGGTGCCGGCCTGGTTCCAGGGGCGGGGTGGGCGGCCCGAGGGCTACTGCCACCGGCAGCTGTTGGACGCGATCCGCTATCTGGTGTCCCGAAAGGCATGGGCCTCGGCCAGGTTGCCCGCCACCGAAGTGCCGGTGGCGATGACCAGGCGGGTGTCACCACAGCTCTCGAGCGGCTCGCACTCCTGCCGAACCCCGGCTGACCAACGGATTCCCCGCCCCTACGACTGCAGCACAACACCCGGAGCGGTGGAACCCGGCGCCATCCCGAGGCGGCACTCGGGCCCTGGGCCTGTACAGCCTTCGCCCTCGGCACGAAAACGGTCCACCGACTCCGTCGGCGGACCGTCACGAAACTTCGAGATTAGGCGCTCTTGATGCCCCTAACCGCAGCCGTGCGAGTGGCCATGTACAGAGCCACCAGCCATCCGATGAACGACCCGCCGAGAAAGACGTTGATGACCAGGATCAGCCAGCGGTTCTCTTTGTGCCGATTGAAGGCAATGTATGACGGCAATAGATAAATCACGCCGCACACCACGACGGCCACTATGGTCAGCAATGTGTCCCAGCCCATGCTGGCGCACCTCTCCGTTGGTCAAACTTTCGCTGTACTCAAGCAGGAAAACGCCTGCACCGAGGGGTCAACTGTATCTGGGACGCGATCAACAGACTTACAGATCCGCCCCAGGACGATTGCAGAGTAGCGGGGATACCTGAACCTGCCGATCGCGGCAGCGCGACGATGTCAGTCAGCGGCATGCGCGGTTTCGAAGGGATGTGGGTGACCTCTTCTCACAGACCCACGACGCAGGGGACCGCCGGTGGAGATTTTGCCGTCTGATTGCAACCTGGTCTGCCGCTACCGCGCTTCCTCCGGTCGACCCGTTTCACTCTCGACCACGAGGACCCTGTGATGATCCGCTCGACCAGCAGCCGCCTACTCCTGACCGGCACAACCGCCACGGCACTGCTCGCTGTTGGGCGTCTGCTTCGGCAGCGTCGGCGCGGCTGCCACCACCGCTGCCTGGTACGGGCACGACCGCTCACCCAACACAACTCCGCGTTGTTCATCGACAGCACCTGTGTCGATTACGTCGAGCGAGTCGATGACGTAAGCGCCAATCAGCTCACCCTGTACCGGGGCGCAACCCGTAGCTGGCCCTTCACTGACTTCATCAATTCGGGCGGACGCAAGAACATCACCGTCGCGATGCTCGATTACCAGAATACCGTGACCACCCGGCACAACCTCCGTAATGCGCACGCTATTCGCTATACGAACAATACGGCCACCTCGATCGAATTCGACCAGATCGTCGCGTCGTGAGGCAGTTCGCTGCGGATCTCATGGTCCGCCGTCAGGCGCCGGGCCATGTCGAAGTCGAAGGAACCTTGTGAATACGCCGGTTGCCGCAGCGTCATGAACTTCGCCGGGTGCACGCATCGAAGCTCCCGTTAATGCCGGCGACCGATCAAGCCGCCGACTCTGCGTCTACGAGCTCGCACCACGATCATGCGACCCAGTCCCCGCAGTCGTGTCGTGGTGGAGCGTGGGAGCGTGGCCGATGACCAGGGCGATTGCAAAGTCACGGGGAGTACCTGAACCCGCCGGTCGCAGCAGCGCGACGATGCCGGTCCGTCCGCGGCGGGCATGGCTGTGACGGCATGCCAAGGGTGCTCTCCCTGTCGCGCGGCATCCGGAGCGCCGTGCGCTCTTCCCGCCGATGTACGACGCAGGGGACGGCCAGTGGCGATTTTGCCGTCTCATTGCAACCCGTTCTGCTGCTGCCCCGTCTCCTCCGGTCGACCCGCTTCACTCTCGGCCGTGAGGACCCTGTGATGACACGCTCGACCAGCACCCGCTTACTCCTGGCCGGTCGGATTGGAGACAGACGAAGCAGTGACCATCCTCAACAGTCCGGGCCGCCAGGGACTGCGTGCACCGCGGGCAGACGACGAACTCGAACAGGAGTCAGCAGCCGGCATAACCGGGGCCCGGCCGGCCCCCGGTTGGGCAATGGCCCAACCAAGTGGCAGCTCAACACGTCGCCCGAGGCCGATGTCCTCCACCTCATCGCTGGTGGCCATCGCGAACACTCCGCTCGGGATGTCTGCAGGACGAGCCGGGCGAGAAGCGATGGTCAGGAGATCTGCTTCGGCGGCCCCGGCGATGAAGAAGACGTACGCCTGGCCGTACTCCTCACCGTCGTCATACACCTCCGCGGCCTCCTGCTCGGCGAGGAAGTCCTCGACCTGATCGATCCACGGGAACGGACAGGAACCCTCCACAGTGCCTGCAGCTTCCCGAAGTCGCACATGGATCTCAACAACCACCCCATGGGGCCCATTGTTGCTGGTCAACCCATGAAAGGGCCGGGCAACTGCCATGAAGCGGACACCACGCGGCTTACCCAGAAACCTTGTCTCCCGAGGCGGTCGCGGAGCTCCACTGCCAGAGGCTTGCCTGAGTGGAACTGACCGGTCCCGACTCCGACACGGTCGGTCCCGCCAGGTGGCACTGCGATCACTTGGTACCGGTGATGCACGGCCTGCGTGGCCCAGCGGGCTCCTTTCACCGGCTGCACGCGGCGCCAGGCGTCCGAAGGAGGTCCCTCCCGTAGACGTCGTCGACCCGCTCAACGACTGAATGAGGCCCCCACTCGACGTTGAACCGTACGCCCCGGTGATCCGTCGTGCCTTGTCCGCGGCCTGCTCACGCCACAGGCCTCACGGCTCCGTAACGGTGCACCGCATCGGCTCCGCCCATTCGTCCCGAAGCAAACCCGGTACAACACCATGAAGGCTGCTCCTAGTCATGCGCACAAAGCTCAATGCCCTCTCCGTTACCGCCGTGCTGGTGGCAGTCGTCGCGATCTCCATGACCGCGCCGTTGACCGCGTACGCCGCCGGTCCCGCACTGGCGCTGGCCCTCTGGCGCAACGCGCTGGGCCTCCTCACTCTGGGGCCGCCGTTCTTGCTGATCCGTCGGCGTGAGATGGGCAAGGTGATGCGCGGGGAGCGTTTCCTCGTGCGCGGGGAGCAACGCCGTGGCGTCTTCTTCGGCGTGCTCGCCGGAACGGCATTGGCCGCCCACTTCGTCACGTTCATGTCCAGTACACGGATGACGAGCGTGGCGATGGCGACCGCGCTGGTCGCCACCCAGCCGGTCTGGCAGGCACTCATCGCTACTGTTCTGAAAAAGCGGCTCCCGCGCGCTACATGGGCGGGCCTGGCCATTGCGGTGGTGGGTGCCGCGGTTGCCAGTGGCGCGGACATGCGGGCGGGCAGCGTGGCGATGGCGGGTGATGCTCTCGCCCTTGCGGGTGCGGTCGCACAGGCGGCCTACACGGCGCTCAGCGAACAGGCCCGCCCCGATGTCAGTACACCGTTCTACTCGGTGCTGTGCTTCTCGGTGTGCACTGTGGAGCTGCTGGTGGCCTGCCTGGTCACGGGCACCCCGCTGGGCACGTTCAGCGGTGACACTTGGCTCGCGCTGCTGGGTCTGCTCATCTTTCCCCAGCTTCTCGGTCTGTTCTCGCTCAATTTCGCGCTCGGCAGGGTGCCGGCCACAGCGGTGAGCGTGATGCTTCTGCTGGAGGTGCCGGTAGCCGCACTCATCGCCTGGCTGTGGCTCGGTCAGTTGCCTGTGAGGCCTGCGTGGCCGGGCCTGCTGATGATCATGCTGGGTGTCACCGTCGCCATGGTGGCGGACGCGCGACGCAGGGACGCGACGGCGGATGGACCTGGCGGGAGGCTGGCTTCCCGCACGTTTCCGCAGCCCTCGCTCCTCGCCCTGGGTTCCCTGCCTGGTGAGGATCCCCACGCCGCTTTGTGGCACGCGGCGCGGGCGGGGCGTTCCGGCGAAGTCGAGGCCATGATACGGAGCTTGGAGAACCAGGACATCCGGGCCTACGGCGTCAAGTCCTCCGAGGCCACGCACTGGATCGAGGTCCGAGCCGTGGCCGCCGCCATCGCAGGAAGCCACGGTCTGGCGGCCCGACTGTGGCTGACTGCCGCCCGGTTCCACTTATCCCCGCCGCGCAGGGACCTCCGCGGGGCCCGGGCGTGTCTCGACCGCGCAGTGCATGAGTTGGGCGAGGTCGAGGACGACCGCGTCGTCGAAGCGCTGGCTCCGATACTCAGAGCCATGTACGAGCACGTCCCGGACCGCCGCCCGGACGTTCGGACGTCATCGGCAGACGCCTGAAGTGCAGGGACGCTGATTCCGTTCCGGTGCAGTGGTGCGGACGGGTCAGCGTCCCAGGGTGATTGCCTAGTGCCGCATCAGGCAACGTTCGCGCTGCCGATGGCTACTCTGACGACGTGGCCGATGAAGAGGACAGTGGGAGCGGCTCGATCCGATGCCCCTCGTGGGACCACCCGGTGGTGGCCACCGTCGTGCTGGAACTGGTCGGCCTCGCTGTCTCCGGGTTGGTCGCTCTGCTGGGGTTGTCGGCGGCGGTTGAACGCGGACCCACTCTGGTCGGTTGAATCGTGACCCGTGTGGCTTGTGGTTGGTGTGTTCAGCCGGTTTCTGTTGTGGCG